>JAJCYM010000056.1 GCA_029262895.1 Roseivirga sp.
GAAAATGTCAAGCGAAGATGGGCTGCCTAAGGGCAATCTTGGTCGAATCGGACTATCCATTTCAAAGAGCAATCCCGATTATGTTTATGCTTTGATCGAATCAAAAGACAACGGCCTGTACCGTTCTACTGATGGAGGAAAAACCTGGTCTTTGAGAGGAGCTTCTTCAAAGGTTCGAAACATTGGTGATCGCCCATTCTACTATGGCGACATCTATGTTGACCCAAGCAATGAAAATAGACTTTATAGCCTTTATTCGAGAGTTTCAATGTCGGAAGATGGCGGAAGGACTTTTTCTGTAATTCTCCCCTATTTTGGTCAATACGCTGTACACCCAGATCACCATGCATTTTGGATTCACCCTGATGATCCAAACTTCATGATTGATGGTAATGATGGTGGACTGAACATTACCAGAGACAAAGGAAAGACATGGCGATTCACTGAAAAGCTTCCTGTAGGACAGTTCTATCATGTGAATGTTGATGATGAAACCCCTTACAATGTCTATGGAGGAATGCAAGACAATGGCTCCTGGAGAGGTCCTGGTTATTCGTGGGCACGGGCTGGAATCAGAAATCACGACTGGAGAGAATTAAGCTTTGGTGATGGTTTTGACGTAGTGCCAATTCCTGGTGATTCCAGATACGGATACACCATGTCTCAGCAAGGAAATGTAACACGATATGATTGGAATACCGGTAGGCAAAAAAATATAAGGCCTACCTCAATAGATACTGCCGTTCAACTTAGATTCAATTGGAATGCTGCCATAGCGCAGGACCCACACAATCAAAACTCTGTTTACTTCGGTTCGCAATTCGTGCATTATAGTACCAATCGAGGAGATGACTGGACCACAATTTCTCCCGACCTAACCACGGATGATCCTGAAAAGCAAAAGCAAATGACCAGTGGAGGGCTCACCTATGATGCTACAGGTGCTGAGAACCACACTACTATTTTGGCTATTGCCCCAAGCCCTGTTGATCGCAATGTCATTTGGGTAGGTACTGATGATGGAAATGTTCAAGTAACGCAGGACAAAGGCCAGACTTGGACTAACGTAGCCGCAAACCTTCCAGGATTACCTGCCGGCAGTTGGATTCCACAAATCAAAGCTTCTGATTACAATTCAGGCGAAGCTTTTGTAGTGGCCAACAACTATAGACGAAATGACTGGGCACCATATGCCTATCATACTTCTGACTATGGCCAAACCTGGACCAGAATTGTAGATAGCAACGATGTGTTTGGCTACACGCTTGCTATACTTCAAGACCCAATAGAGCCTAACCTAGTATTCCTTGGCACAGAGAATGGGTTATTCGTGAGCTTTGATAAAGCACAAACCTGGAATAAGTGGACGCATGGTTATCCATCAGCCTCCACTATGGATTTGGCGCTACAGACCAAAGAGCATGATCTGGCTATTGGTACCTTCGGAAGGGCCTTCTATATCCTGGACGATATCCGTCCTTTAAGAGAATTTGCAAAACGCGGATATGAAAATGCCAAAGCAGAGTCAATCATCCTATTTGATGTTCCGGATGCTTATCAAGCTTCTTACAGGCGAGCTGATGGAATGCGCTTTCCGGCAAATGGCGGTCCTTATGAAGGGGTGAATAGAGGAAGCAGTGGACGCATCTCTTTCTATATAGCTCCCGATCCAGAAAAGAAAAAAGAGGAAGAGGCAAAACCTGCCAAACGAAAAAGAGGGAGAAAGGCCGATGCCGAAAAAGAAGAGGCTGAGAAACCTGCACCTAAAAAGGGTCCAAGTAAGCTGAGTATGGCCATCATCAATGCCTCGGGAGATACCATTCGTACTCGCTCAATAACCGTGAAAAAAGGCGTTGTCAATAAGGCCTTTTGGGGTATGGACAGACGTAATCCGTATCCATCTGCGTCAAGCGGTGGATTTGGTGGCGGCTTCGGTGGTGGAAACGCCAACCGCAACCGTGAACAGTCGGCCGGAAGTGCCTTACCAGGTGAGTATACCGTGGCCATGAAATATGGCGACACTGAGGTGAGTACTAAGATTATGGTACATTCAGATCCAAGGGAAAACTTGAATCTCTCTGATTTGAGAGCTGCTCAGGATTTCGTTGATGTAATCTTAGAAAAGACTCAGACCTTTCAAAAACTCACTGCGCGAGTAAGAGATGCTAACCAAATCATCACAAAAGTGGAAGCCCAAATGAAGGGCGTTGACAAGGACAAGGTTAAAGATCTTAAAGACGTAGTCAAAGAAACCAAGGAAATGCTGGTTGAAGTGCAGGCTATTGCTACTGGACGCCCATCGCCTCCGGGAACCCAGGGAATCTTTAGATCGTCAGACCCAACAGCCAACCAGTGGATGTTCCAAACTAGGTTCGCGGCAGCAGCCCGAAGAACTGCACCAGGACCTAATGAGCGAAAACTTCTGGAAAATGCTGAGAAAATGGTGAAGAAAGCCATGGATATGGCTGATGATTTCTTTAAAAACCAGTGGCCTAAGTTCAAAGATGCCTATGACAAAACAGATTTAGGATTCTTTAAGGACTTCAGCGATCCTATAAATAATAATTAGATTAATATTCTTTAAAGAAGGTGCCCTTGAAGGGCACCTTCCTTTTATTTAACAATCTCACTCTTATCGCGTGAGCCCAACGTAGACGATTTCTTACAGCTTGTGCTTCGCAAAGAAAATCAGAAATGGCGCCTCCAAAACTCTCTCTCTTGAACTAAATTATATTGAGCAGACTTCTTATTCCTGTTGTCTCATAATTCAATGGATACAACTTTGAACCGATTATGATATTGGCGAAATCAATCTTGGCTAGACAAATTCAAAATCACACTAATTTGAATAATGGATATCACATAAACATGTGATACCACAGTTCTAGATTATTATTAGTAAGTGTTTATGTCGATTAGATTGTATTAATCGCAAACAAAGCCTATTCACCCTCACATTTTCAAATATTCAAGCATGCTACATGGACAAAAGAAGTTCTACATTCTATGTTTGTTATTAACCATTTTCGCAATCATTTCCGGGTGTAAAAAAGATGAAGAATCAGAACCTGGGATTAGAGCACCGAAGGTATCTTCTGTGACGATTTCTGATATCAGAAATCAAGGAGATCCCACAGATTTACAAATAGCCTTCACCAAGGTCATTGATGAAGCCAATATCTCAACCTATAGAGTCATTATTGTCCCATCCGGAACTACATTAAATCTAGAAGAGGCCGAACAATTAACTTCAGGTTTATATGTGACAGTACAGCCCAACAATGCCAACCAGTCGGTCACACTCCCACTTGGAGCGCGGGATCATTCCGGTGAGTCCATTACTGAAGAAAACACATATCAGGCCTACGTACTTTCTATGGCCGATGGAAAAAACGCTCAACTTAATGCTCTCTCAGATATTTCCGAACCCACTGATTTGCTAAGTAATCAGGCTCGAATGGAGCGTGTGATCGAAAGTGAATTTCAAAAGGCAAGACTCAATTCCCTTGCTCTAGCCATTGTTGTTAATGGCGAAGAAGTTTGGTCAAATGGTTATGGAATCAACAAGATAGAGAACCAAATTTCGAGTACTGAAAACAGTCTGTATGTTGCCTCATCGATTTCAAAATTAGTTGTTGGAGTTGCTCTTATGCAACAATACGAAAAGGGTAACATCGACTTTGAAGAAGATATCAGCACCTACCTTGGTTACACATTACGGAATCCTAACTTTCCCAATGTCCCAATTACCGTAAAATCAGTCTACTCACATCAATCCTCACTAGCCAACCCCACTGGCCAAGAATCGATTCCATTAAATACCATTCATACAGATTCAGTCTTTTCAATGGAGGATTGGATGAAATCACACTTGGTACCGGGTGAATCATCTTATAACCCACGCTTATGGAAGAACATTGCTCCAAATACTCAACACTCAAATTCTAACCTTGGAGTAACACTCCTTGCACACTTAGTTGAGAAAACATCTGGAATGGGGTTTCGAACATATGCTAGAACCAATATTTTCTCACCGCTTAATATGTCAGGTATTCATTATAGAATGAGCATTGAAGGTTCAAATGATGAGTCCCTGCTGACCGATATATTTAATTCTTCAGGAGGGTTACTACCAAATTATTTTGAAGGAGCTCTTTATCCTGCCGGCTGGATAAGGGTGTCCGTGAGTAAATTGAGCAATTTCCTTATTGCTATTACCAATGGCGGGGAGTTTGAAGGGAACAGAATACTCCAACAAAGCAGTATTAATAAGATGCTGAATGTAGAATTCCCTCAGGCCAATCTTGCGTTTAACTCTGGGGTTGGTGTGCTTTGGAGAGCATATGCCAACAATTGGATAGGGCATACAGCTGGTGGCATTGTTACCGGAAGTGCCATGATCAACCCGGAAACCAAAGATGGTTTCGTTATCATGACAAATAAGAGAGGAGCTTTGACCGTTTCTCCTGACCCAAATTTAGGGAAAATATATCAAGCTGTTGAGGAGTTTATCAGGAACTATTGATTGCCAGTTCTTACCGCTAAAATGAAATCTGGCTTGAGCACCAATTGCTCTGAATGAGGAGTTGAGCCCAAGGACAACGAACCAAAATTCTATAAAGAAAGGGTCACTACGGAAAGCGACCCTTTCTTTAAATTCTTTTAATCGAATAAAGACTGATGGAATCTTATCCCTCTTCTTCGGCAGGTTCTTCAGATGGGGTTGGAGGGTTTTTCAATCCTTCCGCAATGGCCGCCTTCTCTTCTTCCTCAGTCATTTTCACAACAGGAGGTGCCGCTTCTATCTCGGCCTTTATACCATCATACATATCTTCACTAACGTGATCCGGTGCTTGTGCTTCAGCTACTTGTTCTTCAACACTCGGTGCTGCAGGTTCCTCTACCTTATCCAAATCCGCAAGAAATGCATCTTTCAATTCCTGCGTAGGAAGGGTTCCCAGAATAAAATCTTTGTTATCTTCTAAACTTTGCTTGACGGCCATGGCTTTAATATTAGGTTTTAAATTTTATTGACTTAAAGACTAAAAATACTCATTTCAATAAAAAATCTGAATATAATCACGCTTTTAATTCGAAAATTTTTAATTATGCCTCAAGTATGAAGCCCTTGCCATGCACATTGGTTATCTTGACTGAAGGGTCCTCCTCCAAATACTTACGCAATTTGTGAATAAAGACATCCATGCTCTTGCGATTGAAGAAATCACTTTCACCCCAAACCGTTTTTAAAGCCTTATTACGGTCCAATACCTGATTTTTCTTCTCACAAAGTAGGTGCAATACTTTGGCTTCCTTCGTAGTTAACCTTTGCACTTGCTCATTGATGATAAGTGCCTGATTGGCATAATCAAATAAATAATTTCCGATGCGATGAGTAGTGGTATTCCCTCCATTTTCTCCATCTGCAACAGTTCTTTTAATGATTGCTTTCACTCGGGCAATGAAAAGTTCTTCATCAATGGGCTTTACCACATAATCATCACAGCCCAATCTGAAGCCTTTAAGTTTATCTATTTTTAGTGCTTTGGCAGTAAGAAAAATAAAGGGAACATCCGGGTCCAAATCTTGAATCTCCTTGGCCAATGTATAACCATCCTTGAGTGGCATCATAACGTCCAGGATGCAAAGATCAAACGCGCTTTGTTGAAAGGCTTTCAGACCAGCCTCACCATCTTGAGCCCATGTAACATTGAAATCATTAATACTCAGATACTCCTTTAGGATATACCCAAAGCTTTCATCGTCTTCGACCAGTAGAATTCTCCCCATAAGATATTAGCTGAGCGGAAAGTACAGGCGGAACTCGCTGCCTTGATTGACCTGACTGCTTATAGCAATCTTTCCCTTGTGGGCCTCTATTATCTTTTTAACATAGCTGAGTCCGAGGCCAAAACCCTTTACGTTGTGTACATCACCAGTTTCGGCTCTGTAGAATTTATCGAAGATAAATTTCTGTATTTCTTCCCCTATTCCTATGCCATTGTCTTTGACCGAAATCTCAATGCCTTCATCTCCGTCATCCGTAGTAATCAATATCTCAGGCACGTCAACGGTATACTTTAGTGCATTGTCCACCAGATTGTAAATGATGTTCGTCAGATGTGTTTCATCTGCCATTACGGTAGACTTACCTGCATGGAGTCGTAGATTAATTTGCCCCTTACGCTTATTCACCACAAGGTTCATGCTTTCTACTACACTTTGTATCACCGTGTGAACATCCAATTCCCTTTTTTCCAGGGAAAAGTTTCCAGAATCAATCATTGCGATCTGCAATACTTTATCCACCTGCCCTTCCAGTCTCTTGCTTTCGTGACCGATAAGCTTTAAGTAGTTGACCTTTCGCTTTTCATCAATGTGATCATCATTGTTTCTCAGCATGTTCGCGGCCAGGGAAATTGAAGCGATTGGGGTCTTGAATTCATGGGTGAGGTTGTTGATAAAGTCATTCTTAATCAATGATAGTTTCTTCTGCCTCTGAATCACTACGAGGGTGTAGGTAAAACAGCAAAGCAATAATATGATAAAGGCCACAGAGATGAACAGGGCACCACTGGATTGGGCAAAAACGTAGGCATCCTGACTTGGGAAGAAAACGGCCAAATGATAAGACTGATCCTCACCATAACCCTGAGAGCAGGTTAAAGAAGCCCAGCCTTGTCCTCGCTCTTGGGGGTTCTCACAATCGGGCAACTCAAAGTCTAAACTGGAGCCTGCATCACCAAGGGCAAATACGAATTTGGGAGTTGAGCTAAATGGTGTGTCTTTGTGACGATATACCCCATATTCATAAGGAATATCCAAGCCGTTTTGCTCGAAGACATCATCTATCAGCTTTCTTAATTTTTGATCAATCTCTGGATCATTCAATTGATTACTCCTGGCAACTCGTTTAGCTGCAGCATGCAAAAGCTCAGGGTATTCCTGAAATTTGGAGAAGTTGGAAGCAATCAAACTGGAGGAGAGGTCAACCTTTTGTTTGAAAATCTGACGATTGGTCTTAATAGATGAATTCAGATTTTTAATCTGTAAAGCTGACAGCCCGATCAGCGCAATGGCTGCCAGGCTTATAACAATACCGATAGTCTTTTTGGAAAGATTCATAATCAATCTGTATTCGAAAATACGTGATTATAGGGGTTTGAGTTAAAATTTAACTTTTATTTAACCAATTTAAATCAAGCATAACCCATTGTCATATCACTTCTGTTTAGCTTTTGCTCAAATCTAATAGAACATGACATCAACGATAAAAATGTGCCTGACAATGCTGTCAAGCCTTCTGTTTTTAGGCGGCAATCCAATATTTGCACAAAAATACGATGACCGGTTTGCAAGTGTCTCACCCGATGGTAAGTCTCTCCTATTCGAATCAAACCGTGTTCGTCCTTCTCACATTTTTATGGTTAATATTGACGGAAGCGGGCTAAGGCAAATCACTCAAGATGGGGGCAACTCAGGCCCAAGTTGGTCTCCCGATGCAAAATCCGTCATATATTCTAAAATAAGAGACCGACAGTTTTTCGATGTATATGTGCAGGATTTAGAGGGTCAAAACATACGACAGATGACCAGTGATTCTTCATTGAATTTTGCTTCCGGACAAAGAGGGGAATGGGTGTACTACACCTCAAATCGCAATCATGAAGATCAATTGAGACGAATCAATCTGGCTTCTGGCCAGGACGAGCTTTTTATGACCGATGCTGAGCACCACAATGAAATTTCTTTTTCACCAGATGGAATGCAGGTAGCTATGATCACAAAGAACGAAGGTAACAACTGGGACCTTGCTTTAATGAACATGGCAGAAAGGAAGATCATTAAAGAATTTCCTCATCCGGCCAGAGAAGATAGTCCGCAGTGGAGCCCCAAAGGGGATAAGATCATCTTCAGTTCAAACAGGGATGGCGTTTGGGATATATTCTGTATGAGCATTGATGGTTCTGAAGTGACCAACCTGACCAAGGGGCAAGGAAACAGTAGATTTGGCTCGTGGTTTCCTAATGGAGATAAAATCATCTTCTCTTCGGACAGAGGTGGAAATGGTTATCGGTCCTTTACCATGAAAACTAATGGGGCCAATCAGAAAGAGTTGAAATTGGATTTGAACTAATGTCTGATGGGTATTTTCATCCCGGCAAATCAGGTTCCACTCTATTAGTTCATACCTAAATCGAGTATAAAAGCGTATAAGAAGAATCATTAGAAATAAGTCAAATGAAAAAATTGCTCAGCTGCCTCCTACTTCTAGTCATCTGTTTTATGCAGGTAGTTGCACAAAGTCAGGAAGAAGGCCATAACCATACCAAACCTTCCTCTGAATCCAGTAAGGAAGAATGGAGAAAGTTGTTGAATCAACCAGCGCCCGAATTCCAACTGGATGAATGGGTGAATTCAGAATCACTTTCCATTAAAGACCTTAAAGGGAAAGTAGTACTAGTGCGCTGGTGGCTTGAGACTTGTCCCTATTGCAAAGCCACTGCTCCCTCCCTGAATGAATTTCATGAAGAATATGCTGATGACGGATTAGTCATCATTGGGATGTATCACCCCAAGCCCTTAGGTAGGACTGTTTCGAAAGAAGAAGTACGAGAATTTGGTGATGCCAAAGAGTTTAAATTTCCGCTCGCCATTGACCAGGATTGGGCAGTGCTTAACTCTTATTGGCCTAAACACATTGATATGTCTTATACTTCGGTGAGTTTTTTGTTGGACAAAGAAGGTGTCATCAGATACATCCACCCAGGAGGATCTTACAGTGTTCTGGGCCAACCTTACAATGATCCCAAATGGACAAAAGACTATCATGAAATTAAGGCTAACATCAAGGCTTTGCTAAAGGAAGAGAAGTAATTCAAACCATCAATTCATCCATATTTTAAGAGAATTTAACTTCTTTTTAACCAATTTAATTTTTTCATAAACAACCTTAACTCCGCATTAATCCACCCCCTTCGAATTCAAGCGTAAGTTCATTTACACAACGGATGCTATGCTCAAGATTTTTCTCAATCTCGTTACCCGCAATTTTTTAAAAGGCAAATGGTTGAATATTTTCAATATTCTTGGTTTGTCGCTTGGTATAATTGCCGCCCTTTTGATCGCCCTTTATGCTGAGCATGAATTTGGCTATGACGACTTTCATCAGGACGCTAAAGACATCTATCGAATTGAAGGGCGAACCAATACAGATCTTTGGTTTTCCTCTTTAGGAAGGGAGCATGGTAGGGAATTGAATTCGGGTAAGTACCCTGAGTTAAAACGCATGGTACAGTTGAATGGGAATCAGCAAACCTTTCTCAGCTATGATGGCAAACGCTTTATTGAGAATAACATCTCCCAGGTTAAACCAGGCTCCGAATTCTTCGACCTATTTGATTTTAAGATACTCGAAGGTAATCCGGAAACCATGCTGGATGAGCCTTACGCAACCGTAATCACCAGGGCCACCAAGGAAAAGTACTTTGAAGATAAACCGGCCATTGGCGAATCGTTAAAATACGATTCTCTGTTACTGAAAGTCACAGGCGTAATTGAAGACTTACCGACCAATTCTCACTTAAAATTCACTGTGCTCTATACCAATCCAAGACTCTTCAACAGTGAGCATTTTCATACCGACACTTACGTGCAACTTGTAAATGATGCAGATCCAAAAGCATTGGAATCGAAAATTATGGGAATGGATGTTGCCTTGGATGAATTTCACGCGCTCTCCGAGGTAGCACTTATTCAAATTCCTGATATCTATTTCAAATCGCAAGCTTCTTTTGGTTCCGGGGCTACGGGGGACAGCTTGCAGCTCACGGTGTTCGTAGTAATCGGTGGATTGATTCTTTTGATTGCTGTAGCCAACTATGTCAACCTATCGCTCGCCATTTATTCCAGCAAGGGCATGGAAATTGGCATTAGGAAGGTACTTGGCGAATCGAAAAGCGAGATTATAAGGGCATTTGTTTATGAGTCTGTGCTGGTTACATTACTCACTGTACCCTTGGTACTTATCGGATTGAAAATTACGCTGCCCATTTTCAGTGAGTTTTTGGGAATCAATCTTCAAAATAAATTACTGACCTCTCCTCTTTATTGGCTTATCGCAATCGGCTTTATACTGGTAGTAAGCTTCATTACGGTGATTTATCCGGCAACAGTACTTAACAACACAAAGATCAGCACACTGATAAAGAGTAAAGCTGCAATCCATCACTCGGGTGGCATACGACTGAGAAATGTGCTCCTGTTCGTTCAGTTTATCATACTCTTCACACTGGGCATTTCTGCATGGTTTATGAACCGGCAGATCAATTATCTGGACAATAAAGACATGGGATTTAGTGCTGAGGGAGTCATAAAAATTAGAAACGCCTTCAACATTGGAAGCTATGACAACTACCAGGTATTCAAAAACGAACTGTCGAAATTCCCTCAAATAGGTGGTGTGGCCTTTGGTCCTATGATGGGTGATGGCATGGCACCCTTAGCTTATAAACCAGAAGGTTCGGATGAAATTTTTGAAAATCTCCTATCCTATGGCGTGGATATAGACTATTTCGATGTGATGGGGATGGACATCACGCATGGAGACTTTAAGACGCACATGGCAGGTGCCGAAGATGGGCAGATTATTTCCCTGGTGAATCAAAGCTTTATAGATCGCTTTGGGTGGAAAGATGATCCGATTGGCAAAAAAATCACCCTAAGGCCTGGAACAGAAAATGAATTGCAAAGGCAGGTGTCTGCCGTGTTTAAAGACTTCCATTTTTTCACCCTGAAAGAAAAATTGTCCCCACAGATCATCTCCTTGAGACCCGACCCGCAATTTGTCAACACCAATATTTTGGTGAAAGCAAATGGGGATAATCTTCAGGAGGCTCTCGAAATTATTAAAAAGCAGTGGTACGCGCTCAATCCTGACACCCCCTTCGAATATGACCTTATGGATGAAGCCGTGAAACAACTCTACACAAAGGAGAGGCAAACCAGCCAGGTCAGTCTGATATTCTCATTACTTGCCGTCTCACTCTCCCTACTTGGGCTGATCGGTTTTATGATCTATATGGTGGGGCTAAGATCAAAAGAAATTGCAGTGAGAAAAGTGCTGGGCGCTAGTCTATTGCAAATTATAAGTTTGCTAAACCGTCAGTTGGTGGTTGCAATTGTTATTGCATCGGTCATAGGCAGTGCTTTCAGTTATTGGTTGGTCAGCCAGTGGCTTAACGACTACGCCTACACCATCAGCATCCACCCCGGGACATTCGTGATAGCCCTCTTTTTGGTATATGCGATAGTCTTTGTTATCACGGGTTTGCAATCACTTAAGTCTGTACATACCAATCCGGTTATGGCACTGAAACATGAATAGAAAAAGGCAACACTCAAATCTCAAAATAATGAAGAAAAAGGTCATCATTTCGGCAGCATTGCTCCTGGCACCTGTATTCACAGCAGTTGTACTCAGAACCTATGACAATTACCAATATGATTCGAGACAGTACGGCAACCAGGCCAATATCACACAAACCATCATCCAGCAACTCAAAGACGGCCAATGGACAGACGTCAGAAGCGAATCATTTACTTACAATGAAAATGGCCAAGTCTTAGAAACCACCTATCAGATCGCTAAAGCTGAAGAGTGGGTCAACCGAAACAAGATGGTGCATAGCTATGATGAAAAAACAGGCTATGAAGTTGAAAGAAATTGGAATGTCTGGGATAAATCTTCCTGGCAGCCCAACCTTAGATTCAGGTCGGAAAGAGACAATAAAGGTAGGTCAAACGTAGAGCTCATCCATGAATTTAAGAATGAAGAATGGGTTTTGGTTAGAAAAAACGAGACCACCTATGACCCGACAACCGACACAAAAAATGAACAAGTCTATTATAATCGGGTGGATGAAAAATGGGTTCTAAGCTGGAAGGATGAATACAAATTTGAAAATAAAAACCTGATCAGGAAAACAGGCTATCGATGGGCAGAAGGCGAATGGCAACTGACCCTTAACACTGACTATGCATACACAGGCAAAAATCTTCGCTCTCAAGAAATAATGAGCCGCAAAAATGACCAGGATGATCAGCCCTTTAGAAGGACTCGATTCACTTATGATGAAGTCGGATCTAAAACCATCTCATCCAATTCTGTAATGAAGGATGGAGCATGGGTAGACCAGGAAAAACATCTGCATCATTACAAAAACCTTTAATCACAAGATTATGTTAATGAACTTCTTAAAAATCGCTTTTCGAAACCTCGGAAAACAAAAGTTATATCATTCCATAAATTTTATTGGTCTGACACTGGGCCTCTCTTGCTGTGCCTTGGTATTGCTCTACACCAAACACGAATTGAGCTATGACAGTTTTCATCCCGATAATGAAAATGTCTATCGATTGGCTGGCAAAAGAGTCTACGGGCCCTTTTTTCCTTCATTGGAAATGCAATACACTCATGAGCTTATGAAACACCCCGTTCCTGGTATGGAGAAGATGGTGCGGATAAGAAGAACGCCAAACAGATACACAGTGGTTGGTGATCAGAAGTTCAATATCAACAAATCCCTTATGCTGGAACCAGGCTCACAGTTCTTTGACATTTTTGGATTCAAAATTCTTCAGGGAAATCCCGAGACTTTGGCTTCTGAGCCTAACTCCGCTATTCTCACAGAATCGACTTCAAAGAAATATTTTGGAGAAAAGAACGCCTTAGGCGAGACTTTCAAATACGACACACTATTGGTTAAAGTATCAGGGATCATCGAGGATTTACCAACCAATACTCATCTGGAATTCGATCAACTCATTGTTCATCCAAATTATCTGAGTCAGGAAAGAGGCGGTGCGATTTTTTACACATCTCTGAACAAAAACACAGACCCTACACAAGTAACCGACAAAATTGCGCAGTTCGACTTAGGCCTTAATGAGTATGATTCAATGTCAGCCGTACTGGCACAACCTGTTGCCGGTATTCATCTCAATTCGAAGATGACCTTTGAGTTAAAACAAGGCGGCAACAGGCAACAACTTTACATTTTTTCCCTAATCGCATTCTCTATACTCTTGATTTCTGTTACCAATTACACCAACCTTTCCTCTGCCTTATATTCAAAAAGAAGCAATGAAATAGCCATGCGAAAAGTACTTGGAAGCAGCAAATTGCAACTTTCTTTCCAGTTTTTAGCAGAGTCAATTCTCATGGCCTGCCTTTGCATTCCATTGGTTATTTTGATTATTGAGGCGCTACTCCCTCCCTTTAGCAACTTCATCGGAATACAGCTCGAAAACAAGTTCGTCACGAACATTGAGTATGCCACTTTGCTCTTGCTGATCGCCATCATAACGGGTGCATTTGCAGGTATTTATCCTTCATTTGTACTTCCAAGGCTAAAAATACTGAGCCTATTTAGAAAAGAAGGTCAATCAATGCGGGGTGGGCTTTTAGTAAGAAGGATCATGATCACAGGACAATTCACTCTTTTGATCGGACTTGGAGCCATGGCTTATTTCACCAACAAACAGCTTCAATATTTGAATAACAAAGAACTTGGTTTTGAAACTGAGGGTGTTGTAAAACTGAAACAAGCCTGGGGTTTACAAGGTACAGACAACATTAAGAACCTGAAAACAAGGTTGCTGGAAAATCCTGCTATCGTTAATGTTTCTCAAGGTTATGTTCCGGGAGATGAGGACTACACCACCAGTTATAAACCTGAAGGTGCTGAAGCAATCCATAATGATGCACTAAGTGCCGGGGTTGATTTTGATTACTTTGATGTACTCGGCATAAAGGGGCTTTATGGCCCGTACTTTGAAGAAGATAAAAATGAACATCCCAGAACCTCTCTCCTGGTGAATCAAAAAATGGTCGAAAAGTTCGGATGGGAAAACCCCATTGGCTTGAGAATAACTACAAACCCCGATAGTCCCGAACCAAGGTATTATGAAATCAGGGGAGTGTTTAATGACTATAATTTCTATTCTCTCCACCAGCAGGTAACCCCAATGATCCTTTATGCCAGAGACGATCGTGAATACGTGAATCAAAACATTCTGGTCAAGGTCAATACGCAAAACATGCAAGAGACGCTTGAGTATATTTCAAATACCTGGGATCAATTTACCCCCGACAGCCCTGTCCAATACGAATTAATGGATGTTGATATTAAGAAGGCTTATGCCAATGACTCCAATACCGCTCAGTTAAGCATTCTACTCTCCAGTCTGGCCATAGGCCTAGCCATAATGGGCCTGATCGGCCTGACCGCTTTTATAGCTGAACTTAAGACCAAAGAGGTGGGTATAAGAAAAGTCTTGGGAGCACCGATGCTCAAACTGTTAATGATCTTTAATAAGGAGTTTATCCCTGCTCTTACCATAGCCACCGTATTGGCTGGGGTAGTAGGATACTTCTCCGTTTCCCAGTGGCTGGGCAGCTTCGCCTACCGAATTGATGTAGACATCCTGGTGTTTATTTTTGCAGGGCTGTTAGTGTTTCTGACCACTATGGCAACCGTCAGTATCCAGTCTACCAAAACAGCCATGCAGAACCCTATCAAGGCCTTGCGTCACGAATAAGGAGGTTGAAAGGCAATCGCAAAAAATCAAAGAGATCGTCATTGCGCCTTCGCTGAAGCTTCAGCGCAAGCGATCTGAGCCTGAGGCACGATGGCGAAGAATCTGTTAATGGCTGAGCGAGATTCTTCGCTTTATTGAATTACCACTAACCAAGGCGGCAAGCCCTGTCAAATTGATAGCCCGGACTTCATAGATCCTGAAATAAATTCAGGATGACGCAAAATCGATTTTTGATACACCCTCATCATTTTTTATTTGTACAACAAAATAGATACATATCCGTTTGTTTAACAAAATAGGTACAAATGAAAGGCAACTATCTCGGAGAATTCGAAGAACTGGTAATGCTAACCTGTGTGTTTTTAAAGGAGGAAGCTTACGGTATTAACATCGTTGAGGAAATCAGGCTCAAAATGGATCGAGTTGTAGGCTTAAGTGCGGTGCACATGACGCTATACCGCCTGGAAGATAAAGGTTTGGTGACCTCTGATATGAAAGGCGCTACAGCCCAAAGAGGTGGACGTAGAAAACGTGTTTTTGAGCTTACACAGGCTGGTTTCAAAATCTTGAAAGACATTCAAGAAAAGCGCCATGCATTTTATAACCTGATTCCGGAATTCAAATTATCCTAAAATGAGGGTTCAAAAATCAAGCCCTTTCCCATGGCTGTTGCGGCTTTTAAAGTGGCTCTGCCCCGAGGATTTATATGAGGGTATCGAAGGAGATTTAATAGAACAATATCAAATTAATCTAAAACGCAGGAGTGCGATCAGGTCTAACTGGCTTTTGTTCTATAACGGCTTAAAATTCATTCGGCCAGCGATTCAAAGAAGAAAGAAATCCTATATGTATAAAAAATCAACTGGAATGATCTTTAACTATCTTAAAACTACTTTTCGAAACATTCGAAAACAATCTGTTTACTACACACTCAACTTCCTGGGCTTAACGCTGGGACTGGCTTGCTGTGCCCTGGCAATAATTTATGTCCAATATGAGTCAAGTTATGACGACTTCCATCATGATTCTGCAAACACATACAGAGTCACTGGAAAAATAGCTCAAAGAGCCTGGTTCCCATCCATACAGAATGTCTACGCAGATCCATTAATGGAAGGCGTGCTCCCGGAAATTAAGAAAATAACCAAGTTCAGAAGGGCCCCACAACAATTTGCTGTGTATGGTGAAAAACGCTTAGGCACCCGCGGCATGGTGACAAACCCCGGTTCTGACTTTTTTGACATTTTCAATTTTGAACCCATTGAAGGGCAACCCGAACAGATGCTGGAAGAACCAAATTCGGTGGTCTTTACCGCAACATCAGCAGAAAAATTATTAGGCACCCCACCCCACCTTGGGAAAATTATAAAATGGGACTCTCTTACCTTGGAAGTCACCGGCATAATAGAAGATATTCCGGCCAACAGCCACCTGACATTCAATCTTATGATCGCGGCAGATGTACCCATGTTTGGAGTTTTCACCTATGTCGTTTTACCAGAGGGAACAAACCTCAATTCCTTGGAGGAGAAAATCGTAGGCCTTGACATTCCTGACAATCGATTTCCCATTAGTCAAATCAATCTTCAACCGATTGAAGAAGTTCATTTATCCAAAGCCCTGACCTTTGAACTTAAGCCTCCCGGGGATAAAGGCTATCTCTATCTCTTCTCCGGCATTGCGGTATTTATACTGATCATTTCTTGTACCAACTATGTCAATCTGTCCACAGCCATTTACGCAAATCGAACAAAGGAGGTGGCAATCAGAAAAGTCTTGGGCAGTTCTAAAAACAGTTTAGTACTTCAGTTTTTGTCGGAATCAGTTCTATTAACATTACTAACATTGCCACTTGTTGTTCTCATTATCGAGGCGATTCTTCCGGTTTTCAGAAATTTCGTAAACGTGCCTCTGAAAAATGAGCTTTTCTCATCAGTGGAGCATGTTTTGCTCCTCCTCGCCATTACCATTGCAATGGGGCTTTTAGCAGGTCTCTATCCTGTTTTGACCTTAACCCATTTTTCGCCACTGAAACTCTTCAAAGGCGGCCCTGTTGGGAGGCCTCGGGTATCTCTTCGAAAAGTACTACTTACATTACAGTTCATGCTCCTACTCTTTTTGGGTACCGGAGCCTTCTTTATTAATAAGCAGCTCCGGTTTATTCAGAACAAGGATTTAGGCATAATTAAGGAGGGTATTGTGAAAGTATCAAACGCCTACAACATCCAGACAGGAGAACAATACAATACCATCAAAACTCAGAGCTTGTCAAGCCCTAACATCCTGGGCTTAACTAACGGGATGCCCCCCGGCACTGAAACTACCGGATTACCCTACAAGGCAGAGGGCCATGAAGAACGCAATGATGTGCTGTCCTTTTCAACTGATTTGGACTACTTTGAGGTAATGGGTGTGGATGGACTTTATGGTGATTTTTTCGAGAAGAGTCCAGACGAACTACCATCGATTTCAATGCTCGTCAACGAAAAATTCGTTGAGTTAATGGGCTGGGACGACCCCATTGGCAAAAAGGTAACGCTAAATCTTGGGCCTAATCAAAGGGACAGGCTTATTTCAGGGGTTTTCAAAAACTATAATATGCTGTCTCTTCATAGCGAAGTAGTTCCTCTGTTCATTTATGTCCGAACGGGAATTAGACGCCCTTCTGAAAACATAATGATCAAAATCAACATGCAAAACATTCAGGCTTCACTGGAAGCTATAGAGCAAGCCTGGTACGATGTACTACCTGGCGTTCCCATAGAATATGAATTTATGAATGAGGACATTCAAGCTGCCTATGAACAAGAACAAAGAGCCGGAGATTTGAGCGTAATACTCTCTACACTGGCTATCATTTTGGCTGTAATGGGATTAATAGGCCTAGCCGCATACATGGCCCGGTTGAGAATAAAGGAAGTGGGTATTCGCAAAGTCCTGGGAGCTTCACTGGGCCAGGTGCTGGTTTTGTTTAACAGAGAATTCATAGTCCCCTTGACCCTCGCCACTCTTATAGGCGGCAGTCTGTGCTTTTATGTTGTCAACCAATGGCTTGGCACCTTTGCTTATAGAACTTCCATCGATCTGGTTGTTTACCCATTGGCTGGCATTTTGATCTTTCTTGTCACCTTCCTCACTGTAAGTATTCAATCCGCTAAAACAGCCATGCAGAATCCTGTGAAAGCATTAAGACATGAATAAAGACAAATAGCAATCATTTAATTTGAGTTCGGGGGAAGAAATTCCCCTTGCTTTAACCCGGTTAATGAATCGTCATCCTGCAGTCATTTCGTAGTCCCGAGTTTCAGGGGCGGAGAAATCTTTTCACCCTTAACAAGTAAACCTGACTTTTACTGCTGAATAAGATCCCTCTTTGCTTCGCTGAAGCTTCGCGAAAGCAAGACGGGATGACAGGTAATTGTTACTATACCGAAAACCAGTTAATGAGTAAATTAGTTATCCTGAATTCACGCCAATTTAATGGCTGATTTCTTGACCTAAGAATCATGATTTTGTAAATCATATTCTCAAAACAAATTCAAAGGACATGACAACACAAGAAATCGCAAATCAACTTGTCAACTTCTGTAGACAAGGGCAGTTCAATGAAGCACAAGAAGCACTGTACAGTGAAAATGCCGTTAGTGTAGAACCGGAAGGCTCACAATGGGGAAAAGCCGAAGGTATGGAAGCCATCAAGGCGAAGGGAGAACAATGGGCAAACATGGTAGATGAGGTTCATGGTGTCTCAGTTTCAGATCCTATTGTTGCTGGCAACTTCTTCTCTTGCGGTATGAGCAACGATGTGACTTTCAAAGGAATGGGTCGAATGACCATGGAAGAAATTTGCGTGTATGAAGTACAAGATGGCAAAATCGTGAGAGAGCAATTCTTTTTCCCGCTTCCTCCACAGCAGTAGGTAAAAATTAGCTAATTTGGTTTCTATACTTTCAATCGTTTTCCCGAAAACCAAAAGAGTTATGAAGTCATACAGCTATTTGAGAAGGTTTGGAGTCGTTTTAGGCTTCCTGGCCTTCTCATTTTCTTTTTCTTTCGCCCAAAAAAAATACAGTAAAAAACAAATAGAAAAACTCAAGACCGAAGTGGCTGAGATTGTTCAAAACAATCACAAGCAAACACAGGTCATGATCGACAAGATTTTCAGCTTTGCTGAACTTGGTTTTCAGGAGTTTGAGTCGTCCAAATATCTGACTGGTATTCTCAAGGAAAATGGGTTTGCTGTGGAAGAAGGAGTTTCCGGAGTACCAACAGCCTGGTTTGCCAAGTGGGGTTCAGGAAAACCAGTTATTGCACTGGGCAGTGATGTGGACAATATCCCTAAAGCTTCTCAGAAACCGGGAGTAGCCTATCACGATCCTATTGTTGAAGGTGCGCCAGGCCATGGCGAAGGGCATAATTCAGGGATTCCCTTGAATATCACAGCTGCACTGGCAGTAAAAGAAATCATGGAGCGAGAAGGAATCCAAGGCACCTTAGTGCTTTGGCCAGGTATCGCGGAAGAACTGGTAGCCACTAAAGCCTACTTCACCCGTGACGGACTGTTTGACGATGTAGATATATCCATTTTCACTCATGTGAGTAGCAACTTGAATGTCTCATGGGGACAAGCAGGAGGAACTGGCCTTATTTCTGTTGAATATACCTTTGAAGGTGAAGCAGCTCACTCTGCAGGGGCTCCCTGGAGAGGCAGAAGTGCTTTGGATGCCGCTGAATTAATGAATGTGGGTTGGAATTATAAGCGAGAGCATTTACACTGGCTAAAACGTTCACATTCCATTTTCACTGATGCCGGAGATCAGCCTAACGTGGTTCCCTCTAAAGCCTCCATCTGGTATTACCTCAGGGATGTGACCTACGAAGGCATTATGAAAATGTACAATGATGCCAACAACATTGCTGCCGGTGCGGCTTTGATGACGGACACCAAAATGACATCACGAATCCTGGGTACGGCCTGGCCGAGACATTTCAATAAGACCATAGCCGAGACCATGTATGAAAATATAAAAGTGGTAGGCCTTCCTGAATGGTCTGATGAAGATATAGCCTTGGCGAAAGCCGTCCAAAAGGAAGTCGGTTCCGGTTTTCAGAATGGTTTGGCTACCAGGCTTTCAAATATTGGACTACCTGTAACCACGCCACGAAGTGGTGGTTCTGACGACATCGGTGATGTTTCCTGGAAAGTCCCAACAGTAACCATGCGCTTTCCTTCCAACATTCCAGGACTCCAAGGACACCACTGGTCAAATGCGATTGCCATGGCGACACCAATTGCCCATAAAGGGGCCACGGCAGGTGCCAAAGCCGAAGCAATGACTATAATGGATTTCTTATTGAAGCCAGAATTGGTTACCCAGGCCTGGGATTACTTTAACAATGTTCAGACCAAAGAGACTACTTATAAGCCGATGATCTCTGCCACAGATGAGCCACCTATTTATCTTAACCGGCAAATCATGCAGACATTCAGGCCTCTGCTCGAAAAATTCTACTATGATGAAACGAAGTATGGTAGTTATCTGGAGCAGTTAGGTATTACTTATCCAACCTTGAAGAAGGACAAGTAAAGAAACTTTTATTTTATAGATAGCTATCCAGGCTGGCTCGGTAGGAACGAGACACCTTGACTTTTACACTATTGTCCAATACCAGAATTGAGGAATTATTAAAATGAGGAAGAATTTCCTTAACAGAATTCATATTGACAATGGCTGACTTACTGACTCGAACAAATTGATGACTACTTAATTTGGCTTCCATCTGTTTTAAGGATGCTCTAACGACATGTTCTTTGTCATTTGTATGCACTTTAATGCAATAATCATATCCTTCAATCCATTGGATTTCGGCATAATTCACGAAGGAGATTTTTCCAGAGTTTTTGATCGTCAACTTATTCCAAGAAGTAGTTCTTTCTGAAGAATTAACAATTTCCCCTTCTTGGGCAAGGTTCTCCTGAGACAGATACCTCTCAATCATTCTCTTAATGCTCTTGGATTGATCCATTTGGCTATCCACCAAATTCTTCCGAACTCGCTCCAAAACCGTTGTGAACCGCTCATTACTAAAAGGTTTCAGTAGATAATCCTGCGCATTGACCTCGAATGCTTTCAAAGCATACTGGTCGTAGGCCGTCACAAAGACAGTATATGGGATTTGATAGGCAATACTGTTTAATACCTCAAAGCCGTTCACTTTGGGCATTTGTACATCGAGAAATACAAGGTCGGGCCTTAACTGCTCAATTTGCTGAATGGCGGTAAGTCCATTCTTGCATATGGCGATTACCTCGATATCCCGCTCTTGGCTCAATAGATTATTTAACCCAGTACGAGCCTCAGGCTCATCATCTACAATTATTGTCTTAATTGGCATTCTGCTCTAGTTGAATTTTTGGAATGTCAATCGTGGCAACCACCAAACCCTCCTTCTCATCATTAGATAGATCAAACGAATAATCACTAAATAAATGAGAGAGCCGTTTCTCCACATTGTTCAGGCCAATACCCTTGTTACTGTTCATCTCCCAGTTTTCAGACAATAGGTTACCATTGTTTCGAACCTCAATACGAAGCATTTCCTCAACACTCTTGGCCCTGATATCAATTAGCGCATTGTCCAGGTTCTCAGACACTCCATATTTAAAAGCGTTCTCCAAAATGGGCTGTAAGATCATATTTGGCACACCACACAATTCAACCTCTCTATCAATTTTAACATTGATTTGAAGCCTGTCATTGAAACGTTCTCTTTCAATTTCAAGGTATTGGGTAACGACATTCAATTCTTCCTTTAAAGTGATCATTTGTGTCGCTTCCATCTGCAAGCTTGTTCTCAATAAATCACCAAGGGAAGAAATCATAGAAATGGCCTTTCTCTCCTTCTTATTTCTTACCATCATCGAAATTGTATTCAACGCATTGAATAAAAAGTGTGGATTGAGCTGAGCTTGTAAAATTTCCAACTGTGATTTTGATAGTTCAGATCGCAACTCGGCTGCTACCAGTTGCTCATCTCTAAATCGATCATAAAAGTCTAATGCCGCGATAAGGGTAAATAACATAAACACTACCAAAATGCCACGAAATGCTGAAGGCAAAAAGAAAATCATGCTTTCTGATATCACTTCTAAATATGGCTTATCAAATCGACCAAGCAGGTCAAAGAAAGTCAGGGATATAAACTGCTGGATGAGTGCCTGAGTAAGACCTGCAATACAGGCTACAACTATAAGTTGTAACCAGCTTTTGCGTCCGGAAATAGGTGAGATTCTCAAGTAGGCTCTGTATAAAAAAACCAATACTAAAGCCCATAAGGTATAATCGGCTATAGAATTCAAAATGCTCGAAGGCCAATTGATATACCCCGTAGTACCTGTGATGTAAAAAGATGAAGTTCTGATCTGATCAAACAATATTTGCACAATAAAAAAGCCGGCAAATACTGTCCAGTACTTCTTAAAAAAAATCCTCGATTGTCTTATGTTTTCTGCCATCAGCTAGAACACAAGATAACTCAAACTTGCCCATTCCGGTCTCATTTTCTGAATCATATTTAATCCACCCTCCTGACACTTTGAACTCTCACAACTGGGAAAGAACTTTGGTTTTTCTTCCTTAACATCATCAAATTTTTGCCGCCTTCGTTTGTGTCCCCACAAATGAACTGGGTGTAATTTCCTAAGTGCTCTATTTCGAAGAAAGGTGGGTGCCTTCTTAGCCACGTCACTAATTACCGGATAGCTTTTCAATCCATTTAATGACTTCTTGTCCAGCCTTTGGACATTCCTCAAGCACACTATTTCCATAACCGCTTTTGCAATAAACCAACTGAACCCTGTGATTCTTGTTTTGGGCAAAATAGTCCTCGGTCTTTTTAATACCGGCCTTAACACCTTTTTCATTAAAATGTCCCTCTCCGGCAGACATCACTGTGAGAATATCAAACCCAGAACTATTCGAAAAATAAGTTCCTAGCTCTAGGGAAAAGCCGCTGGCCGTCAACAAAATAAATCTGGTTAATTCCGGATGGCTCTGGATCATATCAGAAGACCAATACATAATACTTGTACTGCTCAAACCTATTATGGCACCCTCTCCTTCAACTTCTGGTAAACTCATGACGTACTGATAGACAGCTTCCAAATCTTTGGAGTGATAAATCTCCAGACCATCATGCGTTGCCTGGTCGTGAATGGGTGGGTCATGTCGTGTACCCCTGAGTGTTTCTTCATTTGTCAGCGGGGCCGAACTCTTCCCATGCCCTCTAAGATCAAAGGTAATTACGTGATAACCAGCGGATGCCAGATTAGTGGCGAGCTTTACATAATCTTCTTGAGATGCATTATATCCACCGGAAAAGAGAACCAGAGGTCCGGAAACACCTTCCAGGTAAAAATGAGAGCCCGCTATGTCTCCTTTGGGAACAACAGAAACATTGAAGGTGTCTTTTTTGACTCTGGCTTTAGCCTCATCCTGTAACGATTGAGCAAAGGCACAATTAAGGATTATCAAGGCGAGGACGGATAAAGTATACTTTCTAGCAACTGTCATATCCGAAAGTACACTGCACTCGCATATCATCCACGAACAATGCTGGATGTGGTGGCCAAATTGCAGAATCTGACACCAACCGTGCAGCCACCGGTAAAAGTATTAGAAGGCCCCGATTGACCACCGGAAATTGTCTAATGTGTTGTTTGATAATAAAATGAAGGAATTTTAAGTTGTATATTGGAAGCTGGTGATAAGCAGGGTTTGTCCATTTAAGCAGATCAAATACACTTTCAAATGCCAAGAAATCTCAAGGAATCTCTCCGCTCCGGTATCTTTCAATTTTCGTTGGTGACCATCAGCGTTTGGTTGGCTTTAATGGCTAATGATTGGAGCGAAAGACAAAAAAAGAAAAATGACACTCAATTATTATTGACAAAGTTTCAAGCTGAAATTCAAGTCAATCAAGAAAGGTTGGAGTCCACATCAACTTACTACAGACAACTCGATGATAGCCTTGAGATCAACATCCCCAAAGAAACCAAGAAGGTAAATTCCGTCAGTTTTTATAATTTTTGGAAAGGCAAGATAGAACCCAATTTTCAGGACTATGTTTTTCAACTTGCGCTAGCCACTGGAAAAATGAACGACATCGACATCGAATTAGCGATGTCCCTAATGGATTTGTACAAGAGGCAGCAACTTTTTGCTGAGCTTATTGACCAGTATGATCAGGAGGGTTGGCAGGAAAAAAACACTTTGGAAAGGATGATATACCTAAGTTCGCTCACCCATGATGTAGCCTTAGACAATGGTCGATTGAAATCAAAACTCATTGAGTCTCTTGATATGACAAATGCTCAAGCTGATAAATAGCTTTTGTTTCGCAACAGCGTGTTTTTGCCAACAAAAGAATGAGCGAGATGGGCAGTTATTTCCTCTTTTTAGGTTCTTCATGATAGAAGATTCTGTACTTCTTATGCAGATTAAATTTTCGTGATAAAAATTTTAAAAACTGAACGATATAATAGAGACAGGTAAAAGCCCCTATCCAACTTAAAACTTCTTTTATCATAATTATAAGGTTCAATTAAAATAGGCATACCTGCTTGTAAGGTCCCCCATCTTCTACTTGAGCTGTACTAATAAACCACCAATATGCACTTTTTTTGAGTCGGACGACAGTATCTTCTTTACTTTTTCCAACTAAGAAAGACCATCAGAATTGTAGTAATAACTGACAAACTAAAAAGAAGAATTGGCGTCCATAGCCTTTCTTTGTCACCCTCTTTTATTGCCTCAATAAGTCCTTTGCCCGTTCTATAAAGTGAAATAACAAATAGAGGGATTAATGCTAAAATAAAATTATTCATTTGATTTTATTTATTAAGCATAAAGCAATGGGTGTAACTGCAATAGCTACACCCATTGGTCAGGAGTTTTCATCATCCATCTTTTTCAGCGTCTTTTTCAGTATTGGATAAGTTAGCGCATATCCGAAAAGCAGGGATATCACTATTTTTAAATAAAGATATGGACTGGATAATGCTCTCAGTACTGCTTCATAATCCAAATCAGTAAGTGTGAAGAAGAGCAATGCCGCGAACAATGCACCAAAATGTATGGAAAGCTTTTCAAGTACTTTTACTTTATTTTTCTTCATTAGGTCAGTAGTTTTAATTAAAAAGACATTTCCCGGCTGCAAGTATGGTGTTACCGACTGCTCCAATAATCGCTCCAGATGTCCCTCCTAATACACAACCGGCAACACCACCTACGACAGTTCCGAAAAAGGGTACTACCACAGTTCCGGCTGTACCACCAACATATGCCCCATATGTACAGCCGGTTAGAAATCCAACGGCAATTCCTTCCCCGATTGCCCTACCAGCTTTTTTCCTGAAACAGTCCCAAAAGCCAGCGTTGTTCTTTTCTTGGAGGTAGGCTTCCATGGTTGTTTTGAAACTAAAAGTTAGAAAATAAAGGTCACTTTTAGTCTCATTAGACATTTCCGATAAAGCAATTTCGTTCTCGTACTTTTCAACTACTGAAATAACCTCATCATCTGACGCTTCCGATACTTCAGCAATTAAGGGGATTAAAAGGTCTTTATGTCCTTCGGAACAGGTGCTACAGCTTTCATACTCTGCCATCAACTCTTCATAAGTAATTGGATTTTCATCTGCAGATGAGCTTGAGGCATCCGGCCTGAGAACTTCTTGAATTTGAGCTTGACTTTCACCATATAAGTCTGCTAAGGCCGACTTGTTGTTCAGTAAATTTACAACGGCCTGCCTGTTGGCGCTCGTATTGATTCCATATTCGTTAAGGTCAACTTGTACCTCCTCGCTACAGGATGATAAGCAAAGAATTACTACAACCGCCAGAAATTTAAAGGACAGTATAACAGATGTGCGATTTTTGATTTTAATAGATGTGTTCATAGATTTTAATTTTAACTGATTCATTTATTCGAATTTGAAAACGTGTTCTTCTCTTCAATCGAGTGATTGATGATTGATTTATCCGATAAATGGGCGAGGACGTCTCGAGAACATTTCTTAGCAACAGTGCGTTTTTGCTAACAAAAAATGTGTGAGGTGTACAGTTATAATAAAACCTTGATCTTAATACTTAGTGTTTGAAAAATCAAAAAGTCACCCATTTGGGATGACTTTTTTTGAAAATAACGCCTTAGCCTCGGCCCTAGGGCTTCTTTTATTTACCTGATAATTCCAGAAGTTTACCATCCTTCAATTCCACAAATCTCGGGGGGCCATATTGATTCCGTATATCGATATCCATTGCAGTATCCTCAGGTGGATTGGCAATTATAAGCCTGCTTTCCAGTTTAAATTCGAATCCCATAGAAGCATTCAACGTGCCAATGCAAATTCCAGTGCGTCTATCGAAAACAGCGAGCATCTGACATGCTGTGCCGCAGCCCCAAATAATAACTTTGTAGCAGCCAGCGAAATTCAGCTTATCACGGTCATATTGATAGAGAATATTTTCTTTGACATTTTCTGGTAAGTGATCCAAACCGTCCCAGCTAACCGGCTTGGATGCAGCTTCGGGTTTGCAGCTTTGGCTTGTCCCAAAGCTTTCGAATTTGTAAAGGGAGGTTAGGGAATCGTAATAGTCGATCTCCGTTTGTTCAACATCGGTTTGAGACCATAGAGGAGTGGTCAAAGAAAGTCCTATCAGATAACAAATGAAGTTTAATCTCATAATCCTCAGTACAA
This sequence comes from Roseivirga sp., assembly GCA_029262895.1. Classification (GTDB taxonomy): domain Bacteria; phylum Bacteroidota; class Bacteroidia; order Cytophagales; family Cyclobacteriaceae; genus Roseivirga. The sequence continues at coordinate 26,360 of JAJCYM010000056.1, forward strand.
CAAAAAGGGAGCCAAAAGCTCCCCTTTTTTATTGGCTAGTTATTTCTACTGTTTCTTAGAATCAATTTTCACCGGCTCCATCATCCCTCGCTCAACCTTCTGCTTGATTACCATGTTCTCCACATCCTTGAGTAGTTGTTTGGCATCATAAACGATACCATCCTTAATGGTATACTCTATGCCTCCTATCCTTTCCGGAAGTCCGGTTTCATCATTCAACTTTACCGCTCCAGTGCCATAAAGCACCTTCAGGTTAGCCAGCGGATTTTCTCCCACAATGATCATATCTGCCTTAAGTCCGGCACGAACCACTCCATATTCTATTGGCTTGTCCCATGGTGCATGTAACTCCTCAGCCGCATGCATGGTAGCCGCGCGGATCACCTCTAACGGATGGAATCCTGCTTCTTGCAGAAGCTCCAATTCCAGGATGGTTCCAAATCCATATAGTTGGTAGATAAAGCCTGAGTCAGAACCGAGAGTTACCTTACCCCCTTTATTCTTGTAGTCATTCAAAAACTGCATCCAAATTCTGTAGAAATTCTTCCATGCAATCTCGTCTGCAGTGGTCCAATAGAACCAATAGGCACCATGGCTCCTTCTACTTGGTTCAAAGAAATCTTGTTGAGAAGGAAGGGTATACTTGGCATGCCAGTCTGCATTTCTGGCCCGCATCACGTCCCTTCCAGCTGAATAGATGGTCATGGTGGGATTGATATAGAAATCAAGCTCAAGAAACTCATCCAATAAGGCGTTCCACTCATCGCTTCCTCTTTCATGAATTAGATTCCACTGTCGAGCCACTTGTCCGAATCGACCTTGCTCATCATTATAATTCATGTCGACTGGCCAAGGCTGGATGTCATGGTCTTTATACATCGATTCAAATAGGCCGTAGAAATGCGTCATACCGGTTAGTCCGAGTCTTGCAGCGTCAATAGCATTCATTTGTGCCACACCGGTTTGTCCCAAGTGAGCGGTAGAACCCATATTTAGCTTTTTTGCCTCATCCAGCAAAGCTGCCATAATCTCTGGTCTGTGCGCACCTAATTTTAAGCCTTGAACACCTTTTTTCTTGGCGAATTGTACCCATTCCCTGGCATCTTCTGGCGTGTTGACACCTCGCCCACTCCATCCTGTACCAGGACGATGGAATTCAATAATTCTTGGTGCTACAATTTCATTATTGGCACTTCTCTTTTGCTCATTGAGTGCCCAATCCAAACTTCCTGAAGTAGGTACACCGCGCACTGTGGTGATACCATTGGCCAACCAAAGTTTGTAGGTGTATTCTGCTTCTGGAGCCTTGGGGGCTCCTCCCGTATGTACATGAAGATCAATCAATCCTGGCATCACATACTTGCCATGCGCATCAATCTCTTTTGTAGCTCCCTTTGGTCTGCGATTTTCATTAATCGGTACATGAGGAACACCAACGGATCGTATAGAGACAATTTTGTCTCCCTCCACCACAATGTCAACCGGACCCCTGGGCGGTGCTCCTGAGCCATCAATTAAGGTAGCGCCTCTGATAATTAATCTTTCATGTGGCCCGTCTCCTTCATCAGCTCCCCGATCAGGTGCAGCGATCATTCGCCCAGCCTGGACAGGTGCCAATTTTTCCGGGGCCTTCTTTTGCTGAGCAAAGCCATTTTGATAGAACATACCAAGCCCTAGCGTCAGCATCAATGCCGAAAATAGGGAGCTCAATATTTGCTTTGAAATGTGTGGTTTGAACATGGTTATTTGGGTTAAGATTGAATTCTTTATCACTGAAGTAATATTTCAACCTTCAGTGCCATCAATATAAGCATTAGCCATTAAATCATTTCACTAAAAAATCTTAGTGGTCAAATAGTGCATTGATTTGCCAAAACCTTAAAACCACCCTCCATTTAGAAATTATACAACGGAAAACTATAATGTTCGTAAATGAATGCATTATATTTAGTTCTTAAATGAATACAATATGAAAGGAACATATCTAGGAGAGTTTCAGGAGATCGTACTGTTATCGGTGCTTGTGTTAGCTCAGGAAGCCTACGGAGTGCAGATTCAGAAAGAAATTGCTCTGCGATCAGGTCGCACTATTAGTCGTGGCGCCCTGCACAGTGCCTTATCCAGACTTGTTGAAAAGGGTTTTTTGGATTCCAAATTCGGAGAAGCCACCAAGGTTCGGGGCGGTAAAAGCAAGAAGTATTATGAAGTAACCAATCTGGGAAAGAGTGCCCTGCAGGAGGCTGAGGCTACACGCAGAGAATTCCACAAATCTATTCTCGATTTAAACTGGGTTAAGTTCGGTGCTGCCTGAAGAACACATACCAAAATTTCATCATTGGCTCTTTTCATTTTTATGTAAAGATGAGCTTTATAATGAATTGGCTGGTGATCTGGAAGAGACCTTTGCGGAGAATTACCAATTCCTGGGGCCAGACCAGGCCCGATCCATTTATAAAAAGGAAGTGCTCAAAATGCTCCGCCCCTCTGTAATTAGAAAATTCAAAGTTCTACCAAAATTCACACCACTCGACATGTTCAAAAACTATTTCAAAATATCCATTAGAAGCCTGTGGAGAGACAAGGAGCACTCATTGGTTAGTATCTTTGGCCTCGCTGCCGGTGTTGTGGCCAGTGTTCTTATATTTCAATACACCAACTTTGAAAACAGCTACGACTCCTTCCACGATGAATCGACCGGTGAAATTTATCGAATAGGCAGAATAACCTCGGACATAGCTACCGGAGACATTATTAGTCATAATGTTGCCAATTTCCACGCCTTCCATCCAGCTGTTGTCGAAGACGTACCTGAAGTAGGATTTTCCACTCATCTTCTTCCTGCCAATGGTGTTTTCACCTATCAAGATGTAGGTCATAACATTCCCGATGGAAGCTTTACCACCGGATCTTTCTTTGATGTTTTCTCCTTTGAACTTCTTCAGGGCAATGCAGAAGACCTGAATCAGCCAGGAACCGTTTTTCTTTCCAAAACCATGGCCAATCGAATTTTTGGCCAAAATGATCCAATGGGAGAGTTGATCAGGTACAATGACAATTTTTCGAATGTGGTGATTGAGCTTCAGGTAAAAGGAATATTTGAAGACACTCCTGATAATTCTCACCTCAAAACAAATGCCTTAATGCCTATGCCCAACCTAATTTCGTTCGCGGATAATGGCTGGTTTGGCAGCTTGAGAATTAGTGATGTCACCTGGCGATGGATTGGATTTCATACATATATCAGGGTGTTGCCAGAAACTGACCGTCCCCTGTTAGAGGAGAAACTTACTGAGTTCACAAGAAAGTATCGAGCTCCATATGATGCCTCTCAGGGACGCCAGCAAATTGCCGTTGTTCACAACCTGAGTGAAATACATTTTGCCCAGGGGTTCAATGCGCAATTAGAGCCATCGGCAGACCCCAGAACAGTGAACATGTTTACTTACATCGGCATTCTGATTGTACTAATAGCATGGATCAATTTTATCAACCTGGCTTCTGCCAGGGCAGTGAAACGTGCCAAAGAGGTTGGAATAAGAAAAGCCCTTGGCGCATTCAAGAAACAACTGATCCAGCAATTCTTGCTGGAGACGTTTCTGGTTAACTTCCTTGCCCTGCTGTTGGCTTCAGGAATGATACTTCTGATTATTCCATCTTTCGAAGAATTTGTAGGAGCACCGGTGTTCGAATATTTCTGGGACTTCTCTCCTTTTTGGACAACGTACCTTCTTGTTTTTGGTGTAGGAGCTCTATTATCCGGATTGTATCCGGCATTGGCCCTGACACGCTTCCAACCTATCAAAGTACTGCGCGGTAACTTCAGTCATTCAACCCAAGGGGTTTGGTTAAGAAAGTCATTGGTCTTTCTTCAGTTTGGAATTGTGTTGATTATGCTCACAGGTATCCTTGGTATTCGATCTCAGATCAGGTTTATGATGAACCATGACATTGGAATGAATATCGATCAAACATTGATTATTAATGCACCTCCTCCATTCTTAAGGGATTCAACATATACCTCAAAACTGGATACTTACCGCGATGATTTGCTCCAAATTCCAGCCATTAGCGGGTCAACCATTTCATCCACAGTGCCCGGGGTTAGAAATGATTTTGGTCAAACCATCTTTCGAACCGACCGTCCTTCCAATGAATCAATCTTCTTATATCGATCTAATATTGATCCGCATTTCTTGTCCTTTTTCGATCTGGAATTAATAGCAGGACGTGCGTTCAGCGAATCACTGAAAGGAGACCGTAATGTTATTTATATCAATGAACAGGCCCTTCAGGAGTTAGGTTTTAGCTCACCGGAAGATGCTATTGGCAAACGCTTGACTTATCCTGCAGGTCCACACCCACAAATTGTTGGAGTTGTCAAAAATTTCCATCAGATGGGGATGAATTACGCGGTAGATCCTCTGGCCATGGAGCTAGACACCGCTGCGCTCGGGACCTACATTAATATCAGGATGCAAACCCAAAACATTCCTGAAACGCTGAAGACGCTTGAAGAGCGGTATAACAGTTTCTTTCCGGGTGCCCCCTTCGATACTTTCTTCCTGGATCAGACTTTCAATGATTTATATGAATCGGATAAGAAATTCAATTCGGTCCTAGAGTTCTTTGCGATTGTCGCAATTTTCATTTCGAGTCTTGGCATCTTTGGTCTGTCCTCCTTCCTCATCAACAGTAAACTAAAAGAGGTTAGTATTAGAAAAGTTCTGGGGGCAGGAATTAGGGAAATTTTAAAAGTATTGACCAAGGAGTATGTACTACTGGTCTCATTGGCCACTCTTGTCTCCATACCCGTTGCCTATCTTTTAATCAAACAATGGCTCGATAATTTTCTGGTAAGTGTCACCATCAATCCACTGATTTATGTGATTCCAGTTTTTGGTTTGGTCTTGATTCTCTGTATCACCATTGGTGGTAAGACATGGAAGGCGGTAAGAGTCAACCCATCGCGAACCTTAAAGGCAGAATAGGCCAATCATTTGCATGAACCACGATGACCACATACCAAAATTTCATCATTGGCTCTTTTCATTTTTATGTAAAGAAGAGCTTTATGATGAATTGGCTGGTGATCTGGAAGAGACTTTTGCGGAGAACTACCAATTCCTTGGGCCAGACCAGGCCCGATCCATTTATAAAAAGGAAGTGCTCAAAATGCTCCGCCCCTCTGTAATTCGAAAATTCAAAATACTACCAAAATTTACGCACATGGACATGTTCAAAAATTACTTTAAAATATCGCTTCGCAACATCTGGAGAGATAAAGAACACTCGCTGATAAGTATTTTTGGCCTGGCCTCGGCAATTTTGGCAAGCGTTCTAATATTCCAATACACAAATTTCGAAACCAGCTACGATCAATTTCATGATCAATCCGATGGAACAATCTACCGTATTCCTCGAATGGTGCTGGATGATGAATCTCAGGAGCTTAGAAACCAAAATGCCACCACATTTCACGGGTTTCACCCCACCGTAGCTCTGGAAGTTCCTGAAGTGCTTCATTCTACACATTTTAGTTCCGCAGATGGTGCCTTTACCTATGATGACAAAGGCCATAATACCGACAATGTATTCTTCACATATGGTTCTTTCTTTGACGTTTTTTCTTTTGAGCTTATTTCAGGAGACAAGAAAGACCTGGATCAACCGGGTACTGTTTTTCTATCTGAATCACTAGCCAATAGGATCTATGGAGGGCAAGATCCAATGGGTAAACTGCTCACATACAATGACAACAATTCCAATGTGGTAGTACAAGGTCAGGTCAAGGGAATCTTCAGAGACTTTCCGTCCAATTCGCACCTGAAATCGGAAGCTATGTTGTCAATGACTGATTTTAATGCTTTTGCAGATAATGGATGGTTTGGAAACAGACGGCTTAGCCAACTGACATGGAGATGGCTTGGTTTTCATACTTATGTTAAAGCGAGGAAGGATGCCAGTCCGGAGTTACTCGAAAAGAAGCTCGGAGATTTTGTAGTCAAATATAGAAGTGCCTTTGACAAGGCTAATGGAAGAACTCAGGTAGTGAAACCTCAGGCCTTGTCGGACATACACTTCATCAAGGATTTTATTCAGCAGCTTGAGCCTGCCGGTGATCGTAACATGGTTTCCCTGTTCAAACTTATAGGCATTCTCATACTGCTTATCGGTTGGGTTAACTACATCAATCTGGCCTCAGCTAAATCTGTAAGACGAGCCAAAGAAGTTGGTGTAAGAAAAACCATGGGGGCCTTGAAGGGTCAGCTAATTAAGCTATTTCTGCTGGAATCTATCTTTATCAACCTAATTGCTCTCATCATTGCAGCAGGGTTGACCATTTTGGTTATCCCAAATTTTCACAATTTAGTAGGTGCCCCGGTCTTTGACAATATTGAACAATATATCCCCTTCTGGTCAATCTATCTCTTACTTTTTGTAGCAGGTGCTATTCTATCCGGATTGTATCCTGCCCTGGTACTCACCAAATTCAACCCCATTTTGGTCTTAAGAGGAAGCTTCAAAAGTTCAACACACGGTACACGGCTCCGCAAGGCTCTCATGTTTTTTCAATTTGCCACTGTTTTAATCATGTTGTCCGGAGTTCTTGTAATCAGGTCACAAATCCAATATTTGGTTAATTACGACATAGGCATGAGCATTGACCAGACCTTAGTGATTGATGCGCCACCACCATTCTTGAGAGACTCCACCTTCACAGAAAAAATCAAGGCATTCCAGGGCGATATTGAGGGAATCGCAACGATAAGCGGTTCAACTAACTCTTCCATGGTACCTGGGCTTCCCAATACCTGGGGCTTAACTGTTTCCCGAACTGATCGGCCAGCCAATGAGAGTATCCATGTTAGAAATGCATCCATAGATCCTGATTTCGTTTCATTTTATAATATGGAGATCATTGCGGGCCGTGACTTTGAAAATGAACTGGTCGGTGATCAAAACGTGATAATCATTAACCAAACAGCCCTAAGGGATCTTGAATTTGACTCACCAGAAAGTGCGATTGGGGCAAGATTACGCTTCCCAAATTCTGACCCCTTACAAATTGTAGGGATTGCCAAGGACTTTAACTATGCTGGAATGAAGTTCGCAATTGAGCCTATGGCCATGCATCTTAATACACAGGGAACTAGTCCGTTTATCAGTCTGCGTTTGGCAACCAAGGATTTGAAAAACACTTTAAACCAAGTGGAAGAAACCTATTTATCCTTTTTCCCTGGAGCGGCATTTGAATCAACCTTTTTGGACGAAACTTTCAATAACATTTACGAAGCAGACCAGAAGTTTCAGGCGGTCATTAAGTTTTTCACCATCGTGGCAATTCTCATTTCATGCCTCGGCATTTTTGGGCTTTCCTCATTTCTGATTAACCAAAAGTTGAAGGAAGTGAGTATTCGTAAGGTTCTGGGGGCAAGTGTCATGGAAATCCTGCGTGTTCTCACCACGGAATATATATGGCTGATAACACTATCCACCATTATTGCCACACCCATTGCTTATTTCCTCATTGATGGTTGGCTAAATAATTTTTTAGTTAGAGTAGGGATCAGTCCTATTTCGTTTGTGCTTCCGGTAATTGGGTTAATGGTCATACTGTGCTTAACCATTGGCAGTAAGACATGGAAAGCGGTTCGAGTAAATCCATCGAAAACATTGAAAGCAGAATAAGCAAACCACTTATATGAACCTTGATGAGCTCATACCGAGATTCTATCACCGGCTATTTCGATGGCTCTGTAAACCGGAACTTTATAATGAGTTGGCAGGTGATTTAGAAGAGACTTTCGCTGAGAATTATCAGGCATTTGGCCTGGCAAAAGCCCGGTCGATATATAAAAAGGAGGTGCTTAAAATGCTAAGACCTTCTGTGATTAGAAAGTTTAGAATACTACCACAATTTACTCCATTAGATATGCTAAAAAACTACTTTAAGATATCTCTCAGAAATATATGGAGAGACAAAGAACATTCACTCATTAGCACTTTTGGGCTTGCGACCGGGATTGTGGCCAGTGTATTGATTTTCCAATATGTGAACTTTGAAACCAGTTACGACCTGATGCACGACCAGAGTGATGGGGATATCTATCGCTTATCAAGGATTTCAACAGATATGGGCTCTGGAGAGGTCGATTCCAAGGCATCAAGTCATTACATGGCCATTCAATCAAGAATAGTGGATGATATGCCAGAAGTGATGAGCGCCACTCAACTATACCCCCTACCCGGTGTCCTCACTTTTGATGCTCAAGGCTATACTGCTGAAAACATATTTTTTTCCACCGGTTCTCTATTTAACGTTTTTGACTTCAAGCTTCTGGAAGGCATAGCTATAGATTTAGACCAACCGGGCACCATTTTCCTCTCTCAATCCGAGGCGAAACGCATCTTTGGAAATGAAAATGCAATGGGCAAATTGATTTCTTTCAACGCCACCGATTTTCCCTGGAGGCTGGAACTCCAGGTTAAGGGTATTTATGAGGATTTTCCTGAAAATACCCACATAACCCACCCTCAGGCATTGCTTTGTGTGAAGCAAGTCAATGAGCAAATGGGCACCTTCTTCCCACAGATGGATGAGAATGAGTTGAAATGGCGACTGACCGGATATCATACCTATATCAAAGTGCAAAGCGGGACGAATGAATCTGCCTTATCGTCTAAACTGGTTGAATGGCTGAGAACTTATCGGGCCCCATTTAATGCTGCTCAGGGTAGAGAGCAATCCGTTAAGGCCCATGCGTTAAAAGACATCCATTTCATAAGAGATTATGATAGCCAACTCAAGCCGGCAGGGGATTTGAAGATCATAACCCTTTTCAAAATTATCGGAGTGCTTATTGTACTCATCGCCTGGACAAACTTCGTTAATCTCGCTTCGGCCAAAGCTGTGAAAAGAGCCAAGGAAATTGGAATCCGGAAATCACTGGGCGCTTATAAGAAGCAACTCGTTCAACAGTTCTTGCTTGAGGCTATTCTCATCAATCTTATCGCACTAATACTGGCTGCAGGTGTCATACTACTTGTAATCCCAAAATTCCACCAACTTATTGGTTCAGAAGCGTTTAACTACTTCGGAAGCTTTATTCCTTTCTGGAGCATTTATCTCTGTCTTTTCCTCCTGGGCTCTGTGCTCACTGGCTTATACCCTGCCCTGGTTCTCACCCGCTTCGACCCTATCAAGGTCTTGAGAGGAAATTTTGCAAATTCTTCCCAGGGTACCTCATTGAGAAAATCACTCATCTTTTTACAGTTCACCATTGTACTGGTTATGCTATCCGGTATTCTCTCCATTCGCTCGCAAATTCAATATATGATGGGTGCGGATATGGGCATGAACCTGGAACAGACGCTTGCTATTGAAGGTCCTCCAGGCTATTTGCGTGATTCTACCTATTTACAAAAATCGCAGTCCTTTCTTGGAGAGGTGGAGCGTAATTCGGCTATCAATGCCTCCGCACTTTCCACCATCGTTCCTGGTGTGAGAAATAATTTCTTCCAGACCATCAACCGCATGGATAGACCAGCAGGAGAAACGGTAATGCTCTATCGCAGTTTTGTAAGCCATGGGTTTGTCTCCTTTTATGGATTGCAGATCATCAGTGGAAGAGACTTTGATCCTTCCTTAGTTGGAGACCAAAGCGTCATCATCCTGAACAGAGAAGCCGTGGAACGGTATAACTATGAAAGCCCTGAAGACGCTATTGGTAAGCGCTTGGACTTTACCAATGGAGTAACTCCTCTCATCGTTGGGGTTGTAGAAAATTTCAACCAAATGGGAGTCAATTTTGCCGTAGAACCCTTGGCGATGCAACTGACCGATGGGGGTGGAAACTATTTTAACCTCAGAGTCGAAGCTAATAACATGGCCGAAACCATGCGTTTTCTAGAGGACAGGTATACTGCTTTCTTCCCCGGTTCACCTTTTGAGGCCTCGTTTGTTGATCAGAACTTCAACGCGCTCTATGAGGCAGATCAACGGTTCAATTCCGTCCTTCAGTTTTTTGCCATTGTCGCCATATTCATCTCCTGTCTGGGCATTTTCGGACTCTCCTCCTTCTTAATCAATCAAAAGATGAAGGAGGTCAGCATAAGAAAGGTCTTAGGAGCTAACTTGGGTGAAATCATGAAAGTGCTGACCACCGAATATATTTGGTTGGTATTGATTTCTACCCTGGTGGCAGTACCATTGGCCTACTGGCTGATCAATAATTGGCTAGACTCTTTCCTTGTTCGAATCGATTTGAATGTATTGTTCTTTGGACTACCCGTTATTGGATTATTTATGATCCTCCTGATCACCATTGGCAATAAGACCAGGAAGGCTGCTTTGACCAATCCGGCCAAGACATTGAAGAGTGAGTAGAACCTAGACAGTGATAATCCCCTCCTTGATTGCTTTGACAATCAAGCCGGCAGTATTCTTAACACCAAGCTTCTCAATCAGATTTCTCCGGTGTCCCTCCGCGGTTCGATGACTAATAAAGAGCTTATCCGCTATTTCTTTAGCGGTATACTCCTGGCATATTAACTCAAGAACCTCCATTTCACGGGCAGTAAGTACGACATTGTCCTTCAAAACCGGCTTCTTTCGGGTGTTCCCTTTAAGACCAGTAAGCATAGCCTTAGATACCTCTCTTGTAAAATAATAACCTTCTCTATAAACCGATTCAATGGCCCTTTGCACTGTCTCAGGATCTGTGTCTTTCAATAAATAACTGTTAGCACCTAGTTCCATCAAGTAGGCTACCATTTTACTGTCATTGTAAGTGGTAAGAATGATAATCCCCATTTCTGGATAAAGGGGTCGAATTTGTTTCAGCGTATCAATTCCATCCAAGACCGGCATTTCTAAATCCATTAAAACGACATCTGTTTTGTTTGTTTCCAGGCCTTTAATGAGTTCTTCACCATTTGAGGCTTCAAACATTAATTCTATATTTTCCATTTGATCGAGCAAAAAACGAATCCCTTCACGAAAAAGCTTGTGGTCATCTGCTATCGCCACTTTTATCATTTTATTCATGTCATAGTCTTTTTAAAATTGATTCTACCAGGTAAACTAATTCTGGTCACGTTTAACTAGTCCGATAGCCGAGAACATTTTCAGGGATATCCCAGCCGTATTATTTTCACCATACCTGAGCTCTCCCTGCATCAGGCTCAATCGACTAACGATGTTCTGCATACCAAGTCCTGTCTTGGTGGTAGGCTCACTTTTGATGCCCACCCCATTGTCACTGTATTCAAATCGAACTTGCTCAGTGTCGCCAGAAAGCTCCATATGGACTTCTGTAGCTCCAGAGTGCCTTAAAGTGTTGTTAAGCAACTCTTGCACAATTCGAAACCAATTCAATTCAAATTCCTTATCCATATGCCCTTGCCAGTCATTGTTGAAGCAGACTTTGATCATTTCGCTTTCATTCAGTTGATCGGCCATATTCATAACTGCCTCTACCAAGCCTAGCCGCTCTAATACAATAGGTTTCAAGTCATGTGACACCCTGCGCACACTGGTCATCGTCTCGTCCAATAAATCAATGGCCTTCTTCTTAAGCTCATCAAACTTCTCGGGGTGTTCCTCTTGCTTCAGGTGGCGAAAGTAAAGTTTGGAAGTACTTAACATGGCCCCCACCCCATCATGCAGGTCTTTACCTATGCGATTTCGCTCCTTCTCCTGGCTGAGCAAATTGGCCCGCATCAACTGTTGTTGATATTCAGCCTCCTTTTGTTGATGTTCTTTCTGTTGCTTCAGGATTCTGCGCTGGTAGGCCAAGAAGAAGAATATTACGCTCATCGATAAAAATAGCATTCCAAAAACTCCCCAGAAAAGCCAACCGGTACTACTCATAATTCTTAGAATTAAGAATTGCCAAAACATAAAATAAATTAAGCAAAACGTTCAATCCGGCATTCAACATCCAGGAAACACCTATCAGTGCAGAGGATTTGTCCAGCATGAAATTCACGGCAAAAAATAACATCAAAGTGCTTGAATAATGTATAAGTAAACCAGAACTGAGCCAAAACAGCGGTTCTTGATACCACTTTTCCATAAATCCCACAGTTAGCCTGTGATAGAAATAAGACAAGGAGTAAAAAATAAATAGCATTCCGGCAACCACAATCACATTCGAGTTAAACACTTGAAAGGGCTGAAACCCGACCGTATTTATCAAAGCAAACACAAGAAAAATAAACAGAATCCAATTTGCCGTTACACCAGAATAAAGTTCTTTTAGTGTTCTTTTGTATATCCGGTTCACGAGCACAAAAAGCACTATTATATAAAAGTGATAGAGGAATAAATTATTGGACACCTTAAATCCCTCGACCAAGGTAAATGCACAAATTTCGGTAAGACTTGAAACTATCAGCACCCAGGCCAAAAGCCGTAATTGATCATTCAAAAGCCTCCATCTAATCAGCGCAATAACAGTTGGGATGATAATCGAAGCTTGAGAGATTCTTGTGAAAATCAGATCATTCGCGTCCATCAATGTCCAAAATTGTTGAGCGTCCAATGTAACCACAAGTAGCAATTTTTCTAAAAATAACTTTATAAAATCATGAATTGATTACATCAATAATGATCTGAATTCCGAAAAAGGTTGAAATTAGTCACTTGGGCAAGCAGGTGGACATGCACCAACAAATTCTAAATAGGTAGCCTCACCAAGTGTCGGTTCACTCAGAATTGGAACCGAGCTCTCCACTTCTGTAGATTCAATAACCGAATTTTCGATTGAATTCATAATATCCTTTACTGGCAATCTGACTACTCCTCTACTCAAGTACCCTGGTCTCTTATCCTTAATCTTTATTACCACAAAAAGAGGAGTGACATAAATTTTTGCTAGATATTGTGTCCCAAGGTTAACCTCAATCAAAGTATCATAATCAACAGGGAACTTTTTGTCTAACTCCTCAGAAGAGATTGTGGCGACCGCACCAGAACTATTTAACCTAAGAAACAAATGATACTGCATCTCAAGTCCATTTATCCTAGTTTCAATTGTTAGCTCTGGACCTGAACCAAGTTTCGATTTCAAGATATCAACATTAAAGTCAAGTTTTGGAAGGTTTTCTCGAACCTCGACTATTAATGTAAAAGGATCTTCGTTAATAAGAAGATCGGATGTATTTGTACCCAGACTAATCCTTATACATTGCTCACTCCCATTGTCGAATGATAAGAGCTTCTTCAGAGTTTCTAGATTCTTCCCACTAATGATGTATTTATGAATCCTAACCAAGGCCGTTTCTCTCGGAAAAGCCACCGCAATAGCTTCCGCAAGAACATTATTGGTGATTTTTTTCGCATTAGTTGAAGAACTAAATAAGTCTCCTAGAAGAGAGGCGGGCATAGCTTGCCAGTTAAACACAAACTGATTTCTCAATTCGGTTGAAATTCCAAAGCGTTGGTTAGTAGGTCTAATTGGATCAGGTAAAATATCGTAAGACCTATTATCTCCCGGCTCAGTTCCATAATATTTACATTCCTTTTCAGTCTCAATACCTGGTTCTATGGTCTGAAGGTATAATTGAAATTTAGACTGCGGGTTCGGAATTTCTGATGAACCTCTTTCAAGATCGCTATCCAAAAACACCGACAAATAAGGATGTTCTATGGCTAATACCATTGACAAGCCTTTCTCGGAATCACCTGGTTCAAAGTTTTGGACAAATTTCATAAAATCAGGATGGACCTGCCCGAAATCAACTCCTACTATTCGACTAAACTGATCCGAATAGCCCAAACCACTTTGGTTTTCCTGGTCTGAGCCATTTGGCGGATTTATTTGCAAGAATACATCTGATATACGAGAAGGAGGGTACTTTTTCCAGGCTTCAATATTGGCTTTTGCTTGAATTTCAAGCTGACCGGTAAGGTAAGTCATTCTTCTATTGTTTTCCATTTCATTAATAGTTATTACTCAATTGATATTTATTTACTCCAATCATTTGTTATTGATTCTGAGATAAATCTGAGCAATAATCACCCATCAGGATAGGGTATAAATTGGTGAATTGTGAAAACACGTATATATACCTATACGAGCGTCAACTCATAGGACTAAGCCATTTTTTATATTCAAACTGCTATCTTAATATCTGCAAGTATAACTTGCCGTAAGGCCATTCGAGAAGCATGTATTACTTAAACCCCCCTTTACCGTAAAGGTAAAGGGGGTATAAATATGATGGTTACAGTTCTAGCAGTTTTTCGCTTAATTTGACCTCATTAGAATCCTGAGATTCGATCAATAATCGACTCATATTCGTGAAGGCCTCAAACGTAGTTAACCAACTGCCCTCTTTCGGGCCCCAACCCTCCTTGACATCAAAGGTAACTTCCCTCGAACCAACACCGGTCAAGTCGATTAATGCACCCGATGACATTGCCTTCGTAATCACAGTACCGGTTTTGATCGTATCTGTTGAGAATATAAGGGCAATCTTGGTGATTGGCGTGATGACCCTGGAAGCTTGAGAGCCAAGGATCGGAAATGCGCATAGCTCATTGGTTTTACCATTGACCAACTGCGAAATACCAACAGTGAATTGTTGAGCCGCATCGTTCAAAAAAGAAATTGCGCGTTTAACGCCTCGTTTCGAATGTGATAAGTTTCCAGCCAAATCAATTGTAATAAGGTCATCAAGGTTAGCGTCTATAACATTGTTCGATCTAATTTGTCCACCGCTAATAATCTGTGATGTTGAGTTATAAGCACTAAAACTTTCAGTCCACTCTACATTGGTGTTTTGAAGAAGCTTGTCTTGATCATACTTAAACCAGACCAACGGAGCTCCTCCGCCTGAAGCCTGTACAGCCTTAAAGCCATATAATGAATATCCTTGTTCTTTTAGGGTTGCCACTGTTGACGAGCTCATTTTGATTTTTGTACTAAAATTTGTCATGATCTAATAGTTATTGAAGAAATCTGCACCTACTCTCTTAAAGGCTTTTCAGTGTCCGCCTTGTCAATCATTTGTATTTGACATTTCAAAGTTGATGTACAGAAAGTGGAGATTTCAGAGCAGAAATTACCGTTTGATCGATTCAAGTAAATACCCTCGTTTATAGGTGTTTTGCCTAAGTCGATTCATAAAAGATGAAAACGATGATATTAATGGCATAAAATTCCATTTGGACAATATCAACTTGATCTACAAAAAAATTCAAGAGAACGAGTAGTCAAGTGGATTTGGGACGTGGCTGTTCAACTCAATAATCCGCCTTTGTTTGTGCCCTGAGGCTGACCTAGAATGTTTTATTTTGTGTGTTTCGCGAGCCTCCCTAAATCCCTCCATGGAGGGACTTTTGAGCATTAGTCAATATTGCCTCAGAGGTCTGAATCGACCATCGAACCAAAAGTCTTCCCCTTGGGGAAGATTTAGATGGGCCTAAAAGGGACATGACCCAATTTTATTTGGTAACAAAATCTGTGTTTGGAGTTCTCGGTCAGCCTCTCCTCACAAACGAACATTGAAGCTAGTTTGTGAGGACACAAGCTGGGGCCATGCGAGATGAATCAAATACCTGACATTTGCGACTTTGATTAATGATTCAAATCCAAATCTTTTACTACTTTTGCGAGGGTAGAATTACACCCGAATAAACCCGCTGCAATGATTCAATTTTTCGATGCCGGGGCTGGTAAAATTTTTGCCATTGGCCTCTCTTCGTCAATCCAATCTCAGGACATACCGAAACTCGAATGGCTCTTTGGAAACGCCTCATTAATTGAGGGCGAAAATCTGAAGGGCTTTTTTGTTGGCCCTAGAAAAGAAATGATTACCCCCTGGAGTACCAATGCAGTAGAAATCACTCAGAACATGGGTGTTACGGGAATCGAGCGCATAGAGGAGTATGAGACTGTTGCCTCTGAAAGCGCGGCTTTTGACCCAATGCTTCAGGTACTCTATACTGATTTAGGGCAGGACATTTTTACAATTGAGAAAAAGCCAGACCCCGTACTCTACATAGAAGATATTGCTACTTACAATCAGCAAGAAGGTTTAGCACTTAGCCAGGAAGAAATCGATTATCTGGATGATGTCAGCAGGCAGCTTGATCGTAAGCTTACTGATGGAGAAGTTTTTGGTTTCTCACAGGTCAATTCAGAGCATTGCAGACACAAGATATTTAATGGGGTATTTGTTATCGATGGACAGGAAATGCCCTCCTCTCTTTTCAAATTAATTAAACGAACATCACAGGAAAATCCAGAAGGATTAGTTTCAGCTTACAAAGACAATGTGGCCTTTGTGCAAGGCCCTAATGTAGAGCAGTTTGCCCCTGGTACCCAGGACAAGGCGGATTGGTTTACCACAGAAGATTTCGAGTCGGTCATTTCATTAAAGGCAGAGACGCACAACTTCCCTACAACAGTGGAGCCCTTCAATGGCGCTGCTACTGGTGCTGGTGGAGAAATTCGAGACAGGATGGCCGGTGGTAAAGGTTCCATGCCCCTGGCAGGAACTGCTGTCTATATGACTTCTTACTCACGATTGGAAGAAGGCCGCGAATGGGAAGCCAATATGCCTGAACGTCAATGGCTGTACCAAACGCCAATGGATATCTTGATCAAGGCCTCCAATGGTGCTTCCGATTTTGGAAACAAATTTGGTCAACCACTAATTGCCGGTTCTGTCTTGACCTTTGAACATGAAGAAGGCGGTAAAAAGCACGGTTTTGACAAAGTGATCATGCTTGCCGGTGGCATTGGCTATGGCAAAAAGGAGGACGCGCTGAAAGCAACTCCCGCAACTGGAGACAAGATAGTCGTGATGGGTGGTGACAACTACCGCATTGGCATGGGGGGAAGTGCGGTTTCTTCTGTGGATACTGGAGAATTCTCAAGTGGCATAGAACTGAATGCTATTCAGCGTTCCAATCCTGAAATGCAAAAGCGCGTATACAATGCCGTTCGTGCCATGTCTGAAGGAGGCAAAAACCCTATCGTTTCTATCCATGATCATGGTGCCGGTGGACATTTGAATTGCCTTTCTGAACTGGTAGAGGAAACCGGAGGCACTATTGATGTCAACAAACTTCCTGTAGGGGACCCTACCCTATCTGACAAGGAAATTATAGGCAATGAGTCGCAAGAGCGTATGGGTCTTGTGATCAACGAAAAAGACATTGAATACATGGAAAAGGTGGCCAAGCGAGAGCGAGCTCCTTTTTATGTGGTGGGAGAGACTACCGGAGATTCTCATTTCAAGTTTGAGAATACCGAAACTGGTGAAAACCCTATCGACTGGAATCTGGCTCATATGTTTGGTTCCTCTCCTAAGACCATTTTGGAAGACAAAGCAGTTGATGCGCAGTATGCCGCGCTCGATTATGACATCAAGAAATTGCAAGAATACCTCAATGGGGTATTGCAGTTAGAAGCAGTCGCCTGTAAAGATTGGCTAACCAATAAAGTGGACCGATGCGTTACCGGCCGTGTTGCTAAGCAACAATGTGCTGGCCCTATTCAACTTCCACTTAATAATGTGGGGGTGATGGCGCTGGACTATCGCGGAGAAAAAGGCATTGCCACCTCCATAGGTCATGCACCCGTTTCGGCTTTGACTGACCCTGTGGCTGGATCACAACTCTCCATTGCTGAGGCTTTAACCAATATCATTTGGGCACCCATAGAAAGAGGCTTAAAAGGCGTTTCCTTGAGCGCTAACTGGATGTGGCCTGCCAAAAACGAAGGCGAAAATGCACGATTGTACAAAGCAGTAGAAGCGATTTCCGATTTCGCTTGTTCACTGGGCATCAATATCCCTACTGGCAAGGACTCCATGTCCATGACGCAGAAATACAAAGATGATGTGGTGTACTCTCCTGGAACCGTGATTATCTCCGCTGGTGGAGAAGTAACTGATTTGAAGAAAGTCGTTGAGCCGGTGCTGCAACCTAATTTCGAGTCAACTTTGATGTACATCGATTTATCAGATGGCAAGTTCAACCTGGGCGGAAGCTCATTTGGACAGGTTATTGGAAAGGTAGGAAGCTCTGCACCGACTGTTAATGACAGCAACAGATTCGGAAGTACTTTCAATATGGTGCAAGCTTTAATAGAAGAAGGTAAAATCTTGGCTGGTCATGATGTCTCGGCAGGTGGGATGATCACCGCCATGCTCGAAATGACCTTCTCGCAAGTTGACCTCGGCATATCAGCCAACCTCAAAGGCATCAAGGGCATTGATGATATCGCTACCTTCTTCTCAGAGCAACCTGCGCTGCTGATTCAAGTAGCCAATGAAGATTTGGAGATCATCAGGGAGATGTTTGAAAGTATTGATGCCTCTTTTATAGAAATCGGATCTCCGATTGGCGAGCCTATTCTTTCTATTCAAACGAATACACAGAGCTACTTCTTCGATATTCCTAGCCTAAGAGATACTTGGTACAAAACCTCCTACCTCCTGGATCAAAAACAATCTGGTGAGGAATTGGCTAAAGAGCGTTTTGACAACTACAAAAACCAACCCCTCTCCTTTCAATTCCTTGAAGGCTTTGAAGGGCAATATGCGGCATTGGGTTTAGACCCTGATCGCAAAGAAAAGAGCGGTGTCAAGGGCGCTATTATCCGTGAGAAAGGAGTCAATGGAGATAGAGAAATGGCTTATGCCATGCACCTGGCTGGCTTTGATGTGAAAGACATTCATATGACCGACCTCATTTCAGGAGCGGAAGACCTGAGCGATGTCAACTTTATCGCATTTGTGGGAGGTTTCTCCAATTCAGATGTGCTTGGATCGGCTAAAGGTTGGGCTGGTGCTTTCTTGTATAACGAAAAAGCCAAAGCTGCTCTTGACAACTTCTATGGACGAGAAGACACAATCTCACTTGGCATCTGCAATGGTTGTCAGTTGATGGGAGAACTTGGGCTGCTCTACCCAGAGCATAAAGTACATCCAAAGCTGGACCATAACATTGCGCATAAATTTGAGTCGGGCTTTATCAATGTCACCATTCCTGAAAACAACTCGGTGATGCTATCAGGCTTAGCTGGTTGCCGACTCGGTATCTGGGCAGCGCACGGTGAAGGCCGCTTCCGATTACCAGAAGCAGAAAGTGAATACAGCGTAATCGCCAAATACTCTCACGAGGCTTATCCAGGCTCACCTAACGGTTCTGATTATAATGTGGCTGGTTTGGCCAGCAAAGATGGTCGGCACCTGGCTATTATGCCGCATTTTGAACGCTCTGTTTTCCCATGGAACTGGGGTAATTATCCATCGGATCATAAGTCAGACATTCTGAGCCCCTGGATCAAGGCCTTTGTGAATGCGAGGGATTGGGTGGCTGAAAGATGTTAGATTTTAGACATTAGATTTTAGAAATAGGCCCCAGTTTGAGTGATCAGGTTGGGGTTTTATTTTTACAGTAAATGGTGTAGCACTCACAATGAAACTTGAAAAGATAACTAAAGATGGTATTCGATATTTCGGCATAGCGATTCCTTATAATGCGCAATTAGTTAACAAAGCAAAAAGGCTCTAAAATGAACAGAGACTCTGTTATAGCTTCCTTCGAGAACAAAAACAGGTAGTCTCCCAAACCATCCTAAAGGAAAATGATCACATCCGCAGCTATTTAGTAGCTCAATATTTTATAATTTAACATCTGCTTAACTTTAATTAGATTTCCATGAAACATATGATAAAAGCATTCTTAGCCATGGCCCTGGTGATAGGAATGACTAGTGCATTACAAGCTCAAGAATCAAGAATTGCACATATCAACACACAGGAGTTAGTAGAAGCAATGCCTAGCTATGTAGCTGCAAATGCCGAACTTGAAAAAAACCAAAAATTATATGTAGCGCAGATAAACAAAATGAGAACTGATCTTCAGAAAACATCTGAAAGATATGGTCGTGAAGTAGTTATACAATCTGACGAGACCAATATTGCCCGCCAGAAAGAAGTACAAGAAACTCTGCAACAAATTGATGCTTATGAGCAAAATGCATACACTAAACTACGCGAGCAAGAGCAAGAATTATTAAAGCCTATTCTTGAGAAAGCCCGTGTGACTATTCAAAAAGTAGGGCGAGCAAAAGGGTACCAATATGTCCTTGACTCAACACCAGGAGCTGCAGGAATAATCATGGCAGATGGATATGACCTTATGCCAGATGTTAAAGTATATTTAGGCATGTAAATATTAGTAATGCGCTTAAAGCGAAAACTCATAAAAACTACCTTCCAAAAGCAATACTGAAGGAGAAAATTCGAATCGTCTAATACGAGTAAAAAATTGATATTGTCAGTCCTTGGATCAAAGCCTTTATAGCTGCTAAGGATTGGGTGGCCAAGAAATGTTAGATGTTTAATGTTGAAAGTTTCATGTTTGATGTGCAGATTGATGTTCGAGGCATGAAAATTCTCATTTAGCTCCCCCCAAGAAATAGCAGTAAGTATTTAGAATTTAGAAGGGAAGCTGAGACTTGGGTTTTATTTTTCCCACATCTGTGATTTTTGAGCACCTCTTGCGACTAATAAGTAAACACTTAATTCAGTCCTTATGAAAAAAGCACTCAAATTAGCCGTACTAGAGATAAAGTGGTCAAAATTTTACAAATCTGAACTGAAACAGTTTGATAAGTTGCTGGGCAACAAGTGTTGAGATCAGATCAATTTAGAAGGTAGGTCCTAAGCTTAGTAGCTCTTGAACAAATTAGAAAAGGCAGCTTCAAGTATTGAGCTCTAGCTTATAACCAACACCATGAACATTTGTCAACTTGATAGCATCATCGGATTGTAACTTCTTGCGGAGTTTGGAGATATAGGTATCAAGGCTTCTACCAACTATTACGCCCTTGTCTTCCCATACTCTTTTTGTCAGTTCATCTCGTTTAATAATTTGGTTCGGGTTGGTAACAAAAATGGCCAGTAATTCGCACTCCTTCCTCGAAAGACCAATTTCAACAGCTGATTTTACCAGTTTATTCTGCTCAGGGTAAAATTGAAAGCTTCCGATCACAGCAAATTCTCCGCTCTTCTTTGCTCCATTTATCACACTCCCCTCTCCCATCTTCGCAACTCGTTTTCGCCTGCCCAATTGAAAGCCTAAGAGTATGATGAGAAAGGCACCAGGGATATATAAAAGGCTTTGCTTGTTGAAACCTGAATTCATATCGGTAAAATTGACCTCAATGGTGTAGCAATTCAATGGTAAAAATCGACCGACACACGGAATGATAGTGGTCTGTTGGTTAGTTGTCTTTCTATAGCTATAGGCGACTTCGTGATCAGTACATTGGATAACTTCAACAATATAATTTTCTGGAAGTCCTGATTTTTGAAAGGCACTATTTACAATCGAAACCAGCATACCTGGCTCAAAGGTGAGTTGATGTTGAAATGAAAGCTCAAATTTCGTATCACCTAATTCAACAACAGGTAGAATTAGAGAAGTGGAATCGTGGTTTGATAGGAGTAATTGGTTCCCCACATCACGCAAGGAGATCTTAACAATTTCTGGAAAGTCGCCTTTTTGCTCTATTGGTTCTGTCAAGAACCAGGTGAAAAAACCGAGGACAGCTAAAGCCCCAAACGAATAAATCTTTCTTCCGCTCATAAAGCCTGTAAATAACAGGCAACGACATGACATTTTACAATCATTGACACTTCTTTTACATTTTTTTGACATTCTCCGGCTTGAGGCGATTTAGGTTTACCAGCAAATAAAAACACCTAATCGAATCAAAAGCACTATGAAAAAGATCATTATATCACTCCTCTTGATTACTAGTTTTTCAGTCACTACTCAAGCTCAAAAAACAACCAATTTAGACATAGAAAATAGCGTTGTCAATTGGTCCGGCTCTTACACATTTGGTTTTGGAGGACACGAAGGAACTGTAAAAATCAAGTCTGGCGAACTCATAAAGGAAGATGGCAAAATTACCGGAGGGGTCTTTGTCATGGACATGAATACTATTGTCAATACAGATGGTGAGTACAGTCAAGACCTAGTTGATCACTTGAAAAATGAAGACTTCTTTGATGTTAAAAACCACCCTACAGCCAAATTCGAAATAACCAAAGTAAAGTATCATGACCCCAACAACACTAAGTTCATTGATGACATTTATTTGAGAATAACCGGGGATCTCACCATCAAAAACATTACGCACAACATATGGTATGAAGCTGAGATAAATGCAGAAAACACCAAATTAGAAGCAAAATTAAAAATAGATCGCACTCTATGGGAGGTTAACTTCAAATCAAAAAGTTTTGGTGCAAAACTCAAGGATGGGATTATTTCAGATGCTATAGAATTCAGAATTGTCCTTAAGCTGAATTAAAAGAAAGACTTAACATCACTTACCATCTAGATTGATCAAAATGACAAAAGAGGCAATACTCATTTCATTACTCCTGTTCCAAACAACATTGGTCTTAGGCCAGGAACAAGAGCCATCAAGGATAATAGCTGCAGACAGTACCTGGAGTAGCGAGTTTTTCGAATTCCCTTTAGGCTTTGCTCAGGAAATTGATTTCAAAGGATTAGAGGAAGCAATATTTCCAGCCGGTTGGGGAGATGAAGCGAGTCCTAATTTCTGGACCTATGCCTTTGCATGGAAAATAAGCCTGGATAAAGCCTTAACAGAAACCGATTTTGAAATCAACTTGCAGTATTATTTTGATGGCCTATTGGAGCTTAGTTTAGCTGGAAACAATAAAGCTCCTATGCCAAAAACCAATGCCCTATTTGTTGAAAAGGAATCTTCTTACGGGAACACTCAATACATAGGAAAAATAAAAACTCTTGATACCCGCTTTACTAAAAGACCCATGACCTTGAATGTTCAAGTCGAACAACATTATTGCCCACAGACAAGGCAATCTGTTATTCTATTTAAGTTTTCACCAAAGACCTTTGAAAGTAATGTCTGGCTCAAACTATATGAGATAAAACTTCGCGATGTTACTTGCGGAAATTAGTTTTTCAGGGTGTCTATGACACAATAGTGATAAGGTTAATATTTATGGATCTCCCCAAACATTAGCTATGATACTACAGCTAAACTAACCGGTCAAAATTCAAGAACGCATTACTAAGCCACCCCCATTCTGTATTTTAGCCCTAAGCTTGTAAATGATAGTCACAGAGCGATACCCGTAGATGCTTCCAAAAAAGAAAAACCATCCCAAGCAGAAAAGTAGTTTTCATTCTCGGAACAAGCATCGTGAACGCTATAATTTCAAAAACCTTATTGGTACATGTCCAGAACTGGAGCCCTTCATAAAGTTGAACAAATACGGTGATGAATCCATCGATTTCTCAAATGCCTCAGCAGTATTGATGCTGAATAAATCATTGCTGATGCACTATTACGGGATTGATTACTGGAACATTCCTAAAGGTTATTTATGTCCTCCGATTCCCGGAAGAGCAGATTACATTCATCGCATATCGGATTTATTAGGAAGCTGCAATAGTGGAAAAATTCCAAGAGGCCAACACATAAGGTGTTTGGATATTGGAGTTGGGGCCAATTGCATTTATCCCATTATTGGGAACAAGGAATATGGTTGGTCCTTTGTGGCTTCCGATATCGACAAGGGCGCCATACAATCCGCAGCCGAAATAGTTGATCAGAATCTTCACTTGAAAGGAAATGTAGAGCTCCGATTTCAAGCAAACCCAAAGGAGATTTTCAAAGGAATTGTTTTAAAAGAAAAATTCGATCTAGTCATTTGTAATCCTCCATTTCACAGCTCTCTTAAAGATGCTCAGGCCGGTTCAGTACGTAAACTAAACAACCTGAACCAAAAGCAAATCACTAAGTCTACACTGAACTTTGGCGGCACAAATTCGGAATTATGGTGCGATGGAGGGGAGAAAAAGTTTGTTCAAAAAATGATATCCGAAAGCAAGCAAATACCCTCTTCTTGCCTATGGTTTTCTACCTTGATCTCAAAGGAAGCTCATCTTAAACCAATTCATGACGCTCTAAAAAGTGCCAAAGCAATTGATATCAAAACCATTCCAATGGCTCATGGAAATAAAATAAGTCGTTTAGTGGCATGGACATTTTTAAACAAACCAGAACAGAAAAGATGGATCGACAGTAGATGGAACCTAACGAAATAAAAATCCATATACTCATTCAAGGATATTGACAAGGGTTGTCTGTTCATTTGGCTTCCCCCCTCTCGCAGGTTCTCCCACCCTTAAACAGTCAACTGAGATTTACACCCATATGACGGAAAGCTCTTTTCATCAAAAAACTGATTAGATTGATTAAACATAAAGGGGATAACACAATAGTGTATAGCCCAAATGTTCTGTAGCATTGAAAACAAAATGGATTGACAAATTTTAAATTATATAAAACAATCAAAGGGAACAGGCATTTTGAAATCGAGGAAGATTTGCCGGAAGTTGGCTGGTATTTGAGAGTTTACGATGATCAAAACATATGCGTATCTGACTATTTGCAGGACAGCCTCAAAGATGTGATGACATTTGCATTGGAAGAATTTGGGATTGAAAAAGATAAATGGGAATAGGTAATTAAAACCGCTCAAGAGTGGCTAAAATGCATGCCCAACCTAACCGATGCCCAACATTTTAGCCGGAACGTCCCCAGTAATTAGAAAATGACCGAGCATAACAAAGAGAAGAGTGAATTCCTCGTTGAACATTTTTTCCGGAATGAATACGGGAAAATGGTTGCTGTCATTTCAAAATATGTGGCAATTGAAACTGCTGAGGACATTGTTCAAGAGACATTATTGACCGCTGTGGAATATTGCCAGCATAACAGTATTCCTGCAAATCCTCAAGCCTGGTTATACACTACTGCAAAAAACAAATCCCTTAATTGGCTACGCAAAAACAAGTTTGAAAGAGAATATCAAAATCAGATTCAAGAGCAAAATTTAGACACCTTAGAATTTACTGATCAACTAATAGTAGATGAACAGCTACGAATAATGTTAGCTTGCTGCCAATCTTCAATTTCAGAAGAAACACAAGTCACTTTAATACTTAAGGTTTTATGTGGTTTTAGTATCTCAGAAATCGCGTCAGCATTTTGCACAAACAACGAAACCATAAATAAACGGTTGGTAAGAGGGCGAGAAAAACTGAAAAAGAATGGTTTAAACCTGGAAGACCCTAATGATATCAACACTAGTCAAGAGGTTCTATTGAAGACAATCTATCTCCTGTTTAATGAAGGCTATTCCCCATCAAGAAAAAATCAGGTGCTAAGAAAGGACTTCTGCTTGGAGGCAATTAGACTGACTGAAATAATAGTCTCCAACGAAAAAATAAAACGAAGAGACAACGCACATGCCTTACTTGCCCTTATGTGTCTGAATTGTTCAAGGTTTGAAGCAAGGTTAAAAAATGGGGATGAAATGATTGAAATGGAGCGGCAAGATAGGACACTTTGGAATCAGGAGTTACTGAGTAAAGGGTTGCGTCATCTTAATGAAGCACAGAAAAATGAATCTATTTCAAAGTATTTAATTCTAGCAAGTATCTCTGCTAACCATAGTATATCTCAGAATTATGAACAAACAAATTGGAATGAAATACTAGCACTTTATGATGTTCTATTAACATTGGAAAACTCAGCAATAGTTAAATTAAATCGACTTGTTGCATTTTCTAAGGTGCAAGGTTCAAAGAAAGCAATCTCCGAATTACTAAAATTAAACGGGCTCACTACAAATCACTTATACTACACTACATTAGCAGAACTATCCAGGGATATAGGCGAGCAGTCTGAAGCAGAAAACTACTATAAGAAAGCCATCTCCTTTGTTTCTAATGTTAGGGATAAAAGATTTCTAGTAAAAAAATTAAATACGCTTGTCCCTATTTCCAAGTCTCATGTGTAATGAGAGTCTAAACTTTAAATTATTAGATTATGAAAGAATTCATGGTGTTTATCAGGAATGAGGGAAATCCCGTAATGAAGCTGTCTACAGAACAGCAACAAGAACATGTTCAAAAAGTAGGAGCTTATATTAAAGGGTTATTTGAAGCCGGCAAAATGAAAGCTGCTCAACCTTTGGAAATGGAGGGAACAATCGTTTCACAGAAACAAGGAAAATTTATTGATGGCCCTTTTAATGAAACTAAAGAGGTAATCTCTGGCTACTATCACATTCTGGCTTCAGATTTAGACGAAGCAATCGCAATCAGTAAAGCCGATCCAAGGTTTGAAGATGGGGATTGGAGATTAGAAGTTAGACCAATCATGAAAGTAGATGGAATAAACTAAAGCCACAGGCAAAACTGTGTAAAGGGTATTAAAATGCCCTTTACATTAAATCTTAGCACCAACTCAAGATATCATTAAAAATAGTATGTTAAAGAAGTCTCTAAATCCAGGAAACATGAATGAATCATCAGATCTTTGTTTGTCCTGTGGATGCTGCTGTGATGGGACCCTGATTGGTTTTGTAAAGCTCGGTAGTGAAGAGTTGCCTGCATTAAGAGAATTAATGGAGATCGAGGAGCCAAATGGTGATGGATTGTTTCTTCACCCTTGTGACAGCTTTTGTGATGGTTGTACTATTTATTCCAATAGACCAAAACAATGTGCCAGTTTTAAGTGCGGACTTTTGAAATCCCTCGAACAAAAGGAGTTGGATTTTGATTCGGCTATTGACGTGATCAATGAGCTTAAACAAAAAAAGATTGCCATTGAAAAAACGTTAGCGATGCTACAGTTTGAACTACAATCCCCATCATTTTACTTTAAAATAGTCGAATTGAAAAAATTATTAAAGAAAGGCAAAGCTGAATCGTCATTAACACAAAACCAACTGGCATTAACATCGGACCTTAAGCAGCTCGACAGTCTGCTGTCAAAAAACTTTGGTCTCACCTTAGATTAAAAAGTAATAGATTGTTGACTGAATAAAAAGAGCGGTTAGATAGTGAAATTCAGCTCTTGGAACTTTAAGAATCCACAAAAGGCTTTAAATCCCATTGAATTAAAAGATTAACAATTAACCAATAAGAGTTGGGTGAGGCGCACAAGACGCATGTTCCCTGGCAATCATATCGCTCCTCACAATTGGCATGTATTTGGTATATTAAGAACCGGCCCACAACATTAAGGACCTGTCCATATGAAAAGCTCATTATTTTTAATTGCCCTCGGCCTGCTTAACACCAGCTTGGCAATAGCGCAATATGATAGTCCCGATGAAGCGCGTGATTATCTACTCAATAAGGTGGAGACTGTTGTAAAGGTCGGTATTCCCGGGCCGCTTTTATTAACAGGTGAGGATGCATTCCCAATATTAATAGGCTCTATTGGTGGCAAGATACAGGCGCCCTTTGTAGCGGCCAGTTTTATGGGAAAAGGCGCGGTTTTAGCATTCGGACATGGGGGGTATTTGGATACCAGAAATTTGGATAAAGCCAATACCATGCAACTTTTGATGAATGGAGTGCGCTGGGTGTCTGGTAAAACTGCACCTAAAATACTGGTTCAAAAAAATGAAGCACTAGCCCAATCTCTCAGTAATCAAGGCTTTGATGTGTGGATATCGGAGGAACAGCTCACAACCTCTGCTCTGGCCAATTACGATGCCTTAATTGTGGACTCAGACCGATTGACTACTGAAGAAGTACAAGCAGTAAAGGCCTTTGTGAAATCAGGAAGCGGGCTTGTTACTGCCGGACTGGGCTGGGGTTGGATGCAATTGAACCGTGGTAAGAGCCTCTTTAATGAAATGCCCGGTAATATACTACTCGCAGAAGCGGGCATTACCTGGGCAAACGGCTACCTGGAAGACAAGGAATTGGTGACTCAAAAAAGACTCCCGGATCATTTCAATGTAGATAAGGCGCTCAGTTTTATTCAAAATACCGAGATGACTGCTGCCAATCGGGTTCGCTATGGACAAGCTTTGTCTGTGGTCATGCAAAGCATTCCAATGAGGCGCCCGAGTCCTTTCGCCATTGATAGTGATTTTCCTGGTAGAGTGAGTCGCGCTGTGCCTCGCATCTCTAAGACCATGACAATTAACACCGCCATACCTCGATGGCATAGCACCGGGCTCTATGCAGCACCAGGAGAAAACATAGAAGTCACACTGCCACAATCACTGGCAGGCAAGGGTTATCAGGTCAGAATTGGAGCACATGCTGATCGAAACTATCATCATGAGGAATGGAAAAGGCCGCCTGAATTAAGTCTCAGGTTCGATTTAGAAAAGCGACTCTCAACCGCCTTCAACCCCTTTGGTGGTGCCGTTTACATAGAAGTGCCTGAAAGAGCAGAGGCACAAATGATCGATGTCACTATCCGCGGTGCTATCGAAGCTCCCCACTTCAAGCTGGGCGAAACCAACCGGAGAGATTGGATCACCAAGATCAGAAATCACCCCGCACCTTGGGCAGAATTGGAAGGAGAAAACATGATCATCAGCCTACAGAGTGACAAGATCAGAAACCTCGACAAGCCCGATGAGGTCATAAGATTCTGGGACCAGGCTCAGGAAAATAACCGCAGACTGGCCAATTGGGAGCCTGGTGACAACAGACCGATGCGAATTGTTTTTGATCGTCAAATATCTGCTGGCTATATGCATTCCGGCTACCCAATCATGTCATTAATGACCGATTATGGTGAACAGGAAGATATTCTGGACTCGCAAGGCGACCATTGGGGTTTTTACCACGAGTTGGGGCATAACCATCAGCATCCCGATTGGACCTTTGCCGGTACAGGTGAAGTGACCTGCAATCTTTTTACCCTCTACAATATTGAGCTGCTTCAACGCAAGCCAAGATTGGTTGGCGATGACCAGTTAGCACAAAAGCATAGTATTAAGGACTATTTCGATGCTGGAAGTCCATTTGACAAATGGAAAGGCACTGCATTTCTTGCCTTGCATATGTACAACCAACTTATCGAAGTCTATGGTTGGCAGGCACTTGAAAATGTTATTGGTAAATACCAAAATCTGGCCTCGGAAGACAGGCCTAAAACGGATCAGGATAAGATGGACCTATGGTTGGTCACATACTCTCAGGATGTAGGAGAAAACCTCACCAATTTCTTCGATCAATGGGGTATGCCCATTACTGAGCAGGCTAAAAACCAGGTACGGCATCTACCTGCCGCAGATTTAGACAGGTTGCTTGAAAACATGAAACTAGAAGTTGAACCTCTGCCTCCTGGCATTCTCGCACGTTTTAAAAGTTCAGGCGGATTCTTCGTCAAGAGACAGACCGGTACCGGAACAGAATGGGCTGAACAAAGCCCGGAGGGAAAAGATGCTTTTCTCTTCACTCAATACAAAGAAGATGCCGCCTATTTCTATATCAAAAAGAATGGCACCAACATGAACCTACGCATTCCGAAAAAACATGGTTGGA
Source organism: Roseivirga sp. (assembly GCA_029262895.1). Classification (GTDB taxonomy): domain Bacteria; phylum Bacteroidota; class Bacteroidia; order Cytophagales; family Cyclobacteriaceae; genus Roseivirga. The sequence goes on from JAJCYM010000056.1 coordinate 55,764, forward strand.
CGCAGTTCGGTTATGAGGGAAATGACAAATGGAATAACCTATACCTAACCACTCCCTTTTGACAATATTTCCAAAAGCGTTTTGAAATTATCAATGAGGCCGAAAGGATTTGGTTGAGCAAATTCCTTGAAAAGATATCCACAGGGAAATGGGCAGCCAGGCCCTCAATTCACATCTAATACTTTCGGAGGTTATACCAAACAGTTATAAAAGCCTACATTTGTCTCTTAATTAAATATTTAATCATGAGTAACGGTACAGTAAAATTTTTCAATAGGGATAAAGGATTTGGATTTATCACTCCAGATGACGGATCTAAAGACGTATTTGTCCACCAAAGTGGATTGACCAATGACATAGCTGAAGGAGACAAAGTAAGCTATGACGTAGAGCAAGGCCAAAAAGGACCAAACGCAACAAATGTTGAGGTAGTTTAATTGCTTGATTTTCAACATAGTTGTATAAAAAAAGCCTGTTGTTGACAGGTTTTTTTTATGAATTTACGTTGATTAAAAAATCATAATAACTATATCAGAATGAAAGAAACATATATCGCTTTTCTGCGAGGAATTAATGTTGGTGGACACCACAAGGTGCCGATGGCTGAACTTCAAAAAGAAATGGCCAAACTCAATTTCGAGAATGTGGTAACACTTTTGAATTCAGGCAACATCGTGTTTGATGCCATTCCAGATGACACAGAAAATCTTGAAAAGAGGATTTCAGAGCATTTGGAAAAAACCTTTGGTTTTCCAATTCCAACCATCATCAGACATTCTGAGTCGATTCTTAGCTTGCTGTCCACCGATCCCTTCAAAAACATTACAGTCACAAAAGATATTCGGCTGTATGTTTCCTTCCTCAGCAAAGACAGTGAACTCGATATGCAACTACCCTGGACGAGCGATGATAACTCCTACAAAATCCTCAGTATCATCGACAATACTATAGTCAGCGTTTTGGATCTTTCTGTGTCTCAAACCCCAAAAGCAATGGAGGTATTAGAAAAGCGTTTTGGGAAAGATATCACCACCAGAAACTGGAAAACAATCCAACGAATAGAAAAGAAACTTTAGGTTTTGCTCAAACAGAAATTGTGGCCGGTCATAACCAGATTATATTCGTTGAATGTTTCAAGTCTGTGACTTGGAACAAAGCAATCAGAAAAATTGTGGAACTGCCTTTTGAGATAGCCTCTCGAATCCTTAAAGTTCAGCGAGTTGAAGCTCAGATCAATCGTCAGTCTTTCTTATAAGAGGTTTCCCTTCCATCTTCATAGACCATTGTAAGTCCGTTGATCTTACCATTACTATCTCTATCAAACCTAACATTGGGCAATTCATTGTTCAGTGCAACACTGTAAACCATTTTGTATAAATCCTTACCGGAATCCTCTTTAACCAATTTGAATTTGTAGGTCGCACGATGCAAATACATCTCTCCACCCTCCATATATACATCGCGGTCTTCTCCATAGGTCCCCGTAAAATCATTTGTTTCCCCATCTCCCAATCTCTCTTTTTGGACAGATTCATCTGGAGCAGCTTTTTGAGCAGGAGGTTTTTCAAACTTTATGAGGTTGTTCTTTCTATCAATAGTAATGCGTAGGTCCTTCAGTACCTCATACCCAAAATTTGCGAATTCAAAACCCTCAACCAGCTTTATCTCGGGGTCTTCATAGACTACACTTCCCACATTTACATTTCCGATCAAATTGGCGTGCCATGGTTTAAAACTGGCTACGGGAGTCCTTATCTCCTGCCCTTCTCTCATCTCGCCATTGAGCTTCAATTGGTCTTTCATTGAATATGGAAGACTAAAACCACCAGGGCTCCCTGTATCAAGATGTGCCTCAATAATAATTCCATCAACAATCAGATTGTAACTAAGAATATTTGAGTTTTCTATTATTGAAGACACATCGGCTTTGGACCTGTCCAACTCACCTAAAGTTAAAGTGAGTTTTGACCCTGGATAGTCTACCGTGAAGAGATAATCTTTAAAGAAAATCCCGCTCAAGACACCATCAATAGGTAGCATTGCTCTTAGATTCACCACGGTCATTTCAACATCCCCGGAAATATTGGTGCCTGGAAAAGCAACATTTGGCACCTCAACCCTCTGAGATATCATCCTGTTTTCAGACCCTTGGACACTTAGCGTATCTTTTCCTACTGTTTTGAAGCCAAGCTCTTTGCTCAAACCCTCATCAATCACAGTAGTTGAGGATCCGGTATCAAAGATGAATTTGTATGGTCCCTTGTCGTTAATGGTCAATTCAACAATTGGGCGCCTGGTAGTCATATCCATTGGGATAACCAGTTCCTGGCTAACAGACCTCCTGGCCTGACTAAAACCCGAAAGGACCACTTGGCAAAGGACAAGTGCTATGCAGATTTTTCTCATGACTGAATATTTTAATTATAGAGGTTTGATATTTAGGAATAGGCAGATGCCAGAGTTGTAATGACCTCAGCCTTATAGGATATTCACTTAGATGTTCTTTTGAAGGGGCCGTCCGTCTTTCCATCCTTATAAACCATCTCAATAGCCGTGATTTCTTTCTGATCGTTCTCAATGAACCGAATCTTAGGGATTTCATTGGGAGCTCTCATACCAGGTGGTATTACAATTTCATATAGGCCTCCTTCAACTTTTTTCAGTTTGAGTACGGGAGTTGTCGCTCTCTGGTAATTGAGCTCTCCTTTATCATCAAGAGTGATATTTCTCTCACCTTCATAGGTTCCTGCCTTTGCAGAGTCTCCTCCGGTTTGAATTTCCTGTTGAGGGACTCGAGTTCTTTGTACCGAAGCTCCCGAAGAAGTGGAATTAGACTTCTGGAACCGGATTAGGTTGTTCTTTCGATCAATGGTGGTACGCAAGTCCTTTATCACTTCATAGCCAAGATTGGCAGTTTCAAAACCTTCTACCAGCGCCACATTCGGGTTTTCAAATTCAACATTTCCAACACTTATGTTTCCAATCAATTCGGCATCCCACCTTTCAAAACTAGCTACAGGGGTTCTGATAGTATGTCCTTTTTTTGGCTCTTCCTTAAACTTAAGCTTATCTTTCAATGAAATCGGAAGGCTAAATCTACCCGGGCTTCCAGTGTCCAGATGTGCCTCAATAATATTACCGGCTACGTTCAGGTTGATGTTGAGCACTCTCGGTTTTTGAATAAATGGAGTCACATCCTTCCCATTTTTATCCAACTCCCCTATGCTCAAAATAAGCTTCGAACCTGGATAGTCCATGGTCACCAGATAGTCGGCCAAGAAAACCCCACTTAATACCCCATCAACTGGCAACATGGCTCTCAAGGCAATCACATTCATTTCTGTGTCTCTCAAAATGTTTGTCCCCGAAAAACCTGTCTTTGGCGCTGCCACTCTTTGTGATACCAGTTTATTATCAGAACCGGGAGTCATTAAGGGATCTTCACCAACCACTTTTAAACCCAGTTCTTTACTCAAGTTTTCGTCAATGACATTGGTTTCAGAACCTGTATCGAAAATAAACTTGTAGGGACCCTTCCCATCGATCATCAAATCGACTATCGGCCGATGTGTAGACAGGTCCATAGGAATAGCAAGTTCCTGCACTGCTGACCTTCTGACTTGTGCAAAGCACAATAAGGCCAATTGACCAATGATTACTGTAATAAAGACTTTTCTCATAACTGACTGTTGATTTTTGAGTTTTGTAGTTAACAGCTACAAGAGTGAGCAGAAATGAGTTTTTAAACCTGAAAGAAAAATGAAATTCATGTCCTTTTGCTGTGAAAATGGTTTTCCGTACCTTTACAACATGCTGCGCGTATAATTTCAGAATCCGCTTACTTAGAAGTTAAAATCAGACAAAACCCACTTGTCTTGGGATTCTATTTGCATTGCCCTCTATCAAGAGGAAATCCAATATTTACTTTATCTAAAAGGTCCTTTAGAAGGGGTCTAAACAATATTATACACAATGAAAAAGCAATTTCACTTTAATAAATTCACAAACAACGATACCCTTGATTCTCTAAAAACAGAATGGCGAAAGAGCCTCACCGCAGCACAGGATGGCATGTGGGAGGTCTTTGCAGCATATGCCAGTCAATGGGAAATCAGAAATGAAAATGAAACCATTGGCTACGCATGCGTGGATGACGAAAATCGGCTCCTTCAATTTTATCTAAACCCTCAATGGATGAAGTTCGGAACAGCCGTTTTCGAGCAATTCGTAAAGCAAATGGAAATCAAAACAGCGATGGTTGGTACCAACAATCCTATTTTTCTTTCGTTGGCACTGCACCTTCAAAAGTCCATAACCATTGATACTTATTTATTCCATGATGCGCTACAGGCAGACATGAAGCAACAGCCTGGCACTTTAAAAATTGCCTGGGAAGAGGACCTGCAAAGGCTTATTGAATTTTGCCATATAAATATGGGAGGGCCTAAAGAATGGCTGCAGGGATATTTGAGCAACCTGATCTCCAGAGGAGAGATTTTTATGCTGATGGATTCAGAGGAAATCCTTGGAACCTGTGAGGTACGCCATAGCGACAGCAATCCTAAAGTGGCAGACGTTGGTATGGTGGTCTCCACCGATCATAGGAGAAAAGGATTGGGCAGCTTTTTGCTCGGCAAGGCCAAAGAGTTGGCCTATGATTCAAACAGATCCCCTATTTGTTCTTGCGAAAAGGACAATGTGGGTTCCTTGAAATCAATTCGCAATAATGGATTCGTTAGTAAACACCAGATGTTGCTAATGGAATTCTGAACTAACTCCTACAATTCATAAATAGCAGCCTTAGCAAATAGCGAAGGCTGCTATTTTATTTGCCTGAGTTCGGTTCAGGAAAGGCTGTATCGAACATTCTTGTGTACAACCCCATCAGTGTCATTCGCAGAAGACATGGATGTACACATCAGGAATCAGAATCTATTTCAGGTGGCTTTGGTTGGCAGAAATAGTGATCTCTTTGTCTCCAGCTAGGCTGGTGCCACAGTTTTAACGCAGGAACTGGCTGGGATTAGGGAGTGGCCCCCCTTTCCTCTTTATGCCTGAAATAAAATTTTTGATTAAAACTGCAATTACGAATAATATATTTTTATATATTTACTGCAATTACGAATAATATAGAAATGAAAAAGACAAAACTTGGTGAGTTTGAAGAGCTGGTTCTAATGACCGTAGTCGTGCTTCAGGAAGAGGCCTACGGAGTGGAAATCAAACGTGAACTCGAAGATCGACTTAGCGAAACGCTAAGTGTCGGATCCATTCAGTCGGCCTTAAAGCGCATGGAGGAGAAAGGCTTTCTTACCTCAGAATTTGGTGAAGCCACTCAGAAACGTGGCGGCAAGCGCAAGCGCATCTACAGTGCCACCCCCTACGCACATCGGGTACTTAAGGAAATGAAAGACGTTCGCTCCCAGCTTTGGGCAGCGATGCCTAATGTAGCCACCAGCTAATTGGACAATCAAGGTCAACATATTCGTCCACCACGCTGGCCACAAAGGCTACTTCGTTTTTTCCTCAGGAAAGAATATCTCGAGGAAATCGAAGGCGATATCGATGAAATATTCGAAGACTTCCTGGAACATAATTCGGTCAAAAAGGCCAGGGGTTTATACAGCAGAGAAGTGTTAAAAGCGCTTCGTCCTGCACTTACTAAAAGGTTAACGAAAACAGGAAAGCTCAATTATCTCAGCATGTTACAACACAACCTCTTAATCACCCTCAGGGGATTCAAAAAGCATAAAACCACGTTTCTCATCAATCTGACTGGGCTTTCCACTGGATTGGCGGCAGCTCTCCTTATTTTTCTGTGGGTCAAAGACGAAAGATCGGTAGACACATTTCATGAGAAAGACGATCAACTCTACTGGGTCATGTCCAATTTCTCCATCAACGATGATGTTCGGACCTGGGATTATACCTCTGGAAGATTGGCTGAGGCGTTTCTAGAAGATTTCCCGGAAATAGAAGACGTGGTTAGGGTAAGCAATGTCAGGCCAAGGGGTGTCATTGCCTTTAACGAAAACTACTTTGAAGCGCTAGGTCTATTTGTAGGTCAAAACTTCTTTGAAGTCCTGACCTATGATTTAGTCATTGGCAATCCAAAGGAAGTAGTTCAGAACAAAAGTTCAGTCGTTATATCTGAGGCATTTGCAGCAAGTGTATTTGGAAGTGCCGAAAATGCAATCGGGAAAATCGTGGCCTGGGAAAACCGACTTTTCGATAAGGAATTCGTGGTTTCTGGTGTTTTCAAGACACCTCCACCCAATGCCTCCAAGCAATTTGACATAGCCCTCAGCTACGAGAACCTGATAGAGGTTGATCCTTGGGCTGATCACTGGAATGGCAGTTATGCTCAGACCTATGTCGTATTCAAAAAAGGAACAGACATTGAACTCTTCAATACTAAAATAGCTGACTATTTGACCCTTAATACAGACAGTGATCGGTTTGAATTATTTGTTCAACAATACTCAAAGAACTACTTATATGGAACGTACGAAAGTGGTATTCAAACAGGAGGAAGAATAGAAAACGTAAGACTTTTCACGCTGATCGGCATCTTCATTCTCGCGATTGCCTGCATAAATTTCATGAACCTCTCGACCGCGCAAGCCTCAAAGAAATTGAAAGAGGTAGGCGTCAAAAAAGCAATTGGTGCTAATCGATCAGCTTTAATTTTTCAATTCTTAGGTGAATCTATTCTTTTATCCTTGATCGCTTTGATCATCTCCATTGGCCTTGTTGCGCTCGTACTTCCACAGTTTAACGCGATTTCCGGGAAGGCCCTTGAATTGCAATTGCAAGAATATTTATTGCCCATCATATCCATGATCATACTCACTGGGGTTTTTGCAGGCAGTTATCCAGCATTTTACCTCTCAGGATTCAAACCAGTGGCAGTACTTAAAGGAAAGGTGTCCAATCTACGTGGTGAAGAATGGATCAGAAAAGGATTAGTCATTGTTCAATTCAGTCTCTCAGTGATCTTTATCATCGGTGTTATTGTAATCAATAAACAGATTGAGTTCACACAAAATAAAGATTTAGGATATGACAGAGAGGCGATTATTACATTCCGAGAACGAGGGAAAGCACGCAAAAACCCACAGCCTTTCTTTAATGAGTTAGAAAAAATTTCCGGTGTCCTAAGTACGGGCAATATGTCTGGAGATTTTCTTTCAGCTGATGATAGTTACAGCGGTTTCTCCTGGATTGAAGGCACAAAGGATGATGATAATCATCTGTTTTGGTCTCCTATGGTGGGTTACGATTTCATAGAAACCTTAGGCTTAGAGGTGGTAGAGGGCAGGTCGTTTTCAAGAGAATTTAAGGACGGTACCGATCGAGTAATCCTCAATGAATCGGCCGTAAAGTTTATGGAACTTCAAAACCCAATTGGCACTAAAATCGATTTTGCTGATGAGGGACCATTAGAGGTGATTGGTGTGGTCAAAGATTTTCAATATGGTTCTCTGCACCAAAAAATAGAGCCGTTGATTCTACTGTTCAGAAGGCGAGGCAAACAATACCTAGTCAAACTTCGGCCAGGCGCTGAATTAGACGCTTTTAGTAAAATTGAAAAGGTTTTCGAGGAGATGCATCCTGGCCAGGTTTTTAACGCCAGTCTACTTGCAGATGATTATACCTCACTTTATGATACAGAAAACAAAGTAGCTGATTTGTCAAACTACATGGCCGGCATTGCCATCATCATCTCCTGTCTGGGGCTTTTTGGTCTGGCAGCATTTACTGCTGAAAGAAGAACAAAGGAAATTGGAATACGCAAGATATTGGGTGCCAGTCAATTGGCAATCATGAGACTATTAACAAGCATGTTCACAAGAACTGTATTAGTTGCTGTCGTTCTGGCACTGCCCATAGGTTATTACATGGTAGACAGTTGGTTACAGAACTTCGCTTATTCCATTGAATTGGAATGGTGGATCTTTGCTGTTGCAGGTGTATCTGCCTTGCTCATTGCCTGGTTTACTATTGGATTTCAAACCTTCAAAGCTACTAGAATCAATCCTGCTCAATGTTTGAGAAATGAGTAAAGAAGACAATCATATCGCTCCGCCACGCTGGTCACAAAGGCTACTTCGCCTTTTCTTGAGGGCAGCATACCTCGAGGAAATTGAAGGTGATATTGATGAAGTATTCGAAGACTATCTGGAACAACATTCGGTCAATAAAGCCAAAAGGCTTTACAGCAGAGAAGTGCTTAAAGCGCTTCGTCCTGCACTTATTAAAAGGTTAATCAATACACAAAAATTCAATTATCTCAGCATGCTACAACACAACTTATTAATCACATTAAGAGGGTTCAGAAGGCATAAAACTACCTTTTTAATCAATCTTATAGGCCTATCCACTGGCCTGGCCGCTTCCCTACTCATCTTCTTATGGGTAAGTGATGAACGCTCGGTAGACAGTTTTCATGAAAAAGATGATCAATTGTATCGGATCATGACCCATTTCCAATTGTCGGACGAAGTGGTTACATGGGATTATGTAAGTGGTCGATTTGGTCGTGCCATGGTGACTGAATTCCCTGAAGTGGAAAATGCCGTCTGGATTGGCAATAAAACGCACTTACCAAGTGGCGTTATGAATTATGATCAAGGGAACTATGAAACCAGCGGACTGTTTGGCAGCACTAATTTCTTTGATGTCCTCTCTTATAAACTCTTGAGCGGTAGTCCCTCAGAAGTCTTGACTAATAGTGAGTCGGTTGTTGTTTCAGAATCTACAGCGCTCAAGATCTTTGGAACGGTCGAAGCCGCGGTTGGTAAAACCATCTCCTATCAAACCAGGTTTTTTGACCAAGAATTTGTGGTAACGGGAGTCTTCGAAGCGCCCCCTTCCAATGCTACGCTTCAATTTGATGCTGTTGTTAATTATGAGCTTTTGATCAAGAGGGATAAATATGCCAACGAATGGAATGGTGGTTATTCCCAAACCTATATCGTGCTTAAGGAAGGTACCAACATTACTGCCTTTAATACCAAAATTGAAAACTTTATGGACGATAAGGTGAACAATGAGAGATTCACTGTATTCGTGCAAAAGTATTCCGATTACTATCTGAATGGCGAATACAATGAAGGTGCTCTGGTCGGAGGAAGAATTGAAAGTGTACGCCTATTCACCATTGTTTCCATCCTTATTCTGGTCATTGCAAGCATCAACTTTATGAATTTGTCTACAGCGCAGGCTAGTCGAAAAATGAAAGAGATTGGTGTCAAAAAGGCTATTGGAGCTAATCGAATTACACTGACTCTTCAGTTCATGATCGAGAGTATGTTGATCTCACTTCTTGCCTTAGTACTTTCCGCTTTGCTGGTCTATCTCCTCCTTCCCCAATTCAACCTTATCGCGGAAAAGAACATTGCTCTTGACCTGAAGCAACATTTGCCAATGCTGTTTTGGACGGTTCTGGCAACGGGCCTTCTGGCCGGAAGCTACCCTGCCTTCTATCTTTCTGGTTTTAATCCCGTGGCGGTGTTAAAAGGCAAGGTCTCAAATATTAAGGGAGAAGAATTTATCAGAAAGGGACTGGTCATTGTTCAGTTCACCCTTTCAATCATATTTATAATCGGGGTGATTGTTATTAACCAGCAAATCAAATTCACCCAAAACAAGAACCTCGGGTACAGCAGAGACAATATCGTCACCTTTCAAAGCAGGGGTCTTAAGAGCGAAGAGGTAATCACTTTTGTTGATCGTCTCAAAAACACTCCGGGTGTAACCAGTGCCGGAAACATGGCTGGAGATTTCCTTTGGGGAGATGATAGCGGTAGCGGTTATTGGACATCGAAAAACCCCGAACATCGTCAACACCTATTCAAATCTCCCAAAATGGGCTATGATGTAATTGAAACCATGGGACTAAAAATTATAGAAGGGAGAGCATTTAATCCAGAGTTTATGGATAACGAAAACAGAATCATCCTTAACGAATCGGCCGTAAAACTCCTGGGACTGGAGAACCCCTTGGGGACGAAGATCAACTATGGCAACAGTAGTTCCAGGGAGATTATTGGTGTTGTACGCGACTTTCAATACGGCTCATTGCATCAGGCAGTAGAACCAATGATAATCAGATTCAGAGATTGGGGTCGTGAATGCATCGTCAAATTACAAGCCGGTGCTGAGTTAAATACGCTTCAACGCATTGAAGAACTTCACAAAGAGTTTCATCCCAAATATAATTTTGAAGCTACCTACCTGGAAGACGACTACCGGGCGCTCTATAAGTCTGAAGAAAATGAATCAGCACTGTCCAATTATATGGCGGGAATAGCCATTATTATCTCGTGTCTGGGGCTTTTTGGGCTGGCTGCCTTTACAGCTGAGCGTAGAACCAAAGAAATAGGCATTCGAAAGATTTTGGGAGCCTCAGAATTTACAATCGTAAGGCTTTTAACTCAGGCATTTACCAAAACGGTAATTATCGCCATTCTTCTGGCAATACCATTAAGCTATTTCTTTAGTGAAAGCTGGCTATCAAATTTCGCCTACTCCATCGATTTAAAGTGGTGGATCTTCGCAGTTGCAGGACTCTCCTCTCTGCTAATCGCCTGGTTCACCATCGGCTTTCAAACGTTTCGTGCATCACGAATCAATCCTGCTCAATGCTTGAGAAATGAATAAAAAAAACCAACATATCGCTCCTACACGTTGGTCAATCAAGCTCTTGAGAACCTTTGTCAAAAAAGAATTCCTCGAAGAGATTGAAGGCGATATGGAAGAGGTATTTCAGGAAAATCTGGAAAAATATTCTGTCAAAAAAGCCCGTGAACTATACCATCGGGAGGTCATCAAATTACTGCGTCCGGTTTTGGTCAAAAAACTGAGCGGAGATCTTAAACTCAATCAACTCGGTATGCTCAAACACAACATTATATTATCACTCAGAGGTTTTAAACGATATAAGACTTCCTTCTTAATCAACCTGATTGGACTTTCAACAGGTTTGTCTGCTTCCCTTCTCATCTTTCTTTGGATCAATGACGAAATGAGCGTTGACAAATTTCATAAAAAGGACGCTCGGCTTTATCAGGTAATGCAGCACGATCCACGTCCTGACGGAATAGAAACCGACACAGGCTCCCCTGCCCTTTTGGCAAAAGCCTTAATCGCTGAAATGCCTGAGGTAGAAAGCGCGGTCACCGTGAACAACCGAGGAGGAGTCGGTTCACATGGTATCATCTCGGCTGGAGATCAATCTATTGAAACTACAGGCACCTATGCAAGCAGTGATTTCTTCAATATTTTCTCTTACCCACTGTTGGCCGGTCAACCAGAAAGCGTCCTGAAGGAACAAGCGGATATTGTATTATCAGAATCTCTAGCACTGGCCTTATTTGGTTCTACAGAAGACATCATTGGGAAACTGGTCAAGGGCAATCGCCATTTGATGAACAAAGATTACCGGGTCTCAGGAATTTTCAAAGACCTCACTCGTCATTCCACAGCCCAGTTTGACTTTGTAATCAACTATGAAACTGTATTTGCCAATGTAGATTGGCTCAATGAATGGAACGCTGATGGCACTAATACCTATCTCACCTTAAAAGAGGGTACCAATGCCCAAGAGTTCAATGAGAAAATAAAAAACTTCCTACTGGACAAACCCTCCAGAGAAAATGACCAATTGTCCATTCAACAATACTCTTCCAGGTATCTCTATGGAGACTATGTGAATGGGGTTCAGTCTGGTGGTCGCATTGGATATGTCAGGCTTATGGGAATTGTGGCCCTGTTTATTCTCATCGTGGCTAGCATCAATTTCATGAACCTATCCACCGCTCAAGCCTCTCGGAAGATGAAAGAGGTTGGCGTGAAAAAGGTTTTTGGTGTGAGTAGAAAGAGCCTAGTTGCCCAGTTTATGACGGAGGCCATACTCACTACATTTATTGCAGTCATAGCAGCTAGCTTCTTAATGAGCTTGGTGCTGCCCGCCATGAATGAAATTACTGGTAAACAGCTTGGTCAGAACCTCAGTTTAAATCTTGTTTTGATGATGTTGGCCATTGCCATGGTCACGGGACTAATTGCTGGCATATATCCTTCCTTTTACCTCTCTCAATTCAAACCTATTGCCATACTTAGCGGAAAGCTTAAAAGCACTTTCGGAGACCTTTGGATCAGGAAAGGCCTTGTCACCATGCAATTTGTGATCTCTATCCTGTTTATCTCGGGTTTTATGGTAGTGAGCAAACAAATTGATTTTCTTCAAAATGCCGACATGGGCTATAACAGAGATAATATCATTCACTTTGTAATGCGCAATAGAGCAGACCAAAAGCCTTTTTTGGAAAGCCTTAAAAACACACCAGGTGTGATCAACGCCACCTACCAATATGGCGGCAGCATTGTTGGACTGAACGGTAGCGGTTCAGGTTTTTCATGGGGCGACCCAATGCAAAATGAAGAGATTCAATTCCGTAGGCCACATGTTGGTTATGACTTTATAGAAACGCTTGGTATTGAATTGCTTGAGGGCCGAACTTTCTCTCCGGAATTTGCTAACGAACAGAACACACTTATCATTAATGAGGCTGCTGCCAAGATCATTGGGCTTGATGACATTGTCGGTCGCACCATCATGGATGGCGATGACGAGAAACAAGTAATTGGTATCGTGAAAAATTTCAAGATCAAATCGCTCTACGAGCCAATGGAACCTTGCATTATGCGTTTCGTGCCTCAAGGCTGGGACATTATGGTGAAAATTGAACCAGAGGCCCAATCCGAAACAATCAATAAGATTGAAGCGCTTTACAATAGCTTCAATCCTGAATATCCGCTTGTCTCCACCTTTATAGACGATGAACATCGGGCTGTTTACATAGCCGAACAGCGAGTAGGCACGCTCGCTAAATACTTCACTGTAGTGGCGATCATCATTTCTTGTCTTGGTCTCTTTGGCTTGGCCGCCTTCACCGCAGAACGAAAAATTAAAGAGATTGGCATTCGTAAAATATTGGGATCAAGTGTATTTGAGATCATCAAACTACTATCTGGTGATTTCAGTAAGATGGTGCTCGCAGCCATCCTTATTGCCCTGCCACTCAGTTACATCATGGCTGCCCGTTGGCTTGAGAACTTCGCCTATGGCATAGAACTCAAATGGTGGTCATTCGCAATTGCAGGTGCTTCTGCCCTGCTCATCGCCTGGATCACAGTAGGATTTCAAACATTCAAAGCAGCCACGGTCAATCCTGCAGAATGTCTAAGGAATGAGTAATCGCAAAGCCAGCATACCACGTTGGTCGCAGCGCATGCTTCGCTGGGTATTACGCACAGAATATCTGGAAGAAATCGAAGGTGATTTGGAAGAGGCCTTTGAGGACACGGTCATGTCCTCCTCTCCCCGCATTGCCCGAAAGCAATACAATCGGGAAGTGATCAAATTGATCCGCCCGATCCTGATTAAACAACTAGTCAAAACTCAAAAATTTCAACTTATGACAACGCTTATTCACTCCTATCGCAAATTCAGAAAGAAGCCCACCTTCTCAGTGCTCAATACCATTGGACTTAGCCTTGGAATTTTCTCCCTCCTCGTTATCCTGACCTACCTGCATAAGGAAGCGCAGGTAGATCAATTCCATAGCAAATCGGAAAACATAGTCCGGTTGAATAAGCACGTGCTGAACCTGGATGGCAGCATGGAAAACCACCCGCTCACTTCCGGCCCTATGGCGGGAGCTTTGCTCAGCGATTATCCTAATGTAGAAAGCACAGTGCGGCTATTACCCTGGTTCAATGATGAAGTGCTGATTTACAAAGAAACCTCCCTAAAAAGTAGAAGACTACTTTTTGTCGACAAAAGCTTTTTTGAGGTTTTCGATTTTGAACTCACCCAAGGTGATCAACCCTCCGTATTTCAAAACAATCGCTCTATAATCCTTTCGGAAGAATTGGCTGCCAATCTTATAGGTGATCAATCCCCTATCGGGGAAATTATAAAAGGCTTTAAAGGAAATGATTTGATGGTCACCGGAGTGGTTAAGTCCCAGTCCAACACACATATTCAATATGATGCCATTATGCCCATTGATATTTTCCCTGAAGCAGGCATTGATTGGCTACATCGCTGGTTTCCACAAATGGTCTACACCTATGCCGTAATTAATGATATGAGCCAATTGTCTGTTCTGGAAGCAGATATGGAGAACTTTATGCACAAGTATTTGCCGCAACGAGAAGAAACCTACAAGCTCTACTTCCAAAAGTTTGAGGACATCTACGCACACTCAGCCGACTTGCTTTACAACGACAAGATGAAATCTGGAAATCATGAATCCAATCAGACCTTATGGGCTGTGGTTGCAGTGATTCTTCTGCTCGTGGTGATCAATTTTATGAACCTGTCCTCCATTGGCAAAGCGATTGATGCCAAGGGCGTGGCCATCAAAAACCTACTGGGTGCAAGCACTAAAGCCATTTATGCGCAGTTTATGATGGAGGCCTTTATCAAAGTCGTATTTGCTTCTCTGCTGGCGATAGCGGGCATCTATTTCGCATGGGACCGACTCGGCCTTTTTATTGGTGAGCTTCAGGTTTCTGATATGCTAAATCCCTGGGCGGTCAATACCGTCCTCCTATTTGCCATTGTCATTCCAGTATTAACAGGACTTTACCTTATTTCAAGTCGAGTGCTAACCAAAACGGTAACCAGTCCGAGTAGCGAGCCAAAGATGCGATTGGGTTCTCTCAGAAGTGGCCTGATCGTCTTTCAGTTTTTGCTCTCCTCTATCATTATCACGGTCACCTTTTTCAATTTCCAGCAACTGCGGTTTATCAGTGATTATGATTTGGGCTATGAACCAGAGTCTATTCTCTCCCTCCGACTAGATGGCCCGAATGTTTCTCAACAGTCTTTGGCCTTTAAAAACCAATTACTTACTAACCCAGCTATAGAAAGCATTTCGCTCAGTCGCAATGTGCCCGGCCTGGGCGTTGGCACCTACAATATCAAGCCGGAAGGTGTTCCGGAAGATCAAAATATCATTGCCGCAGTCTTTATGCTAGGCGATTATGACTTTAATGAGGTATATAACCTTGAAACGATTCAAGGCCGTTTTTTCTCCGAGGACATTGCCACCGATAAAAGTGGTGTGGTCATCAACGAGAAGCTGATGCGCGACCTGGGCTGGGATAATCCTATCGGTAAGAGTTTTGACATCCCTGGGGAGTTTGACAAAGGAAGGGTTATAGGTGTGGTCAAAGACTTTCATATCAAATCTCTGCACCTGCCCGTAGAGCCCATGGCTATGATTTTGACCAATAGAAGAACAAAGATGTCAGTAAAAGTGATTGGTGAGAATTTATCTGAAACCATAGCTTCCATCGAACAAACCTGGGACGAATTTGAGCCCAACTACCCGGTGGAAGTAGTTTCCCTAAGCAATGTGACCAGCGATATGTACAGCAAGGAACAAAGCTTCTCTCAAGTGTTGACCTTCTTTTCCGTGCTGGCCTTGGTCATTGCCGGACTTGGACAAATCGGATTGATGTATTACCTCACCAACAGCCGACTGAAAGAGCTGAGCATTAGAAAGGTGTTAGGCGCCAATAGTTTTTCTCTAATGAAAGTACTGACTGGTAGATTTCAATTGCTGATCCTGACTGGGTTCCTACTCTCCACACCCCTTGCCTACTTTATTGTCAAAGGCCAGTTGGAGAACTACGCCTATGGCATTAGCCTGGGTGTCGTTCCCTTTGTCTTGATTGGGCTGGTGATTATGATGCTGGCCGGCTTGCTCTCCACTACCCAAACAATCAGAGCCAGTAGAACCAATCCGGTGGAGATTTTGAGATCGGAGTAAACCCGTGAGGACAAGATAAATTTTTAAAGGTCGATGTAATTATTGGCCTTTTTTGTTTGCTACTAGCAAAATCAAACACTTGAAAAGTAATGATCAAAAAAATCAATCAAGGTAATTTTTATCTTTTTCATTCAATCATACAATTTTTATTGGTTGTCCCAATTAATTTGAGGTTATTCCCGCTAAACTTGTTATCTACATTAATGGCAATCTATGGAAACAGAGGAAGTTTTTGCATCGATTAGGTATGAAGGTGAACTAGTACAGGATGGCTTTTTGGATGCAAGAAAATCCGGGGAAGCCTTAATTGGTATTGATGAATCGCTGAGGTACTTCCTCTTCCAGGAAAACCCATCATTCCAGAAGATGGAATTCGAGTTGCCAGTCCGAATACGAAAAGGTAGCTGGGAGGCCTATTTTCCAGAAAACATAGATATGTTGTTACTTAAAACGTCCCTGGCCTGGGGAGCAACTAAATACTTTGGAACTGCCCTCGGTGAAATGGCTAAAGCCGATTTTAAAGACTTCGGGTTTAAGGACGTATTCAAAAAATCATTTAAGGGACTCACCTGGGTGGTAAAAATTGCTCTACATCTTGGGTCACTTACAAAAAAGAAGCTCGGAAAAGTTCTTTTTTCAAAAAACAATCAAAAAGTTGGAATCACGAATGAGCAGGGTGAAGAGATGTGGGTACCAGTTGAGTACATTGAGTTGTATGCAAATTGTCCTCCGAGAATATTTTCAAGTTTGGCAAAAGTAATCGAGGTTGAAAGGGATTTAGTGATTAACTATCATGATGGTGATGATAAAGGTGAAGTAAGAGTCAATCCGAGTCATAAGTTTATTTTCACCTCGGATGAGGAGGAAGAGACTCTGTTCCCCGAACTGAAGCATAACGACTTCGTTGAATTGAGCGGACATATTACACGGGGCAATGAGAATTCGAATACAATTGGTTTCTATTATAACAACCATGTCTTGACCTGTTACCCTGATAAAGGGAATATAACTGATTACAAAGAGCACATATTCTCAAATTGTATTCTCAAGGGGTATGTTGATAGGATGAGAAAGGATGGTGAGATTATTGAGAGAAGACCACGGATTCGTTTTATTGAAGTTGAATCTATAGAACCCAATTCCAAACAGAGTAAGTTGTTCGATTGATTACCCCCGCTGACACCAGCCTGTAGCTTATGACATTAACTACCTATTCTACCATCCATTAGCCTGAGTTTGCAGTTCAGGTATACATGTATAATTTCTGGTTACTCATTGGAGATCTCTGATAAAGCCTGACTCAAGGTCCCCTGTTGGCGCGAACTTGTAGTTTGTGCCATACACTCAGCCTCCAAATTCAAACGGTCAGCATTTCCTTTAAGGCAAAAGTCTTTTTATCTTTTGTTCGATTGACACCTGACGTTTTCAGAAGTCGAGTAACTTGGGGAATTGATTTGTAAACCAACTGATCAAAAAATGGGAA
Organism: Roseivirga sp.; assembly: GCA_029262895.1. GTDB lineage: Bacteria > Bacteroidota > Bacteroidia > Cytophagales > Cyclobacteriaceae > Roseivirga. Next base: position 73,098 of record JAJCYM010000056.1, read on the forward strand.
TAATCATCATTATCATTGCTCTTATAATTTTAGCAGCAATTGGAAAGTACTATCAACGAAGAGAAGGTGGCAAGGCATATGAGCTATATCTTGACTCCTTGAAACAATTGAATACAATTTGTGCAAAATTCGGGGTACCCCACCAAGTAGCAGATGCATCATTTTCAAGAGTTTACTCAGCTATAAAGGAGAATCACTCAAAGATTTCAGCGCAAATAGATGCGGGTGAATTGACCGATTTCAGAAATAAGCATGAACTAAATGAAGCCTACCATGACGCAATGGACTTAATCGAAGAGTCCGAAAAACTATTCGTTAGATGGGAGAATATTGCCAATCCAGTAGGCTGAGTTCTGCGATTCACTAACCGTGGACGCTGACAATGCTAAAAGAAAAATGATCTGATAAACTAATTAAAAGTCTATAAAATGGGAATGATTCACAATTACGAAAAATTTTGTCTTCTCTACAATCAAGAAAAAGTTAAACCCGATGTAGGCTCTCCTGATGGCTACAATAGTGTTCAACATTTGATCAAACAGGGATGGCAGATTGATAGTAGAAATTTCTTTGGAAGTCCTCAAGATTCTAAGATTGCCAAAAACTTACTGGCGATGTGTCGAAAATCGGCTGAGAATTTTGAATTGGCCTATAAACATGCAGGAATCGACTTTTGGATCTTAGAAGACTGATCAATCAAAGGCAATGACAGCATTCGAACTATCTACCTTCAAGTTTTTAAAAGTGACATCAGAGAATGGAACCATAAAAGCTATTATTTCAGAAAAAGATGGTTTTTTTGGGTCAAGAGTTTCCTATTCGCAAAGTGAGATTCAAATTCACGGAATGTTAAAAAGAATTGATGAACGTATGGATACCAGTTCCAAGCAAAAACGAATTCTAAAAAACAGAATCCAGTTAATGCTTGCTTTCGATTCTGTTAGAAACGTAAAAATCGAGAATAACATCCACTTAGAAGTCATTATCTGAATTGTTGACAATTTTTACTAATTCTGATAAGCCCCCGCTGGCGCGAACTTGTAGTTTGTGCCCCACCCTTCCAAACACCTACATTTCCCAGACTCAAAAAGTCTCTTTATCTTCTGCGCATTCAGGACAGAGTTGCGAATTGACGGATGATAAGAACGAAGAAAATCAGAGGACATAAAAGAAGATGGAGGCATATTGACAATTGGGTCGAGACAAATAAATACCTGGACATCGACTACCTTAAAACCAATCAGCGGGACTACTCAAAAATATGGGTCCACCCCTGGAGCGGAATCTCCATGATCGGTAGTGAAATACCCGAATTCAGAGGAAAAACAAGAAAGAAGATTTTAAAAGGACTCATAGAAATTTATGATTCATGGAAGTCAGCACTCGACAAGCTTAATAAACCTTATTATTTGAAAATTTGGCTCTACGAACCCAATTTCTCAAGATCTCAGGTCGTCTGCGCTATCGGGGATCTCTTGGACTTTTATAAAATCACCTTTCACGACCCAAATGATGGGAAAAGACTAAAATCACAACAGTATGGATCCCTTGAAAAAGAAATAGATCAGTTCAATTGGCACCATCGACTGGAGGAACACCATTTTGACAATACCGAACCGGGAAACCCAGATATGTATGACAGTCTGGAAGACTATGAAGAGGACAAAAAATGGTTTGATAAAATGCTCTCCAAACCTCATCGAACCACTCAATATAATGAGCCCATTGGCGAAGCGACAGAATCATACTCTTTTAAAATAGGAGACGTTTGGTTGGGCGAAAAGCGGAATTGAGGACAAAACCACTAGCTTCTAGCTTATGCCTCTCCCTCCCTTCCAAACACCTCCATTCCCCCGACTACTTCCACTTTCGCAAAACAGTTGAGAATCGGTATATTCAAAGCAGTCGTTCAGCGTTATATTTTTAGGGGTTTCCCTAAACCGACCAACACGAAATGAAGTTTTTTAAAGCCACACTGCTATTTTTTTCAATCACCTTACTTTCCTGTGGGGGCGATGACGCTTCCAAAACTCCTGAAAACAATACCATTCAGGAGCTTCTGGCTAGCACAATTAAGGCGAATGCTATTCCAGGAATGATTGCCGCCATCATCGATACGGATGGCGTCCAGTTACTCGAATCAGCAGGCCTGCGCAAACTCAATGAACCTGCAGAAATAACCAATGATGACCTTATGCATCTGGGCTCATGCACTAAAGCGATGACCAGTACCCTTTTGGCCACCCTGGTGGCGGATGGCGACCTTTCCTGGCAGACAACAATCCTAGACGTATTCCCAGAACTGGCTAACGATATCCATCCGGACTATCATGATGTCACCCTACATCAACTGGTAACACATCGCTCGGGAGCTCCAGCAAATTCTAGTAACTGGGGCGCATTCCAGCATCTTGAAATCAAAGAGCGCAGAGTAGCGCTTATGAAAGACGGTCTGAATGCTCCCAGTCAAATGTCCGGGAATCAATACCTGTATTCAAACCTTGGTTATATGGTGGCCGGAAGCATGGCCGAGAAAGTCACAGGTACTTCTTGGGAAACATTGATGCAGCATAGAATATTCACTCCCCTTGGAATGACTTCCGCAGGTTTTGGAGCTCCGGGAACCATAGGTCAGACAGACCAACCCTGGGGTCATTATAAGTCTGCAGGTGTTTGGAATCCAATTCAATCTGATAACCCGGAAGCCTTGGGGCCGGCAGGAACGGTACATGCTACTTTCGCTGACTGGGCAAAGTTCATCTCACTACAATTGCCAGGTAAGGAGCCAGCAGTACTCAATCGAACACAGCTTGACTTTTTAACAGAACCAGTAGGTGACTACGCGGCTGGGTGGTCGATTCAAAACAGAGCCTGGGCCAATGGAAAAACGCTGGTGCACAATGGTAGCAATACCATGTGGTATGTGATCGTATGGGTTGCTCCACAGCTCAACAAAGCCTTTATGGTGGGCACTAACTCTGTAGATGATAATACCTTTGGCATAGTGGATGGAATAATCGGTGAACTTATACGATATGATTATGAATAGAGTATAGCCGAAATCCAGCTCTCTGTTAGCGCAGGTTTACAATTAGTACAACTGGCGCAGGTCTGTAACGCATGCTACTACTCCCAGGAGCATGAACAAATACACTGAATATTTATGCTTATCCTGTAGATTTCTCCTTACCAAATACCCTTCTGTGATAGATATAAGAGATACTCATTATGACAAGCGCCACCACCGCAGCCACTGCCCCACCGTCCTTGGCTATCAAGTGGGTGGAAATGGCAAGGATAAAATCAATGGCAAAGCCCAGATAAGCCAGCTCTTTCAATAGTCTTGATTTGTTAGCCCAAATCGCTACCAGGCCAAGAATTTTGGCTATGGCCAATGGATAAATAACCGAGGTCGGAACACCCAATGATTCGAAAGTCTCACTTACCATATCATACATTGAAAAATAGGCAAAAACCGTAAAAAGCATATGGGCAGTAAAAATGCCTGTGACAACTCTGTAAATAATAATGTCTCTCTTGTTCATAGTCTCGTTTTCATGTTTTATTATATATACCATGTTAATATTCACCATGGTGAATATTATTTTAAATTTTTTTAAGCTCTGAACTTATCCAGAACATCGCTTACATACCTGGCATCCTTGGCCGTCATATTTTTGCTCAATGCCTTTTGTATCACACTTTCCTTCTGATTGATTTCTTCCATAAGCTTAAGGCCTGCCTTTGTAATCCTAATGTTTACAACCCTTCGATCCGTCTCACTTCCTCTACGTTCTATCAATTGCTTGTTCAATAACTTATCAGCCAGCCGAGTGGCATTTGGAGCTCTTTCCAAGAGACCATCCTTTACTTCAGACATAGCGGTCCAATCCCCCACTGCTTTTAAAACTCTGAGGATATTAAATTGCTGAGGAGATATTCCAAAAGGTTTTAGGTCTTCAATAAAAGCATTCTGTACCCAGTTGGCTGTAAACACCAGATTGGTAACAAACCTGTGCTTATCGTTTACGAATTCTGATTTTATCTCCGAGTCAATTTTTGCCATGCTGATAATTAAGCTGGTCAAAGGTAAGTACGCGTTATTTATTTTCCAAGGAAAATACTTCCATGTTATATATTAATTTAAACCTGTACAGCTTCAGAGCCATCCCGTCCATTCAAACCCCTACATGTTCCTCACTACCCCTCTGATGATTGCATTTTGCGGATTTATTGACAACTTCAGGATACAAACGAGTTATACCAATTCAATTATGAGATGTCCTTAATAGAAATTAAATTATTATCGTTTGATCAAGGCGAGAAATGAGGGCATAGCATCGCTATGGCTGATTTTCTCAACGAAGAGCAAGCGGTAAGAAATGATTTATATAGGTCAGGTTATACTTGATTTGGTATTAGGTATTATTAAAGAAGTAAAAATGGAAGTGTTTTTTTATGGTCTATTTATGGATAAGGATATCCTAATCAAAAATGGAATTCAACCAGCAAACCCAAGGAAGGGTTATCTCAATTACTATGCTTTAAAAATCGGAAATCGAGCGTCATTAATTCCCCACAAGAATGAAAAATCATACGGAATTGTAATGACTGTCAATAGTGAGGCAATTCATGATCTCTATGCCGAACCCAGTGTTGCTGACTATATTCCAGAAGAAGTCAAGGTTATTACAAATACCGGTGATGCTATAACGGCAACATGTTACAATCTACCTGCCGAATCACTCACCGGAACTAATACATCCTATGCCGAATCTCTTTATCAATTGGCCAAACAAGAGGGTTTCCCGGATGATTATTTGGAGAAGATTAAAGAGATGGCAAAGACAAGACCTGCCTAGAGATAGACAGATTAGCAGCTCGCATCTCCCCTGACCAAACGAGAAAGTCCTATTTTAACGCTCTAATCCTCCTTTTTACAGCCCGCTGGAAGTTCCTCCCGAAGTCGGCAAGACAAACCAATGCTTCGTTTATTTCCGTAATTCTCATAAAAGTCTGTCAGGCTGATACTTTTCACCAAACGTTCGCCATCAACAAAAAACACCTCATGGTCTATCAGGATATCATCCAATATGGTAATCTCACAATCGAGACATTCTTCACCAGGCTCATAACTCGGGAGAAAAACCTGTCTTTGCCCCTTTTTATTGTACAATCTGGCTATGCCTGAAGCACCCTGCGCATCTTGAATGGAGTTAGTCGAGACTTGATTCAGCCAACGAAAATCTTTGCATTGAATGTTGAGTGGTATGAGATCAACACCCAAATCACCGCATGTAGGGTTCTTTGCTCTATCCACATATTCATAGTCAACATCCACATAGTTGAGGTATACAGGCTCTAGAATGTTGTAGTTCAGGTTGACTATCTGAACAGGCTTTTCACCAAAGAAGGTGAACTGGTCGGGAATTACCAACCCTATGATTGCCTTTTGCTCGCTATTCCCTGACCCTTCAAGCGGCTCCATTACCGGGGGAGAAGCCATATAATATTTGGAAATGTAGTAGCTCCTGCCGTCTTTTTCCTGCTCACCATAAGGAATACCCGTGAGCACTTGGTTTTTGACATTCCACTCGAGATTTTCCTCACCATTCCATCGCGTATACCTGGTAGTAACTATTGTATCGCAACCGTAGAGTGATACTTCCTGCCTTTTAGGATTGGAGACGGGTGATTCATCCAGATTGAAGTTTACATATCCTCCTCTGGACTCAATTAGACCCTTTTCTTGTCCTACACCCTGGCATCCAAGAAAAAGAAGGGAAATACCTAGTTGTACGAATAGTTTCAATGGTGATTTCATTACTGTATATATTTATTTCAAGAAGAAAAATAATACTAATTAGTTCATCTACCAACTAAAGTAAGACAAGCTGCTGTTCCCCTCTTTTCCCCCGCTGGCGCTGCCTCAGGCAGACAGGCTTGTAGTTTATGCCTCTCCCGTCCGCCTAGTCCTTCTTCATACTGTCCTCCTGGCCACTGAGCAATACATAGGTCATCCCAATTACTTTCCCATTGGCATCCCTGTCAAACCTTGCCTTAGGCAATTCATTATTAGTTCGTTGTACATATGTTAACTGATACAACCCTCCTTCTACTGGTACTAATTCCAATTTAGGTCCACCTGCTCGTTTTGCCCATAGCTTGCCGTCTTCTATAGAGATCACTCGACTACCGTTTCCATAGGTACCTACAAATTCTTGATAGGCTGCAGGCACTTCAGCAGTAGAGGAGGGCGATTTGGAAGCGCTTGAATTTGAACCAACTGATTCTTTAAAAGAAATTAAATGGTTCTTAATATCAATGGTCACCTGAAGGTCTTTAAGCGCCCCATAGCCAATGTTAGCCGAGTCAAATCCCTCCGCAAGAATGACTTCAGGGTTTTCAAAGACTACATCACCTATCTTGATCTCACCGACTACTTTGCCATACCATGATTCATGTGTGCCGACAGCGGTTCTTAAGGGATCACCCTTAACAGGTTCCTTTTCAAAAGTCAACTTATCCCTTAGCGTGTTTGGCACCAAAAAAGTATAGGGATTCCCTGTGTCAAGATGAGTTTCAACCGTATTGCCGCTGATCTCAATATTCAGATTAATCACTCTTGGCTGCTGAACAAAATCGAGTACCCCAGGATCATTTTTATTAAGTTCGCTTCGCTCCAAAATCAGCCTTGATCCAGGGTAATCTAATGTTACGAGATAATCTAAGGCATACTGGTTACCAATAATACCATCAACCTGAACCATATTCCGGATGCCGATTGCATTCAAAGTCGCTGTTTTAGAAATTCCGGAGCCAACTATGGCCAGAGAGTTGGTCTCATATCTTTTTGAAACAAGGCGATTGTCACCCTGAGAACGGAGAGAATCCTCTCCTATGAGTTTAAGCCCCAATTCATCCACCAGATCGTTGTCTATAACATTTGTACCCGCTCCGGTATCAAATATAAATCGGTATGGCCCCTTGCCATTTATCTCAACTTCTACAATTGGCCGGTTTGTCGAAAGATCCATAGGGATGACAATTTGACCCGTTTGTGAAAAACCAAAGAGGAGAACATGACAGAATAAAATGCTTAGTATAATCTTTCTCATTGTTAAATAGTGTTATAGAAATTGACTGTATAATTTTTTGCTCGTTATCTGAGTTTAGAAGTCCAAGTATCGAGATATGAAGGGCCTGGAGTATGAAATTAATATGAAATTATCATCCTATTTCTTATGAAAATCATTGGCAAATCACCGTCAGAACAAAAGATCAAGGTTGGCGAATGGACCTTTTCTGATCAGGTTGGAATCCTTGCAAGTCCATATTACCAAACACTGCTTTTGGAACCCAGGCTTTCTCGGTTGTTGTATTTACTCGCCTCGCACGAAAAATCAATTGTCTCTCGAGATTACCTTATGGAGCAGATTTGGAGAGACACGATCGTAAACGAAGAATCCCTTACCAGAGCCATTGCCGACTTGCGCAAAGTACTGTTGAACAACTTTCCAGAGGGGCCTAAGATTGATACCATCAGAAAGCGAGGTTATTTATTCAGTCTAGGCAGAACCCCAAAGTCTCTGGCCCTTAAATGGAACATAAAAAAGAAGCAGGTGCCAGTGATTCTCACTCTCATTGCTCTAATATTTTGGCTGCTCCTATTTTAGTGTTGCTACAAACTCTAAACTGAATAATCTTGCTAAATGATTAGGAGTTGGGTTCAAACGATTATGAAGCATATCCCCATCGCCAGGGCGCTCTTGTAACGCGTGCCCCTACTGCTTTTCCAAACACCAACATTTCCCAGACTCAAAAAGTCTTTTTATTTTCACTATCTGCTGGCAGGAAGGTGTTCAATTCAGATATGATACTTTCGGGTGTCAGTGGCTCCGCTAAGCAGATTTTTTCTAAACGAGATTAACGCTAAAATAAAGGGTATGAAGAAAGACACAAGCCACCATGATGAACGAGTAGCGCAAATGTCCTTTGCTTCCGTTTATCCTCATTATGTCACTAGGATTGAGAAGAATGGCAGGACGAAGGCAGAACTGCACCAAGTAATTGAATGGCTAACTGGTTACAATGAAATAAAGCTGCAAGAACTCATTGAAGAAAAAGTGACATTTGAAATATTCTATCAAAAGGCTTCATTAAACCCCAATGCTCAACTCATTAAAGGTGTCGTCTGTGGCTATCGAGTAGAAGACATCGAAAATCCTTTAACACAACAAGCGCGGTATTTGGACAAGTTGGTGGATGAATTAGCAAGAGGACGAAAGATGGAGAAGATTTTGCGAGTTTCATAGATTCACCCCCTAGCATACGCCTCTTATTCTCAATGTAGATTGGTTGCAGAACACCCAGTTTTCTTCTCTTCTAAATCCCCGAAGAATTTAATAAGGAGTTCCTCCTCGGACTATTTTCCAACACATAGCGCATTCTTACTGCTTGGTCGTTCGTGAAGATATTCATAACCGCATCTGGAGTGTAGTTCATGTAATTGGCAATCATCACTTCCTCTCCGTTGCATCCGGTATAAGGCTGACTCGCAACAACTACTTTATCTACTGCCGGAGTATCTTCACAATAGTCATTAGTTTCGCATTCCGTGGTACCCCAAGTGTGTAACAGTCCGAGATAATGTCCCATTTCATGGGTAAGTGTTCTCCCCAGATTTGATCCTCCTTGAACGTCCGACTCGCCAAAATGTGCCCAGTTTATTATGATCCCCTCAGCACCACCTGCAAATGGTTTTAGGAAGAGGTGATCTCCAGGCAGGCCGGAATCCGGGCCAGTAGCTTTAGCCAAAAGAACGTTTGTCAATTCGTCTGGGTATGGTGCTACCCAAATATTAATATAGTCCTCAGCGTTCCAGTAGCTAAAGTATGCGTATCGTTCGAATTCGAAATTTGGAATGTTCTCAGGTAAATCTTCAATAACAAGTTCTTCCCTAATAATGCCTGAACTGGAATTCCCTTGAGGGTCTCGAGTAGCCAAAACAAATTCGATTTGCGTATCGGCTCCATCAGGATGGTCATTGAATCCTCTGGTACCTACTTTTCTGCGAAAGTCTTCATTCAGAATTTCAATCTGTCTGATAATTTGCTCATCTGACAGGTTGGGTCCATCTCCTTCCTCTTCGCCATGATGAAGCACATGAACTACCACTGGCAACTTGAGGACTTCTTCGGAAGGAACATTTGGCAGCTCAGGTGTTGGTTCCGGGGCATCATCTGAGGGGTTGCAAGACATGACCGCTAAAATCATCAAGAATAAAGATATCTTTTTCATCGCTTTTTATAGGAGGTTTAATATTGGATGTTACAATACTAAATCAGACATCAAAAGTGAGTAGATGGTTGTACTCGACTGCTAAACCTTTTTTAAAAATCAGATCAAAGGTTTAAAATTGAAATGGGGCAATACAAGCTACGTTTTCATACTATTGGATTTTCTGTAAAAATAGGCGGTGGCTAGAGGCAGACAGGCTTCTAGCTTGTGCCTCTCCGGTTCTTCCAAACACCTCCATTTCCCTGACTAAAAAAGTCTTTTTATCTTCCGCTCAATTCAGGCCTGATACCTTCCGGCCAAGCCAGTAATTTGACCAGACCAAAAATATGGGTAGCTGAAATGAAGATTTTAATTTTTGGTGCATCGGGTTCCGGAACCACAACTTTGGGAAAGGAAATTGAAAAAAAGACAGATTTTGTGCACTTGGATGTTGACGATTACTATTGGAAAAAGACCAAACAGCCTTTCCATGAAAAAGTACCTTTGAAAGAACGAAATAAAAATCTGACAACTGATTTCAACAAAAACCCAAATGCGATCATTAGTGGTTCAATGGTAAGCTGGGGTAAGGAATGGGAAACTTCATTTGACTTAGCTGTCTTCATTCGTTTGAACAATAACAAAAGAATGGAACGACTTAAGAGGCGGGAAATTGAACGTTATGGAGAAAAGCTATTGACGGACGTAAAAACACGACAGAATTCAAAGGCATTTTTGGAGTGGGCTAGTCAATACGAAAACCCGCACTTTGATGGCAGATCTCTAAAAATTCATAATGATTGGATCACATTACTCAATTGTAAAGTTTTGAGAATAGATGGAGAAGTAGAATTGGAGATCAAAACGGAAAAGGTATTGGCAGAAATAGAAACTCTCGAAAACAAAATCTTTAGTGCATAGTCCCTTCCCAGCACACGTTTTCCACACTACCTCCTTTCGCGGTAAGGCATGCAACATTCTGATGGTTCATGTATCTTTAACGCAAACAACCTTATGAGACTGTTCTTCCTACTTATAGGCCTTTGCTTGTTTGCCCCTTCTTATGCACAATCCGATAAACTTAGGCCAGCCCTACCTGAACTACCCATGACCAGTCTGGAAGATTCGGGTTTTAACAGCGATTCCATTGAAAGCCTTTTGAGGCTTATTAATGATACTCCACCCAAAGATTTCAGAGGATTGGTAGTCATCAAAGACAATAAACTAGTCATTGAAGAGTACTTTAATACTTATTGGAGGAATTCCATTCATGATATACGGTCAGCTGGAAAAAGCATTACGGCCATGCTTCTGGGAGTCGCAATGAAGGAAGGTTTAGTGCAAAATTTAGATCAAAGCGTTTACTCCTTTTTCCCTAAAAGCAAATATCCATCGGTCAACACGGACTACAAGAAAATTAAGCTTCGACATCTGCTGAATATGGCTTCAGGATTAGATGCAGATACCGACAAACCCCAAACTGCCGGTCATGCTGTCAATTGGATTGCAAAGAATGATTGGAAAGAATATCTCCTTAGCGTACCTCTTAAATCCAGTCCAGGAACAAAATGGGTTTATGCGGATATCAATGCCCTGCTTATTGGTGCTGTCATAGAAGAGACCTCCGGGATGAGTCTAAAAGATTTTGCTCAAGAAAAGCTATTTGGCCCATTAGGCATAGCCCAATTTTATTGGTACACCAACGCTTCGAATCAGACCGGAGCTGCCGGCAATTTACACCTATCCACCTTGGATTTTGCTAAACTTGGACTGCTTATCGCCAACCAGGGAAAATGGAAGAACACTCAAATCATAGAGGCGGATTACATTAAGTTATTATCGACTGAGACTTTTGATATATCTAACAATAATCCTTATGCAGACCGTTATGGCATGATGTGGTATAAATCGCACAGAACTTTTGGAGGCAAAAGCATCGACTATCTGTTTGCCTCCGGAAATGGAGGAAATCATCTGATCGTAATCCCTGATTTGGAAATGGTGATCGCATTAACCTCCAGCGCCTATGGCCCTGGTCATGGGCACTCCAGGTCTTATAATATAATGAGCAAGGTTTTCACTGCGTTAAAATAGTTACCACAACCCTTGTTGTGAAGAAGCCCTATAAAGGATAAAATTTCCCATATTCTGGCTTTCAAAATTTTCAAAATAATTTCAGAGGACAGTGACCTTTTTACCTGGTTTATGCAATAGAGATCGTAATGAGGAAGTAAATTGCAATGAATCAGGATGTTTGACTTTGAGAGCATAGCACCGCTATGGTGAAAAGACAAACGAAGCAGAGCGACTGATTAGAAGCGAGTTACGTCCGCAATAGAAACTCTATTGCATTATCCCGGTTTAATTACCTTGTAGGTATTAAGTCTTTTGCTCAAAATTGAATGTCATGGAAAATCACTACCAACTTACCGACAATGAATTCGAAAGACAGTTTTCGGATTTATCATTGACACCTACCCTATTCTCACATGAAGCGCACTTAAGGCTGGCTTGGATACATATTAGAAAGTACGGAATCAAAAAAGCGATTGATAACATATCTCAACAAATCAAATTATTCGCCACGCATCATGGTGATGAGGATAAGTACAATGAAACCGTCACAGTGGCGGCTGTTCGGACGGTATATCATTTTATATTGAAATCTTCTTCCGAGAATTTTAGTGAATTTATAAGGGAGTACCCCAGACTAAAAAATGAATTCAAAGGACTGATTGACAGTCATTATTCGACCAATATTTTTACCTCTGAAAAAGCAAAACAAGAATTTATGGAGCCAGATTTAGCTCCCTATGATGAGCTGCGAGGCAATGTCAATTCAGTCTCTCATCAGTAATTAACTACGCTCAGCGCAAGAATTAAACTTTCCTCAACGGCAAGCATCGGCAGCCAGATGATTAACATCTTAAATAAAATAATTAGAGGTAGGGTAAATTCGAAAGAACAGGTTGTTAGCATGAATCAACTCAAAATGAAATCACAATTTAACTCAACATTCAAGGTCTGGATGGCGCTATGCTGCCTTCTCGCGACTACATCATTATATGCTCAGAATGAGCCTAAGCCTATCCCTATCTCGGTAGGTTATTTTGGGCATTTTGCTTATCAACCCGGATTGAAGATTGGAACCGAATTTTCCTTAATGGGCCGTTCGGATACCGATAATTATTCAAGGCAGTGGTTTGGCAGTCCGCAAATTGCTTTTTTTTCTAACCCCGGAAGCGACACCAACTTCTTTGTCAATTTTGAAGCTGGAATTAGAAAACAAAAAAAGGGAAAAAATTCATATACGGCTTATTCGGCCGGATTGGGCTATCGGCTACAATCCAAACTAGAATCCTTCTCTGTGAATCTCAGTACAGGTGATAGGACAAATAAAATAAGGAATTCCTATGGTTTTCTTGTGCCAACACTCAACATTGAAAGAGGCTGGAGAACCCATAAACCCTTAAGCTGGTATTCCAAATTTTCGGTGGGCTCCTCACTCTTTGGAAACCAAAATCAGTTCATGCTATTCCTGGAGGTTGGTGTGAAATTCAAAATCAAAAAAGAAATTAAACCGCGAGTGAAATGAACAGAAAAGATTTTATCAAACGATGCTCCGCACTAGGATTGGGAGCACTTGCATTTCCTGTGCTGGCCGTTTCGTGCAAAGAAGAACCCGAGTTTATTCAGAGTTTGAATGTCAATTTTTCAGGCAAAGTGCTCATTATTGGTGCAGGGGCTGCAGGCTTGGCGGCTGCTCATCTACTGAATCAGAATGGCATAGATTTCGAGATTATTGAAGCAGCTCCGGTATACGGTGGCCGTATTAAGGAGATTGCCGGATTCGCTGATTTTCCAATCGACCTGGGAGGCGAATGGATTCATACTGACCCATCAATCCTTGGGACCCTCTTAAATGACCCCTCTACAAATAGTGCGGTTGAGATTATCAAGTACAGACCCAAAACAGTATCAGCTATTAAGGATGGAGCACTAAAAAGGAGAAATTTTTTCTCCAATTTCTACAGTGAATACAAATTCAAAAATACCACCTGGTATAGCTTCTTCAATGATTTCATCGTTCCGGGAATTCGCAGTAGAATGGTGCTCAACAGCCCGGTTGAAAACATTGATTACTCAGGCAATACCATACAAGTCAGAAATACGGATGGGCAGATTTTCGAAGGAGACAAACTTATTTTGACGGTACCGACCACTATTCTGCAAGATGGTTTTATCAGTTTCACTCCTCCCCTGCCCCAAGACAAAATTGCGACTTGGAATGATGTTAATATGCCGGATGGACTCAAGGTATTCATTGAATTCTCTGAACGTTTCTATCCTGATATAAGCCTTGATAATGGAATAGCCGCGAGTGATGATGACGGTGAAAAGGTATTTTACGATGCTGCTTTCAACAAGGATAGTGGCCGAAATATATTGGGTTTGTTCACCGTTGGGGATCAAGCTTCGGTCTACACGAATCTTCCAAACAACCAGGCTATTATCGATCAGGTTATGAACGAGCTCGACAGCCTTTTTGAGGGTAAGGCTTCACAGCACTATGTTAAACATGTGATCCAAAACTGGTCAGCTGAACCCTACATAGGAGGTTCATATACTCACAATATGGATGATTCAATGCAATCCACCTTACTGAGACCAGTCGAAAGCAAGCTCTACTTTGCAGGTGAAGCCTATGCAGACGATTGGGCAACAGTACATGGAGCGGGACTATCCGGAATGGCTGCGGCTGAAGAAATAATTACTGGTGGATAGGTCAACTAGCCTTATACCATTTCACATCTAAAGCATTCTCTTCCGAAAGCCCAATTTCAGGATCTGCCAAATCAACTTTACCGGCAAGTCGTTGTTTTAGTTGGTCCTCAATTTCTTGCTTCACCAATTTTCGGTATGGCAGAAAATGATCTAAGAAAGCACAGAAGGACAAGAAATTACCAATTCCTCCAGGGTTGCGCTTAAACATAAGAAACAGATACTTCCAAAACACAAATCGGGTACTTCTTATAAAGCCAAGATTAGCCACCATCTTCAAACCAAACCAGATTCCTTTCCAGTCGAAATCAGTCTTGTGTTGGTTAGCTAGTTTCTTTCTCAGTTCAGGGTCTCTATGTACCTTGGCCTGCCCCACCATCATAAAGTGATCGAACACGCGTTTGAGGTAGTTTTTAGGATCATAGAGTTTCCAAAAAGTCTCCACATACTCTTCGGCAATATCTTCTATCGGCCTGGAGGGCACAAAGTTCAGCAGTGTAGTTTGATTCAGATTAGCATCATCAAGCAAACGACCTTCCTTCTTTAATCGATCCCATAGTGCCGTATTCGGCAAAGCCTGAAGCATACTAAACGTAACTCCCGGAATGGCATTCTCCATAGCAAAGTCAAAGACCCTTCCTCCTGCTCCTTTTTTCTCATCGTCAAAACCGATAATAAAACCGGCCATTATCCTCAAACCAGCCTTGGCCACCTTCTCTAAGGATTCATTCATTGGCTGGCGATTATTCTGATGCTTCAAGGTGAGCGCCAGGCTGTCTGTATCCGGGGTTTCTATACCGATAAAAACGGTTGAAAATTTACTCATCACCATTAGCTCCAAAAGCTCATCATCCTGAGCCATATCAATGGATGCTTCGGTGGTGAAACTAAATGGATAGCCATTGGCCGTTTGCCAGTCTATTAGCTTCTCCAGAAAGGGTTTCACCGTTCTCTTATTACCAATGAAATTATCGTCTACGAAGAAAATTCCTCCGGTCCATCCCAAGCTGCGCAAAAGGTCTAGTTCCTTTTCCACTTGCTCAAAAGTCTTGGTTCTTGGCACCCGACCATAGAGTACTATAATATCGCAAAACTCACACCTGAATGGGCATCCTCTGGAGTATTGAATTGCCATCAGAAAATAGGCATCCATCACCAGTAAATCATAGCGTGGCAATGGACTTAGCGTAACGTCAGGCTTGTCATTTGATCTGAAAATACCACTCGTTTCTCCGTTTTCTAAAGCTTTGACAAATAAATCTATAGTATACTCACCTTCATCAAGTACCAAAAAATCAGCTCCTGCTTCTAGAAAGTCATTCGGCAAGGAGGTTGCATATGGCCCACCAACTACAACCTGTTTATCTCTTCCTTTAGCCTCACGAATCAGGGATAGGTAATCTTCCTTCTGGGCGATCATACCTGAAAGCATGACTATGTCTGCCCAATCCCAATCCTCTTCATCTACTTGTTCAATATTTCTATCCTTCAAGCGATACTCCCACTTTTGGGGCAACAGTGCTGCTACGGTTATCAGGCCAAGCGGGGGCATAAATGCTTTCTTGCCAATCCCCTGAACGGCTTTTTCAAAAGACCAGAAACTGGTGGGAAAAATTGGATAGATCAGCAGAACATTCATAGTATAAGGTTGACGATTTTAAGTTAGTGATTTTGTTCTAAATAATGGAGTTGAAGGTAAGGCATTCGGAGTGATCAATATTTAATAGCTTTATATTTCTATCTGCGTATTTATGAATGCAATAAGAAATTCATTTCCGATGATCTGTTTTTTTATCATTATCGGATGCACTCCTCAATCTCAGGTTGAGGAAGACAATTGGTGCAACCAAGCGCTTCGGGCACAATTCTCTTCGCTGGAAGAGGTGAAAACCAACAGCAATTGGTTCAAAGTCTATGTGGTTGGTGAAGGCGTATTCGCCATTGCTGAGCCTTATAATTTCCAGGAAATTATCTCCTATTTGATTCTAGGCTCCGAAAGAGCGCTGCTTTTTGATACAGGCATGGGAATGAGTTCCATTGCAACCTTGGCGAAGGAGATAACCGACTTACCCATCACTGTGCTGAATTCTCACACACATTACGACCACATAGGGGGCAATTACGAGTTTGACAATGTACTTGCCATGAATACAGACTTCACTCTGGACAGGGCAGAAAACGGCCTTCCGCATGAGGTAATGAAACAAGAAGTGACTTCAGGAGCGATTTGCCTGGAGGGGTTACCGGCATTTGATACAACCAGCTACCACTCAAGGCCTTTCGAGATTGCAGCACTTATCGCTGATGGCTCCACAATAGAGCTTGGCAATCGAATGTTAGAAGTGATTGCGGTTCCTGGACACACGCCCGATGCGATAGCACTCCTGGACAAAGAAAATGGCTATCTGTGGACTGGTGATACTTTTTACGAAGCACCGATCTGGCTCTTTGATTCGGTCACCGATTTGGATAACTATGAACAAAGTATACGGAAGCTTGCAGACCTAAGTGCGGGTCTTCAAAAGGTGTTTCCGGCCCATAATACCCCGGTTGCTCATCCCATTCGCCTGACTGAATTGGTAAATGCATTCGGAGAAATTATGGATGGAACAAAGCAACCACTTGAGGAAGAAGGTAGTGAACATGTGGATGAAGTGGCGCTCTATTATGAGTTTGAGCATTTCTCCTTTTTCATTCGAAAAGATGTGCTACAACTCAAGGGCGTAATTGACTAAAGGACCATAGACTTACCCGAATGCGTAGCGAAAAAGGTGTTTAGCTTTTCCTATATCGTTTTTCAAATCTCAAATAGGCAAGCAGGCCTGCCAAAATCAGAAAAATGACCGCGAAAAGCGGACTGCCAATTCCCGTATTCAAATGGGTATAAACGGCTCCAAGCATTAGTATGCCTAAGGCAATACCTCCATAGAACGCTGTTTTTGGAATGATGAGCAACAGGCCCGATAGCATTTCCAGTACACCTATAATAGTGGCGAAAGTGGCACTATAGCCCCAATTCTCAAACCGTCTAATCATGCCATCGTTTGGAAATAGTTTGGGGTAACCTCCAGCTATCATGTACAAACCAACCAGAATGCCCAATACCCAGGCAACAATGTTTCTAACCTTTGGATTCATCTTTTTTTCTTTTCAAGCTCTGGAAAAGTATAATCCCTATCAAATTTGAAGCATAACATTGTGGCAGAATTCCCAATTCTGTGGTGGAATGATTAATCAGGTATTAAGTCAGTAAATGTTACTGAAGAGTGTTCAGTTAAGCACCATAAAATCAGTCAACGAATCAGGGAGGTTTAAGAACAATTCTCTCGGACTAAACCCGGTAATCTTGCGGCAGGTTTTGACAAAGTGCGATTGATCATAATAGCCTCCTCCAAGCGCTTCCATAAGATGGCCATGTTCGAATTTTCCTTTTTCGTGAATTAAGTTGGCCGCATGCTGAAACCTGACTAAATCCTGGTATACCTTGGGAGACAAGCCCGTGTATTTCTTAAATCTGCGCTCAATTGTTTTGACACTCACCCCTTCATTGATGGCCAGGTCATTCATCAAAGTAGACACATTGGAGTCAGGGTCAATGTGTAAAACCAGCCTGCTAATTGAATCGCAGGTAGCGTTTGGAGCGTTAAACATGTGCTGACTAAAAAACTTATCCAAATAATCGCCCATTTCAGATTCATCCTGAGCTTCCTTCAATTGTCGCCCCAACACCCTGACGGTTTGAATATCAAACAGCTCTTCGTAGTCGATTAAGGCCGTAAAAGAATGATTATGAAACACCTCTCTGGTAAGCACATGAGGAAAAAACTTGATGCTTATAAGAACAGTCGGCCCATAAAGCCGTACTGTACGGGTTCCTCGCGTAAGAGGGAGCACCACCATTTGTGGTAATTGTCCGAATGCACTCCCTGGTTTATTCTGCCATTCAAAACGTCCATTCAAAGTTATACACGAGTCGAGGCGGCCATTGGCGATGGTAATGCCTTCAAGGTCCTCAGATACGGTTACAAGACGGTAACACTCAATAAAGCTTCTCAAGTACTGAGTTTTGGGAAGAAAATCAACCACATCGATTGCCATAGGTTAAGGGCTGGTGTTCAAAATTCACATTGTCTACCTGATAAAATCATTTGCTTGATCAGGACAAAAATCAGCATTCGCTAATAGAAATACCAAGCTATATAGAATTTAAAACATGAACTCATCCTAGTACCCTTAATTATCTGTAACCACCCTCTTTTCAACCCGCAAGGGTACATAATATTCATTGTGATTTCTGATGAAAACCACTTTTTTCTTTTGGTCAAAAACAAGGTCTTTATTGTCTGTACTTTCATCTTAGATACCGGTGCAGGAAAGTCGTTCAGTCTTATGTGCAAAAGGAAATGATCTATAAATTGCTTCCGAATGAAAACGGAAAATCTAAAGAAGCAAATTGAGTTTATCAAGGAAATTGATAAGATCAAGTACATCCAGCGGAAAACTAAACTCTTTAATAGCGACAGACATGAGAATGATGCGGAGCATAGCTGGCACCTGGCCATGATGACTCTTGTACTTGCTGAACATGCCAACGAGCCTATTGACATCTTAAAAGTCTTGAAAATGCTCTTGATTCACGATGTTGTTGAAATTGATGCGGGAGACACTTTCCTTTTCGATAAAAATCAGGAGCACGACAACAGGGTTGAGGAGTCAGAGGCTGCCCAAAGAATTTTTGGGCTTTTACCCAAAGAGCAAGCCACCGAATTCATTCAGATTTGGGAAGAATTTGAAGCTGCTGAAACTCCCGAAGCCAAATTTGCCAATGCCATGGACAACTTTGAACCTATGCTGCAAAACGCCTCGAATCAAGGTGGCACTTGGGCAGAGTTTGACGTGCCTTACGACACCGTGATAGAGAAAAAGAAGAAAATTGGAGACGGGTCCAAAACTGTCTGGAAATACGCCAAGGATTTGGTAGATGACTGCGTAGAGCAGGGCATTTTAAAAAAATAGGTTCAGCCAGCATGCTCCAACAAATCTTGTCAAGGACCTTTCATTGATTCGCTTTCCCGTATCCACCTTGCCGAACAAGGCCTTTCGAGGATGCAAGGATTGAATTCACAGGTCCCTTTTCGACTCTATTTTCCACCTATGTGATGAATGACATAGCCTGCGTGACGAGCTGCGATTAGAAAATTCATGGCTTTTGTAGTTTTAAGACATAAACAAAAGTGCCTGTCAAGGTCAGCATCATATAAAAAATAAAACGTATGAAAATGAGACGCGCCATCTCGGTTATTCTAATCCTATTTTTGATCTCCTGCAAGGAGGACGACTCTGCCCTTCTTTTTCCTCCAACAATTTTTGGGTTTGGGATTGACGTGAATGACCTGGCCTTAAGCGACATGTATGAGGACAAGGTATTTAGAGAGTTTGGTGAAGAAATTGAGACGGCAGGGGGAGGAACAAAACTTCTCTTCCATCCTGAATTTTATTTACCCGTTGGCTATGTAGTTAGGGGTGTGTCAGAAGGAACTGTCGTTGGGCTTGATGAACTCGAAGGACCTCATGACCTAAATCTGATCGTCCAACCTGATGACGCCCCAAAATGGAGAGTGGCGTATGAGCATGTGAGCAATGCCAGAGTTGCTGTGGGAGACCGGATTACCATTGGCCAGCCTATAGCCGAGGTTTCTCCATACAGAGAAAACTTGGGAAAGACCTCCCTGTTGATCTTTTATGGTGCCGAATCCAATAGAGCTGGAGGAAATACTGCCTATTGTCCATTTATGCTCCTGGATGGAACTGTAGCAAACCAATTGCTTTCAGACTTGCAAACTCATATCAATCGTTGGGAAGAACAAAACGGTGATGTTTTCAACGAAGATGAATGGGTCGAGATCGGTTGTGCATTTGAGAAAATAACAGAAGCGGAGTCTCAGGGTCACTAACATGGAGAACCAGAATTCTCTGACTCGAATCGTCTAAAGATCCTTATTATAAAACTCCTTTCTCGATGGAAAAAGAAATCAATTCAGCCGTATTCTTCACTCCTAATTTGTGAAGAATATTTCGTCTGTGTGTTTTTACCGTGTGCTCACTAATGAACAACGCCTCTGCTATTGCTTTGCTATTCATTCCCTTACCAATACACGCGATAATTTCTTTTTCTCTATCAGATAGTTGGTCTATGATATTTGCGCCATCACTTCCTTGATTTCCCCTCAGGTAATCAAAGATTTGATTGTTGATTTTAGGGTGAAAGTAGTTTTCTCTTCTACTCACTTTTTGGATGGCTTCAATCAATTCAGATTTAGAGGCGTCTTTCAGTATATAGCCCTGTGCACCTCCCTCCAACGTACGTCTGATATACTTCATCTCCTGGTGCATGGTGAGCATCAATACTGGTTCACTTCGCCCATGTTCTTTTAACAGGCTCATCACTCCCATTCCGTCAAGTCCTGGCATACTAATATCCAATAATATCACATCGATATCCTCCTCATCCAAAATTCCAGGAACCTGATGACCATTGGTACAAATCCTAGTGATTTGAATTCCATCTTCTGCATTAAACATAGATCGCACCCCTTCAGCAAAGAGTTGATGATCATCTACCAATAAAGCCTTAATCATATGCAAGTGCAGTTTGTTCCATATCCACTGGTAGGTCAATAATTACTGTGGTTCCCTTTCCGGGCAGACTATCAACTTCAAATTCTCCATGCAAAGCATCAACACGATGTTTCATATTCAAGAGCCCCATCCCATTTTTTCTCTTCTTCTGGTATTCCAAATCAAATCCCACTCCATTGTCTTCTACAATTATGTTCAGAATATTTTCAAGACAGGTCAATTGTATTGTAAGTTCTTTGGCCTCGGCATGTTTAAGTACATTACTGACCAATTCCTGTACCAATCGATAAGCAGTTATTTCAATAGCTGCATCCAATGCATCAACACATTGAGAAGAAAGGAATTCAACCTTGATCTCTCCAGAATGATTTATTGAAGCGGTTAAATCCTTCAGAGCGGGCACTAAACCAAAACTCTCTGAAACACCTACATGCATACTATGAGAAAGGCCTCTAATGTCTTCACAAGCCTGGTCTACTAAAGTCGAGAGGTTTTTCATCTGCCGTTCGCTCTCCGGTGCCACCCCATTATTGGCTGCAACGGTAGACAGATTCACTTTTACTGCTGCCATCAGACTTCCAAAGTGGTCGTGCAATTCTTTGGCTATCCTTATCCTTTCTTCCTCTTGTCCTTTGATCATCGCCTCTAGCGATTTGGTCTGCTGCTGTCCTAGCAAATGAGTTATTGCCTGGTCATGGGTTTCTTTCTCCTCTTTGACTTTAAGTCGTGATAAAAGCAATCGTTGCCGGAAGTGGAGATAAAGAAAAATAGCCAACACCAATAAGGCCAGTGCAGTGATGATAAAAATCAGTTTATCTGTACGTTCCTTAGCCGCCAGAGCCGCATTGGCCTGACTCTTCGCATTCACAACCTCGTTTTGTAATTCTAATTGTGTGATTTGCTTGTCCTTTTGCTCAGACTCGTAAATTTCCCTTATCTCTGCCAATTGTCGCGCTTTCTCAACATTATCAAGACTGTCCTTAACACTCTCATATTGTAGCCTGTAATCATAAGCGCGCTTACTGTTACCTAGTGCTTGATTTGTTTCAGAAAGCCCCAACAAAGATGCCCTAACCAGAGCGGGGAGCTTGTACTCTTGAGCAAATGCAAGACTTAATAAATAATTACTCTGGGCTTCCACGTACTCTTTAGTCTCGTAATTCGTCACAGCCAAACTATTGTAAACACCCCCAAGATCATCCAAGTCTGCCAAGCGTCTTTTGGTGGTGATACTCTCTTTGAAATGCATTTTTGCTTTGGGGTACTCCCGAAGCCGAGCATAGGCTCTTCCATAGGCATGCTCTACTGAGGCCAAGTCCTTTTCTCGACCATTCGCTTGATAAATGTCACGGCTTTTATCCAGTGTTTCGATTGCTTTTAATGGTTTCTCATCCAATAAATTGACTATTGATATCCCCAAGTATGCATTTGCCAAGCCAATGTCATTGTCTAATGCTTGATAGATACGGAGGCTCTGATTATAATAATCTCGTGACTCTTTTAGGTTGGAGATTTTCCTGTAAAGTGAGGCAATATTAAGAAGCGTATTCCCTTGTTCTTGTTGAAGTCCGAGCGTTTCATACATTTCTACACTTTTAATGAAAGAATTAAGAGAGAGTTGATAATACCCCAACAGAAGGTATGCCGAGCCCATATTGTTTAGAGCGCGAGCTACTCCTTCCTGATAATCATTTTCCAAGTACAAATTTGTTGCAGATTCATATCGCTTTACAGCCTCTAAGAAATCTCCAATTTCGTAATAGTAGTTCCCCAGATTCACTATTGTCTTAGCCAATGACACTGGATCATCAATCTGCATTTTGAGATCAATACTTAGCTCATAGTAAGCAAAGGCACTATCCGTAAGCCCTTGATCTCTAAATAAATTACCAAGGTTTTGTAGAGTTTTAGACATTCCTACAGAATCGTCCAAAGCTCTTCTGCTAACCAAACTCGAACGATAATATCCAGCCGCTAGGTCCAGGTTGCCTTGTCTTTTGGCAATCACACCCAAAAGGTTATTGATCTTGGACAGCACATGTTGCGCATTAGAACGCCTCCCATGTCCAAGCCCAGACTTACCAAAGTCGATTGCTTTTTGATATTCCTTTAGCCCATAATAGGTTTTGGCCTTTACCCAATAATTCTGAGCCAAAACGCTTTCCTCTTGATCGGTGGAAGCAATGGATTCAGCTTGCTTCAGAAGAAGCAAGACTGAATCAATATTTCTCTTGCCAATGGCTTCTGCTTTATCCTGCAACTCCCTGATTTCAATGGAATTGTCCTGCCAAAACCTTCCATCAAGTTGAAGGGGAAACCCTCCAATCAGAGCGGTGGTAAAAGCAATAGTTAGTATGAATCGCAGGATACTAACCCTCATAATTGTGTGCTTTGATTGTTAGTCAATCTCATCTTCATCTTCGACAATAACCTTATTAACATCCCCCTCTTCCGGGTCACCGTGTACAGGAATCACAAAGATGTTTTTACCCTTAAGTTTTGGAGAAAAGTCAGAATTAAAATGTACTCTGGTAATAAAATATTCCCAGCCATCACCTGGCCCATTTGGGTCTTCTTTAAAGTTAAAGAAGAGGAATAGATCCTTACCCAGATAGTCAAGGACTATGGGTTTGTTGGCATCCAGTTGGTAACCGCATGGGGCAAACAACACCACGTGCAATTCATACACTCCGTTTTGCTTAAATACTTTCAAAAATGGAGAAAACGATCCTACCGTCTTATCAGGGATATCTCCACAGGGAGCCCAATAGCAATTGGCGTTTCCATAATTACCTAGTTCTACTGATACCTTTCCTGTACTACTCATTGTTTTAATTTTTAGTGAATAATTTATTCAAAGCTAAGTAGGAGAATTTTATGCTAAATACCACCAAAGTGGTATTGTCAATTTACCACTTAGGCAGGATTAAACAATTTATACTCTTCCCCAATTTTGACCTGTCCTCAAATTGCAAAACGCAACGAAGACTGGGAATGCCGAAAACCATTTAGAGTAGGTACACTATACCTAATTTTAATTATCATGTCACTTACCGAATTTAAAATCAAAAACAATTGGAATCACTCAGTAAAGGTCTATTTGACCTTAGGAGTAGGTACAGGCTTTATTTCAAATATTAATGACATTCCTTTTATCACAAATGTCACAAATCCACATCAAGGGTACTTCACACTGGATGCCGGAGCCGGTGTCTCTTACAGCCCACCTGAAGGAATGACCTTTAGTGGAAACGTGTGTTTCAATACACCTCCAATTAATTGCCCTACTAACGATTTTCCATTGGCCAGTAATTTGGGCGAGTTTAGTTTAAATAACTATGCTCAAAACCCAAATAACCAGGAGACGATTGATATAAGCAATGTAGCTGGCGCTAACTCTTACATGGAGTTCTCTCTTGAGGGTGGTGGTACCTGGAATGCTGGTTCAACTCAACCGACCGTTACAAGTTTCAAAAACGGAAAGCTGGGCGATAATGTAGGTCAGGTGGGTGTATATCCATTTGCTTGTGATGACTGTACTGCGAGTGTATCTCCTCCGACATGTTCATCAACACCTGAAGGTGCTCCTAACCCTCCTGTGCCACAAAAGGATGCCATTTGTAACGTACAGCGAGCTTCTGCGGCTGCTGGAGGAACGGTTACCCTGAGTTATTTAGGGCCTATTCCTTATGCGATGTAATCAAAATATATAAAGGTAATTCCGCCTGGTCGGCTTCCTTGATTTTACCGGCCACCATCCGGAAGTGATTTCGATCGGGCGGAAGTTTTTATGATTCATGAGTATTTTAAAAATGCACGAGAACGTGCATTTTTTTTGTGTAATATTTACTCTTCTCGCAGCGCCTCTATGGGATTTCTAACTGCTGCACGATAGGTTCTATAACCCACAGTTGCTCCGGCAACCACAATCATCGTCAAAAGTGTAATGAAAAGAGTAAAAGCTCCAATGTTAATATGGTAGGCAAAGCCATTGAGCCATCCATCCATAAGATAGTAAGCAATCGGGGCAGCAATCAAGAATGCGATGACCAGGAGTTTCACAAAATCTCTGGAAAGCAAGCCGAGAATTGCCGGTACTGAGGCGCCAAGCACCTTCCTTACTCCCAGCTCCTTCATCTTATCCTCCACCTTATGTGTGGCCAAACCATAGAGTCCTAAACAAGCAATAATTATTGCCAGGATAGTAATCCACTGGGTCAATTGCGCTGTCTTGATTTCCTCAGTATAAGCCTCTTCATAAATATCTCCAAAATAGGTGTACTCAAAGGGGTATGCAGGGGAGAAACTCTCATATATCTCCTCTATCTTGGCCAAAGTCTGATTGATATCAGTATCGATCTTGACGGATAAAGTCGCAAACTGATCACTCAGCAGAATTTGTAGAGGCCTGATTTCTTCTCGCAGTGATTTCATATGGAAATCTTTCACCACTCCTATGACCCTGGAGTTCACACCCTTCTGGGTAATCATTTCCCTGCCAATGGGGTCTTTCCAGCCCAGTGCCTTGACTGCTGTCTCGTTGAGCAAAATGGCCTGCTCGTCCGCAGTTATTGCCGGATCAAAAGCCCTTCCCTCCACGATATCGATTTCAAAAAGGTCAAAGAATTCATGAGTTACTCCAATCATGGACATCGGCAGTCGTTCGGCATCAGTAATTCCTTGCCAATTGGCCCTCGTATCTGAGGTTACATTCGTGGGCAAAGACCAGGAGGTGGCTACTGCGGAAACTCCAGAAACCTTTGTCAGAGCGTCCATGTATTGAGGAAGCTGACCTTCGATGATGTCATCATTGGTATTCAAAATCACCACACGATCTCGCGAATATCCAATATCCGAATCGTCAATAAAGTTGAGTTGTTGGGTGAGTATGATGGCTCCAATAATTAGGGCTGCTGATATGGTGAATTGAAAAACCACCAAACCATTCCTCAAGAGGTTTCTTTTTTGCCTGATTTCTCCTCTTCCATAAAGGGCATTCAGTGGTTTGAAATTAGCGGTAGCGATCGCAGGGTATATACCTGAGATGAGCGTCAGGGAAAACCCGAGCCCCAATAGGGATATCCAAAAATTCGATTTTTGAAAACCCAACACCAACGGCTTGTTCACAAATTCGGCAAACAAAGGGAGCAAAAGGCTGCTAACAAGTACCGCAACAATCAAAGATGTGAACACCAACAAACCAGATTCTACCAAAAATTGCATGATCAAACTATCTTTTCCGGCCCCAATAACCTTGCGAATGCCCACTTCCTTCATTCGGGAAATGGATCTGGCAGTGGCCAAATTGATATAGTTGATACAGGCCATAGCCAAAATGACAATGGCAATCGCCATGAACACATAAAATCGTTGGCCATCAACCGGAGCAACTAGCCCTCCATCAATACGCTGATTGAAATGTACATCTGTCCATGGCTGGAGGAAATAAGTATACTCCTGACCATCGACATCTACAGGATCATCTGCATATTTGGCTCTGATCATGGGTAATTGAGACTCTAATATGTCCGCATCAGTTCCAGCCTCTGTTCGGATATAGGTGAAATACGGGTTGTTACCCCATCTTGTAATGCTCTGTTGAAACGCCTCCATGACACTTTCAAAGTGTGCCAGCACCTTCAATTTGAGGTGAGAATTGTCAGGCATATCTTTGAACACACCAGAAACTTTCATCGGCAATGCTTGAGCAAAGGTGATCGTCTCTCCTACCACATCGATCTTATTGAAATACTTAAGTGCGGTAGATTCTGAAATGGCAACCGTAAAAGGTTCTGATAGAAATTCATCAATATTACCGCTTACCGACTCAAAACTGAATACTCTGAAAATTGATGCGTCAGTCGGATACACCTGAGGTTCCACAAAGGTTTTAGTTTTAGTTTCCATCAATATCTTTCGATATCCGATCATTCTTGCCGCACTCGTCACCGCAGGAAACTCCTCAATCAATGCTGCAGCCAGTGGCCCTGGGGTACCCGCATCCCGATAGTCCGGTTCATCAATGGTATTGATACTCTTATACACTCGATAAATATTCTCTACCTCCTTGTGATAAGTATCAAAACTGAACTCATATGAAGTATAGGTGAACGTCAATAAGAACGCCACCAATGCGGAACTCAGTCCCAATACATGGATAAGACTATTGCTCTTGTTCTTTCTGAAATTCCTTAAGGATACCAAGATGTTGTTTTTGACCATTGCAATATGATTTGGTGAGTGTTGACTTTTTCCTTTGAAATAGAGATGATAGATAATTGCCAGAACCTCTTTGTAATAGATCAGATTCGCGCGTGGCCTTCCCTTCTCTTTGAGCTTCATTTCGTACATCTCATCGAGGTCCCAAAGTGCTGTACTTAGAAAATCATAAGAGCAAAAACTCCGAAGGAGCCATTCTGCCAATCTTGGGGGTTTTCTATGATCGTCAGTCATGAATCGAGCCAGTTAAGTGCATTGCCCGGAAGTT
Organism: Roseivirga sp.; assembly: GCA_029262895.1. Taxonomy (GTDB): domain Bacteria; phylum Bacteroidota; class Bacteroidia; order Cytophagales; family Cyclobacteriaceae; genus Roseivirga. The sequence goes on from JAJCYM010000056.1 coordinate 100,285, forward strand.
GATCAAAGAGTGAGTTCCTCATAGCTCTGACTTCATTCAGGGCAAAAACTCCATCTCTTGTAATTTTGTAGTACTGTTTTCTTCTGCCACCTCGCTTTTCGGTAATTCCGCCAATAGAGGACTCTACCCAGCCTTTTTCTTCCAACCTCTGCAAAGCTGCGTAGAGTGCGCCCAGGCTGATCGATTTCTTAAGGTTTTCTTCAAGCTGAAGCCTAATAGTTATGCCATAGGCGTCATTTTCAAGAATGCCAACGGACAACAAAACCAACTCCTCGAAGGCTCCTAATGTAATCTTTTTCATTTAATCTCTTTTTAGAAACTAATGCAAGTCTACAACATTAATTACTAAAAAGAGAACAAATGGTTAAGAATAAGTTTGAAAATTCATTTTGGTGAAAAATGACTACTCTTCTCTCAGAGCTTCTATCGGATTTCTGACTGCTGCGCGATAGGTTCTATAACCCACCGTTGCCCCAGCTACCACAATCATCATAAAGAGTGTAATGAAAAGAGTAAAAGGTCCAATATTAACATGATAGGCAAAGCCATCGAGCCATCCATCCATCACGTAGTAAGCAATCGGGGCAGCAATCAGGAAGGCAATGATCAGTAGTTTTACAAAATCTTTGGAAAGCAAGCCAAGGATTACGGGTACCGAAGCGCCAAGCACCTTTCTTACTCCCACTTCCTTTATTCGTTGTTGCACCTTATGCGTAGCCAGTCCATACAAGCCCAAACAAGCAATAATTATGGTTAAAAAAGTGAACCACTTGGCCAGTTGGGCGGTCTTCATTTCACTTTCGTAGGCCTCGTTAAATATCTCATCAAAGTAGTTGTATTCAAATGGGAAGGCAGGTTCATAGCTATTGTAAATTTCCTCTATTGCCGCAATTTGTCCTTTAAAGTCCTGCCCCTCCATCTTTACGGAAACTCTGCTCAATGTTTCGTGAAGAAAGAATTGAACCGGTTCGATTGCCAAATGCATTGAATGCTGATTAAAATCTTTTAACACTCCAACCACACGGCCAGTATCTCCTGATTGAGTAATGTACTGGCGGCCAATTGGATCATCCGTCCAGCCAAAGGCGTCAATGGCAGCTTGATTAAGTATAGTTGCCTTTTTATCGGATTCCTTCTCTCTATTGAATGAGCGGCCAGCGACAAACTTCATTTCGAATAGATCAAAAAAATCATAGCCAACCCAGGCGGTATAAATTGAAACTCGTAATTCCTTTTCCATTCCAGGCCACCTTGCGCTCGTGCGTGAATCGATCTTATTGGGCATTGAAGACGAACCGGCTACATATGTTACTCCGGGTATTTTTCTAACTTCTTCATTAAAGACATCTATCTTATCCTGTAGCTTTTTGTCCTTAAGGGTGACCTTTACAATTTGGTCACGGACAAAGCCCATATTTGTGTTTTGAATATAATTTAGCTGTTGTACCAGCACAACTGCAGCTATAATTAGGCCACTTGAAATAACGAATTGAAAGACCACCAATCCATTTCTGAACAAAGAGCCCTGCTGGCGAATTTCCCCCTTACCCTTCAATGCAGCTACAGGTTTAAAAGAAGTAAGTACCCATGAGGGATACAGGCCTGCCAGGATGCTGAGACCTAGTGATAGACCAATTAAAAATAGCCACCGCTCTGGCGATGTGAAATCCAATGCTAATGGCCTGTCAACGAACTCTGCGAAGGCTGGCAATGCAAAAAATAGAACAACAAGAGCAATTAGCAAAGAGACAAATACCAAAACAAAAGACTCCATCAAAAATTGAAATATCAAGCTCCTGCTCTGGGCACCTACCACTTTCCTAATACCAATTTCTTTGGTTCTGTTAATCGCCCGGGTTGTTGCCAGGTTCACATAATTAATACCAGCGATAATCAACACCATAAATGCGATACCCAGATAGATATAGAGCTTTTGCGATGAGGTACTGGGAGCAATATCAAAATTAATGTTCTGGGTAAAGTGAACATCTGTCAAAGACTGTAAGGTGTACTGTGTTTCCTGGCCATCTTCATCAATCGGGTCATTGGCATATTTTGCTCTTAACAGTGGAAGCTTCTCTTGCAACTGCTTAGGGCTAGAACCTGATTCCAATAACAAAAAAGTGTGATAAGAATTACGACCCCAACTGGTCGAATTCCATTTTAAATATTCAATAGTTCCCTCAAAATGCATGGCCACTTTAACCACAAAATGAGAGTTCTCAGGCATATCTCTGAACACCCCAGAAACCACTACCGGATGCTCATTCCTAAAATGTATTATCTCACCCAGCACATCTGTTCTCCCAAAATATTTAAGGGCAACAGACTCCGAGATAGCGGCTGAATTCCTCTCACTCAAAAAGTCATCAATATCTCCGGCCACAGACTCAAAAGAGAATACCTTAAACACATCCGGATCGACCATAAAGAGGTCAGGTTGCACGAAAATTTCATCATTTGCCTTCACAATAGTGTTACTATATGCTCTGAATCGAGCCGTGTGTGTCACCTCAGGAAATTCAGTTTTTAGTGCCTCGGCCAATGGGCCAGGAGTAACAGCACCTTTGTTAGACCCTAAGTAGGAATTGCCTACCTCCTCTTTATAGATTCTGAATATTCTATCCGCCTTTTCATGGTAACCATCATAGCTAAACTCATAAGAAGTATACAGTGTGATGAGAATGAAAACCACTAACCCTGAGGTCAGCCCCAGAATATTCAGGAAGGTGTAACTTTTACTCCGACTGAGAGAACGGAGAATTACTTTGATGTGGTTAGTCAGCATTGTTATTAAGGTTAGTAGATAAAGTAGAGCTTTCGTTTTTCATTAGAAGTTAGAAGACTACCTTAGGTCTTTTCACGCAGGCCCATCAACATTGTTTACCATCATTCTTCTCTCAAGGCCTCAACGGGATTTCTAACAGCTGCCCTATAAGTTCTGTAACCGACCGTCAATCCGGCCACCAGAATCATCATTAACAACGTAATGACAATTGTAAATGCATCAATGGAAATATGAAAAGCAAAACCATTTAGCCATCCATCCATTATATAGTAGGCCACTGGTGCGGCAATTAGGAAAGCAACCAACAATAGCTTTACAAAATCCCTAGACAGCAAAGCCAGAATCCTGGGGACAGACGCTCCCAAAACCTTTCTTACTCCTACCTCTTTTACCCTTTGCTGCACCTTATGGGCAGCCAAACCATAAAGACCCAAGCAAGCCACCAAAATTGTAAGCCCCGTAAACCATCTTGCCAACTCGGCTGTTTTCATTTCGCTCAAATAAGCGCGATCAAAAATGTCGTCAAAATAGTTGTAGTCAAAGGGGTATTCTGATCCAAATCCATTATACACATCTTCTATACTGGTCACTGTCTTTTTGAAACTATCTCCAGCAATTTTCACGGAAATCCGGCCATGACGTTCTCTATAAAAAAGTTGAAGTGGCGAAATATCCAAATGAAGAGAATGTTGATTAAAATCCTTAAGTACACCTATGACGCGTCCGGTATCTCCGTTTTGCGTAATATACTGTTGCCCAATAGGCTCGTCCCATCCCATAGCTTTCACAGCGGCTTCGTTGAGTATAGTCCCCTGTTTATCCGATTCCACCCCTCGTCTAAATGCTCCTCCAGCCACAAATTCCAGTTCATAGAGTCCAAAAAAGTCATAATCGACACTACCAGTATAAATTGGGATATTAATCTCCTGGTCTTTGCCTGGCCATCTGGCATTTGTACTTGAAGAAATATTATTTGGCAATGATGAAGAACCCGCCACTGAAATTACTCCTGGTACTTTTCGTATCTCATCATTGAATACGCCCATTTGGTTTCTGAAAGTTTGACCACGGATGTTGAGTACTATTATCTGATCTCGCGCATATCCCATATCTGCGTTTTGAATAAAACTCAGTTGTTCTGAAAGCACGGTAGCACTGATAATCAATCCACTTGAAATGGCAAACTGAAATACAACAAGCACATTTCTAAAAAGCCCACCTCTTTGCCTGATTTCTCCTTTACCCTTCAAGGCTGCCACAGGTTTGAATGAGGTCAGAATCCAGGAAGGGTATAAACCTGCCAGAATGCTCAAACCTAAAGCCAACCCTAGCAGAAATAGCCAAAGTTCTGGAGCTGTGAAATCAAGCGCCAAAGGTCGATCGACAAATTGTGAAAATGCCGGAAGAACAAAGAGTAGTATCAAAACCGACAAAAGCAAAGACAAAAACACCAACAAGAATGACTCCAACAGAAATTGAAATACCAGACTTTGGCTACGGGCACCAACAACTTTTCGTATGCCAATTTCTTTAGTTCTGTTAATCGATCTGGCAGTGGCAAGATTGACGTAATTGATGCCTGCAATGATCAAGACCATAAAAGCAATACCCAGATATATATATAGTTTTTGGGGATCTGAAGATGGCGCTATATCGAAGTTTACGCCTTGCGTGAAATGTACCTCAGGCAGCGGTTGTAAGGTAAATAGAGTTGACTGACCGTCCTCGTCAATGGGATCATCAGAGTATTTTGCCCTTAACTCTGGCATCTTACTTTGAAGCGTCTCCACATTTGCTCCTTCATTCAACATTAAATAGGTGTGATAGGAGTTGTTACCCCATCTCGTCATATTCCTTTCATCCAGTTCCATTACAGATACGTATTGAAGAATCACATCCATCACAAAATGTGAGTTCTCAGGCATGTCCTTAATTACCCCCACAACCCTCATAGGGTGTTCGTTTCTAAAATGAATCACCTCATCCAATACATCCGTTTTTCCAAAGTATTTTATTGCAATTGACTCAGTGAGCACAGCGGTATTTTTTTCTACTAAGAAATTCGAGATATCCCCATGTAATACATCGAAAGTGAACATTTTGAAAGTCTCAGGGTCTGTTGAATACACAGCTGATTCCAAGATCACTTCATCGTTGGCTTTGATCAAGATATTCGAATAGTCATTGAATCTGGTAGCATAAGCCACCTCAGGATGGTCGGCCATTAATGCAGCTGCCATTGGAGCGGCCGTAACCGCAAATTTATCGCTACCCAGATAGACATTCCCTTTTTGCTCCTGATATACCCTGAAAATCCTCTCCTTGTTTTCATGATAACCATCATAGCTGAACTCGTAGGAGGTATACAAAGTAATGAGGATGAATACGACCAACCCTGAAGTCAATCCAAGAATATTTAAGAAGCTGTAGCTTTTGCTCCGTCTTAAAGAGCGAAGAATGATTTTGATTTGGTTAAGCAACATGGTGGTAAAGGTTGTTGGTTAATTATAGAGACTCCCTTTTTCTAAGACGGTTGCAGAACGGCCCTATTACAATTTCTCCTCATCTAATAGTCAATCGAGCTTATACCACTCAATGTCCTTCAAGTTTGCCCGTCTGCTTTGGTCGGTTGGCGCATAATTCTTAGCCAGGTATTCCAATATTTTTTCCTCATCTATCCCTAGATCCTTCAGATTCTGAGTACGCTGCATCCACTCAATCATACTGCGCCAGCCTTCTTTTGTGGCTCGATTCTGGGTGACCAGCTTTGATGAATGACAACCAGTACAATTGACAATGACCAAATCCACATGTTGATCATCAGTAAATCCCATCTGCTCAACTAACTCAGGCGAGAAGGTGACTGCGGCCTCTGCCGGTTCATCAAAGTTCTGGAGTACCTCTGGGTTTTCGTTGAGATAGAGCAACAATCCGATTAAGAAAACAGCCAATGCGCCAATACCCATTAGCATATTGGTTAATGATCCCAGAATTTTTCCTAATTCGTCCTCTTTCATCAAACCGCTTTAACTGCAATGCGATGACATGCATTGTTCAAATACCCTTTAGGATTCCAGCCCGGAACTACCATGGGTTGCGCCCGCCCATTGCTATCTGTGGCTTTGGCCCATATTTCATAGTAACCCTTTTTAGGCAATTGCACCTGCGCATTCCACTGCTGCCATGCCAATCTATTCTTTGGTCTTTTTAGATTTGCCGATATCCATGTGGCCCCAAAATCTATAGAGTATTCGACCTTTGACACGGCCAATTCTCCTGCCCAGGCATGGCCTCTGATATCCAGGCTTTTACCTAACTCGACAGTGGCCCCTGAACGTGGATAGGTCACCAACGACTTTACAGGCATAGATTCTATGATGCACATTTTATCATCCGGCACCTCAGTTCCAGGTGGAACCATCTCGCATGGTACACGATAGGCATCGCCCGTCATTTTTGGCCCATCATGCACGATATTTCTGATTGAGAGTCTATTGATCCATTTACCTGATGCCGATGCTGGCCAACCACCAGCTATCAATCTCAGCGGATATCCATGGGCCATTGGAATATCTTTGCCATTCATTTGGAAGGCGATCAAAGTTTCATCCTGTAGGGCTTTCGCCATGGGTACTCCCCTGGAAATCACCACTTTTCCGGCCTCTCCGCTCAGGTGTTTATCGGTACCGTAGTAGCCAACATATACAGCATCACTCTTGATACCAACATCATCCAAAACATCTTTTAATCTCACTCCTGTCCAGGTGGCACAGGATACAGCACCAATCGTCCATTGATTTCCTTTGGCCGGAGGGTTAAATTCGCTTCTGCCGTTGCCACCACACTCCAAGGTCAGTTGATAGGTGTACTGTCTGAATTTAGATTTCAACTCAGCAAGACTATAGGTTTTTGGGGTAGTTACCGACTCTCCATCTATGGTCAAGGTCCATGATGAAGCATCTGGTTTTTCTGGTATGATCCCATTATTCCGAATGAACATCCTGCTTTCTGGAGTAATGGCATCATCAAGCAAGTGTGCCTTTGCTTCGATATTCCAGGGACGATCATTCAATACCGTCATGTCCTTATCCTTCCCAAAAAGCTTGAATGGGTCATTTTGATCAAGAAACAGTGGCGTATAATCTGCCGGAGCAACACTTCCAAAAACAATTTCTGCTCCTACCAAAGTTGATAAGGAGGCGAGTGAGGCCTTTTTGATGAAATCTCGTCTTTTGTTCATTCGACAAGAAAATTAAGAAAGATGTAATGGAATCAAACCGAGTATTCCCTGTGCGGCAAATTTAATTGTGAATATGGTCTGTTAAAAAACCTTGCACGTGTCATCGACTCCTCTGAATTAATAAAATTCCAGGTTCATTGTAATAGAATATATAGCACTGTAATTATGATGGTGACAGCAATCGCACCTACGTTAAATACCCGTTGGGTTTTGAAATTGAAATCATCAAGAATCAGTGCTTTCTTAGAATCCTTGCCCTTACCCTCAATCATCGATACGATAACCATTAATCCGGCACAAATCAGGAAAACATATCCCATTCGATCAATGAAGGGCACATTAGGTAAAAGCTGCTTAAACAGGATAGAGAAGATGAAAGTGCCAACACCTCCCACCAATGCGGCATTTGGAGTGGTTTTCTTCCAGAAAATACCCAATAAAAATATGGCTACGATTCCCGGAGTCACAAACCCTGTATACTCCTGAATGTATTGAAACGCTTGATCTAATTGCCCCAACATCGGAGCTACCAAAACTGCCAATGCAAAGGCAACCAAAGCGGTGAGTCGCCCCACACTCACCAAACGCTTTTCTGAAGCTCCCTTATTAAGAAGGGGCTTATAGATATCCATAGTGAATATAGTGGCCGTACTATTGGCCATTGAAGCCAATGACGAAACAATTGCCGCAACCAAAGCCGCAAAGGCAATGCCCTTAAATCCCGTTGGCAAAAATTGTAATAGCACAGGATAAGCCTTATCGTTTTTGATGGTCATGGTAGCCGTGTCGGTCATTCCTTTTGTCACACTTTCATCGGGTAAACCTGAAAGCACACTATCTGTAACACTCATTGAAGCCAGGTCAGCGGCTCCTTCTTTCATCAATAAATAGTAGGCGGCAATTCCGGGAAGCACCACGATCAATGGCATAATCATCTTCAACCAACCAGCGAACATTACTCCCTTTTGAGCCTCCCGAAGTGACTTGGCGGCAAGGGCTCTTTGTGTAATGTATTGGTTCAGTCCCCAATAGCTTATGTTAGCAATCCACATTCCCCCAATTATCACTCCCCAGCCTGGCAGGTCTCCATAAAAAGGATGATCCTTGCTTAGAATTGAGTCGAATCGATCTGGCACTTCATTCAGCAAGGTTTGGAATCCTGCTATCGGACCGCTCCCTTCACTGACCGCATCCAAAGCCAAATAGGTAGTGGCCAATCCTCCAGCTATCAGAAAGATGACCTGGATCACATCCGTCCAGGCTACAGCTGTGAGTCCACCATAAACGGAATAAATCATGGCAAACAAGGCCAAACCAATGATGGCGTAGATTCGCTCCACTCCCATTACAGTCTCAATGGCCAGTGACCCCAGGTAAAGCACAGAAGTCAGATTAACGAAAATGTATACTCCCAACCAAAAGACGGCCATAGTGGTTTTGACATTGCTGTTATACCGCTGCTCCAAAAATTGAGGCATGGTGTAAATCTGCTTCTTGATAAAGATTGGGAGTAAGAATTTACCTACCAGCAAGAGCGTGATGGCCGCCATCCACTCATAGGAAGATATGGCTATGCCTAAGGCAAAACCTGATCCCGACATGCCTATAAACTGCTCTGCAGAAATATTTGAAGCAATTAATGAAGCGCCAATTGCCCACCAGGTAAGAGATTTTCCAGCTAAAAAATAGTCTTCTGATGTCTTATTGGCATTCTTCTTTCGAAGAGACAGATAAAGGCCTACCCCAATGATAATAAGGCAATAAATGGTAAAAACAGTATAGTCTAAGGATGACATGAACTTAGGATTAAGGGTAATCTGGGGCTGTTTAGGCCAGTTCCTTTGAATTTATGATATTTCCCTCAGAAAAATCTACCAATTCTTAATCTATGATAGATTATCAGCCTGAGAATCTGGACATTGTCAATTTGAGCCCTTTAACGTTAATTAAATTGAAGAACAATTTAGACGAATTAGAATCCCGTTTGCTAAAATTTCATGCCAGTCAGTTGGCAACTTTTATCTTGCTCGTCTCTACTTCAGTTCTGCTAATGATTTCTCGAGTACCTCCAAGCGCTCATCAGACTGAAGTCTGGCCAATTCTATCGCACGTTGATAAGTCTTGATTGCCATTTTGATTTTCCCAGAAGCGACTCTAACCAATGCCATACCCTCGTAGATACTGATTGAATTGGGATAAAAACCATTTACCTCATCGTAAATACCCATTGCTTCGTCATAGTTAGCATTGCTTAAGTAATAGGTTGCAAAGCCAAGAATCCTATTCAGGTTATAAGCCTGCAGGTTTCCTTTCATCTTTTTTACCAACTCATCAAATGCTGTGAACTCATTTGCCCTCATTGCTCCGAGAGTTAATGAGAAAAGCTCCGGGATTGAACTCTCTCCTCCAAATCTTTCAGCTCTCTTTTGATAGTGATTTTCTAAATACGCCAACCCTCCCTCTGTTTTATAGGCTTCAATATTCCAATCACTCAATTCTTCATTCTTATAGTCTTTATAGACAGTTTTCAGCCCTGGGTTCCATAATCGGTATACTGATATTCCGATGCCCTCATCGTAATCGGGCTCAATCAATTCAAAACTCCAATCCAGATTTTTGGGTGCCTTTTTCTTTAGTAATGAATCCAAGCTAAGAGCAACTTCTTTAACAGAGCGCTCATTGCTTAAGGCACCAAAGTAAAGTGATTTTTTAAGTTCAGGACTACGAGCATTGAGTTGTTCAAGAGCGTTGAACTCAATTTTCGAAACGTCATAGCCTCCAAGATAGGGGCTTATGGGTATGTAGTTTTTGAACATATCGGGACGATTGGAAAGCGCATGAAATATAAACCCTGATGTATAGTGCCACCCCAAAACCGTTCGATCAAGATGAGTCCGATATTTCTTTTCTATAAATGGGAATATGTCCTCTGCCATAAAATCCAAGAATTGATCCGCCCTTTTGCTTCCATAGGCGAAATAAGAGTTTGACTCGTTTGAAATACCCACAATAATCACCTGCGGTATATCTCCAAACTCCACGAGGCGTTGGAAGCCGCCAACGGCATAGTTGAAATAATAATCACCATGCAGAGCGTATACTACCGGATACAAAGCATCAGAGCTTTCATAATTGTCTGGAAGCGAAACCTCAATGTCCCATTTACCACTGATTCGTTCTGACTGGAGAGTATATCTCTTGCCTATTACTATTTCCGCACCACGGCCGTTTTGACCAAAGCCATTATTATGGATACCTAAGACAATTAATATAGCAAGTAAAAACTTCTTCATTTTCAATTCTCATTTTAAGGGTAGCATTGAGCACACACTTAATACAATCGCTCAATCCATCAGTCATTAGGTCTCCGAAACTCCTTCGGCAACTTAAAGGTTACACTTTATCGACATTTCTCCAGTCATATTTCCGTTCATAAGATTCCATCAATATTCGCATTGCAGATGGTCACCGATTTTAGTAGCTTTTAACTCTCATTCTTCAAAATCAACCTTATGAAACGTTTGCTATTTTTTGCCTTGTCCTGTCTTCTGTTAGGAGCTTGTGCTACGGAGACCAAAGACAATACATCTTCCAATATCAAAGATTACGAGGCCATCTCTCTATTGGGAGATACACTTCGTTCAAACCCGCCAAACGAAAGAGCAATAGCCAATTACGAGAAGCACAAAGCAAATTATGAGGCTGACCCATCTGCCGACAACTGGATTTGGTATGGGCGCTTTATTGCATACAAGGGCAATTACAACGAGGCCATTGATGTTTATACAGCGGGTATTAATAAATTCCCGAATGACGCCCGTTTCTACAGACACAGAGGTCATAGATATATCTCAATTCGGGAGTTTGACAAGGCCATTGCGGACTTTACCAAGGCTGCACAATTGCGGGAAGGCTTGGAGAATGAGATAGAACCAGACGGTGCTCCAAACGCTCAAAACATCCCTGTTAGCTCTCTACATGGCAATATTTACTATCACCTGGGTTTGGCCCATTACCTCAAAGGAGAGCTCGAACCGGCTCTGGATGCTTACAAAAATGCGGTGGCCGCCTCACGTATGGACGACAATGTAGTTTCGGGAACACATTGGATTTACATGATGTTAAGACTGATGGGAAGAGACGAAGAAGCCAAACAGGCTTTGGCACCAATCAACAAAGACATGGAGATTATCGAGAATTTCGCCTACCATGAACTTTGCCTTTTCTATAAGGGAGAATTGAGCCTGGAAGAACTAACCAAGTCTGGTGAAGGCGCCTTAAGTAGCAATGATGCTGTGAACTACGGTATTGGCAATTGGTTTTTATACAATGATGATGAAGTCAAAGCGGCAGAAGTCTACGAAGCCATTCTGGCCAAAGGTGGCTGGGCTTCCTTCGGATACATAGGTGCTGAGGCCGATATGGCCAGGTTGAGTAAAAACTAAAGAGCACCAATGAAGTGCATAAAAGGCCTTTGGTCCATTCCAATTCTCTTCTTTTTTGGTTGTCAAACAGACTATGAAGAGCCAGAAGTTTCTCTGGATGCCTATGAAATAGAGGAAGGGTTTGAGTTGGAGGTAGTCGCTTCAGAGCCCTTTTTGGAAGCACCTGTGGCCATAGACTTTGATCTCAAAGGAAGAATTTGGGCCGCAGAGATGCGTGGTTACATGACCAATATTGACGGGGATGGTGAAAACCTACCAAGCGGCACCATTTCAATTATGGAAGACCTGGATGGCGATGGTGTGACCGACCATTCCAAAATATTTCTGGATGGTCTTGTGCTTCCACGGGCCTTGGCACTGGTTTATGATGGCCTGCTTTACGCTGAACCACCAAACCTTTGGTTTGTAGAAATAGAGAATGACAAACCAGGCAAGAAGGTTTTGGTGGATTCGCTTTATGCTGATGACGGTAATGTAGAACATCAGCCCAATGGGTTAATGATGAATATTGACAACTGGATTTATAATGCCAAGTCCCACTTTCGATATCAACGCAAAAACGGGAAATGGCTAAAGGAACCTACCTCCTATCGCGGGCAATGGGGAATTACCAAAGACAACTTTGGGCGCCTTTACCATAACAATAACTCCACTCTGCTTCAGGGAGATTACGTTTTGCCAAATACCTTGATCAACAACCAATATTATAGGCCCCAGCACGCCATTGGCAAGGTACTCACCTCGAATCAACGGGTTTATCCACTGCATGTCACCTCTGTGAATCGTGGCTATGAAAAAGGCGTGTTGGACAAAGACAGTATGCTGGTCAATGTGACTTCGGCCTGCGGCCCATTGGTTTATCGAGGAGGCCAGTTCCCGAACGACTATGATCAAAATGCCTTCGTATGCGCACCGGAAGTCAATTTGGTAAAACGTCATATTCTGAACTTCGAATCCATTCAAACCACCGGAGAGGCCGCCTGGGAGAATAAGGAGTTTTTGGCTTCTACGGATGAGGCCTTTCGTCCTGTAAATCTATTTAATGGACCTGATGGAGCCATGTATGTAGTTGATATGCACAGGGGTATTATACAACATGGGGCCTATATGTCTTCCTACCTTAGAAAGCATCTGGAAAAGAAAGGACTGGATAAAGTGATTGGGATGGGTAGGATTTTAAGAGTAAAGAGTAAGGATAAAGCTCTAACGGAAATTCCCGAATTAGAAGATGCCACTCCCAAAGAATTGATTGGACTACTAAACCACGAAAATGGTTGGGTCAGAGATAAGGCTCAGCACCAGCTTATCTTATTAGGTACCGAAAAAGAAAAAGAAGCTTTAGAAGCTGTAGCTGCCAACCGAAATACTCCAACTGCACAAGTGCATGCGCTATATGCATTAGAAGGTCTAAAAATGCTTGATTTAACCTTACTTCTGAGAGTAGCTCAGGCCAGTGATCCAGAAGTAGTCGCACATTCCTTACAATTGATAGGACACTCTGATAGTGAGAGACAAATCGAAACAATATCGCAACTGGCATCCAGTCTATTTGACAAAAATGATCCGACAATAGACCTTTATTTAACCATGGCACTTGCCAGGTGGTCGCAGGCTTCGGAAAGTACATTTACCCCTGTACTTAATGAACTAATGATCAGGAGAGATTCCCCCCTCTATCAAGAAGCCCTGGTCGCTAACCTGGAGGCCCGGGAAACCTTGATATTAGATGATTTGCCACCAACAGGACAGCTGGCAGTAAGGCTCAAAACGGCCAGGCAAAGACGATTGACCAACCAGAAGAACTGGATTTTCGAACGTGCTTCACTGGCTGAGGATGATCGAACGAGAGGAATGCGTTTTTACAAGAATATTTGTGCCGCTTGTCACGGACCAGGAGGTGCTGGTATTGAGGGGCTGGCTCCTCCCCTTCAGGACTCTGAGTATTTAACCGGTCCGGGTAAAAGACTAGCCCTCGTAATTCTACATGGACTTAAAGGCCCGGTAAATGTCAATGGGAAACGCTATGAATTCAATGCCCAGATGCCGGGAATTTCCAATAATCCGGATATGTCAGATCAAGATATCTCCGATTTGATTACTTATTTGAGCAATGCCTTTGGTCGATCGGCCCGGGAAACAAATGCAGCAATGATTAAGGAATTAAGGGAGGTAAAACCGGCCTCTGGCGGTGCCTATACCGAGGAAGAATTACTGAAAATGAATAATTGATAGCCATGAGATTCACATTTAGCATCAGTCTCCTTTTAGTCGGTTTTCTTGTTCAGGCTCAGGACAATTGGAAGCCCATGTTCAATGGCAAGGACCTTTCTGGCTGGAAAATCCGAGGAGGAGAAGCCGCTTATACCGTTGAAGGCGACATGATCGTTGGTTCGTCACAAGGCAGGTTAAACACCTTTTTGAGCACCGAACAGGAGTACTCAGATTTTATATTGGAGCTGGAGCTTTTTGTTGATCCCACAATGAATTCAGGCATTCAAATCAGAAGCCATGAGGACAAATATGTTTTTGGATATCAGATAGAAGTTGATCCCGCTGAAAGGGCCTGGAGCGGTGGCATCTATGATGAAAGCAGAAGAGGTTGGCTCTACCCTCTGACTTATAACCCACCTGCGAGAAAGGCCTTTCAAAATGGCATTTGGAACAAATATCGAATAGAAGCCATTGGCAATTCCATCAAAGTTTGGGTCAATGGCAAGCCCACCGCAACCATGCTGGATGATGCGGATGCCTCGGGCTTTATCGCACTTCAGGTGCATGGCATTGGAGCAAATGTTGCGCCTGGTAAACAGATCAAATGGCGGAATGTGCGCATTATGACTGAAGGATTGGAAAAGGAAGCCAGAACCTTTCCTGAGAACATATTTAAGCTTAATCTCACTTCCGATGAGAAATCTCCACTCTTTGTAGACACAGAAAAAGGCAAGACCTGGAATGTATTTGGGCTTAAGATTATTGGAAAAATTCTGAGTGAAGACACCAACGGTGAATATGCCGTAATCATAAGTCATACTCCACCCGAAGGTGGCCCTCCATTTCATGTGCATGAAAATGAAGAAGAGATGTTCTACGTGCTAAAAGGGACCTTTGAATTTACCTTTGGAAATAGAAAGGTCACCGCCAAAGAAGGTGGCATGGTTGTTCTGCCAAAGAACCTACCTCATAGCTTTAAGAACATTGGTACTTCAGAAGGCATTACCATGAATACCATCACACCTGGTGGTATGGAGAAATTCTTTGATGAGGTTGCTGCAATCTCAAAAGACGGACCTCCAGACCCTAAGCAGGTCTCTGAGATAGCGTTGAAGTATAAAATTCGTTTTCTAACGAACTGACTAATTTTTGAATTGGCAGAATTGTCATTATCCAAATCTACATTCTGAAGTCATTTCGTAGCAAGGCGTAGAAATCGTTTTCAGCTTCCTAAGGCATTTCTTTCACGTTTCTGAAAAAGATCCTTTCAGGATGACTTACTAAATAGTATGGGATAATCTGCTATTTTGCATTCTGTGCTCCCAGAATTACCCTTAATCAATGATCACTAAAAACACACTTCAAAAGCTAGCTCTGTCCTTCGAAGAAGCTGTTGAACAGCCTCATATGGAAAAATCCTCTTTCCGAGTGAGAAAGAAAATCTTCGCGACCTATGATGCTACCAAAAACCAAGTAGTGCTTAAGCTCAATGAAGTCGACCAATCCGTTTTCTCTGATGGTTCAGGTGGCACTATCTATCCGGTACCTGGAGGCTGGGGTAGGCAAGGTTGGACAATTGTGGACCTCAACAATGTTCATCCGGAACTATTTAAAGATGCCTTGACTATGTCGTATTGTATTGTGGCTCCTAAGAAGTTGGGGGATCAGTATAGATTAAGCTGATTCGGTAAAGTCCTCCCCCTGCGCCCCCTCCAGAGGAGGACAGTGTGTGCCCAAGACTCCAGAAATTTATAAAAATTTAAGTTGGTACCAAGCTAGGAACCTTGCAAAACATGGTTGGCTTCAGCCAACTAGCTACTGAAAACATTTAGATGAACGTTGTTAGCTTCTAATGATTAGAAAGTTTAGGGCGCCGTACTTTGTCCCCCTCTGGAGGGGGTAGGGGGAGGACAACATGTCTCATTGTCCTTTTAAGCACTCGACTCGTAGGAAGTTGGGGTATACATATAGTGCTCTTACACCCCTCACTCCGAATTAAGATGAGTCGTTGGATTTACCCGTTTAAGCTTTAGTGAATGATAGCTTACGGTTAGTAAGGTTAGTAGCAAAGTTCCCAAAATAGCAATTACAAAGTACCAGGCTTCAATATCGATCCTAAAAGCAAATGAGCTAAGCCACTGCTGAGCTGCCCAATAATATGCCAGGGGACCAGCAAATACAAAGGCTATTACTATTGGCCAGACGAAACTCCTATTGATAATTGTGGTCAATTGTCTGATTGAAGCACCTAACACCTTTCTAATACTGAATTCCTTCATTCGTTGTTCAACCATAAATGCACTCAAACCAAGAATTCCCAGAATCGCTATGCCGATAGAAAGGCTGGCGAAAACAGAAAGCATGTTACCCAACCTCATTTCCTTATTGTATTGTTGATTCAACCTATCGTCATAAAAGGTAAAATCAAATGGACGGTCAGGAACATGAGTTTGCCAGATGGCCTCGATTTCCGACAACGTACTACTGATGTTTTCTGGATTCAGTCTTGCCACCATATAATAGTAGGGAGTTGTTGCTGATCCGACCATCATCATAATTGGTTTAATCTCTGATTTGAGCGACTGATCATTAAAGTCACGCACGACTCCAATAATAGGTATTGGTAACTCTGAATCAGAACTTCCTTGTTGAGATCTAATCACTTTACCTACCGGGTTCTCCCATCCTATTTTTCTTGCCAGTGCCTCATTAATAATAAACCCTCTTTGTCCTTCACTCTCAAAGTCAGTTCCTGCTGCCATTTCCATCCCCATGGTATTAATAAAGCCCGGTTGTACTTGATAAAAATTCGCCCAAACGTTCTCGGCACTCTTATCTTCTAAGCCCTCGAAATGATTCATAGGGTAAGCTGTAAGATCACCATTCGCAAATAAATTATAGATATACGAGTTGCTCTTGACACCAGGAATGGTAATTACATCATTCTTAAATATTTCATATTTATCCTTCATTTCGCCTTTTATGGGGATATAAATTAAATGTTCTCTATCGTATCCAATGTCAGTATTCTGCAAATAACTGAGCTGTGATTGAATAATCACTGTGGCAATTATCAATGTCTGAGCAATGATAAATTGGAAAGTGATCAGTGCCTTTTTCAGGCCTGTACCTTTAGCTTTAAGAGTTCTACCCTTTAGTGCATCGACAGTCGAAACTTTACTTAGAAAAATGGCAGGGTAAAAACCTGACAAAAATGTAATGCCTAAAATGACACCAAACATTAACAAAATAAAATCAATTGATAGGTTGGAAAAGCTTAGGTCCTTGTCCAAAAATTGATTGTAATAAGGCAAAATCCATGCAATCAGTAGTATAGACAAGGCTACAGAAATCAATACATAAAGGAATGCCTCCGAAATGTAAAGTCTTGTTAAAGCTCCCCTGCTAGCACCAATAGCCTTCCTTACACCTACTTCCTTCGCTCTATTGACTGACCTTGCAATTGCAGTATTGGTGTAATTGACGCAGGCTATTATCAAAATGATCAATCCTATGGCGCTGAAGATATACATATACCGCATGTCACCATTAGCCGCAGCTTCAGAAGCAATTCTTGATTTTAAATAGACGTCCGCTAAAGGCTGAAGATGGAATTTATTCGGATCCCGTTCCCGTTCATTGGCATATGCATCCGTGTAATTTTCAGGGAAAAACTTATTTTTCACGGTGTCTATCTTGGAAATCACTGCTCCCACCTGCTCCGGATTAATTTTCAAGAACCCTTTGCCTCTTCCCCTCACCCATGAACCATCCGCATTTGCCTTAAGAAAAGGCGTAAGCGAGGTAAGGAACTTAAATTGGAACTGTGTGTTTTTGGGTGGATCCTGAAGTACTGCAATCACCTTGTAGAGTTTATTTTTATTAATTGTCAGTACCTGGCCTAGAGGGTCGCTATCCCCAAAATATTTGAAGGCCATGGTCTCGGTAATCAATATTTCATCAGGGTTTTTCAACAAGACATTCTCTGGCCCTTTTAAAACAGGGAAATTGAAGAAGTCAAAAAAGTTCTCTTCAACATTATAACCTCCTGTTTGACTTGATAAAACATCACCATACTTCACAATGGCTTCTCCATAGTTTCCAACACGTGTAAAACCAGATATTTCAGGGATGTGTTGGCCAAGCGTGGATACTACACTATAAGCCATTCCTGAATATTCTCGTGCACCAGATGGATGATACCGCTCACTAGTAATTCGGTAGATAGATTCGTGATCCTTATGAAATTTATCATAACTCAACTCGTGGTTCACGAACATGGAGATCAATATAAATGCGGTCAGGCCAACAGTCAATCCAAGTGTATTAATGAAACTATAGGCTTTCTCTTTCTTGAAATTCCTGAATGATATGATGAGGTTGTTTTTGAACATAGCAATCCGATTTGGTGAGTATTGACTTTTGCCTTTGAAATAGAGATGATAAATGACTCCCAGTGCCTGATATATATAAATCAAACCAGCCCTTAACCGACCTTTGCTTTTTAAGTTTTCGACATACATCTCATTTAAATCCCAAAGGACCGTACTGAGAAAATCATAAGAACAAAAACTCTCCAGGAGTTTTTCTCCTAGCCAGGGAGGCCTATTTTTGGGCCCTCGTCCTTTCATGACTTAAGCCATTGGATTTTAGTTGCAGGCAACCGATGAAAGAGCTCATTTCGCATGGCTTTCACTTCATGCAATGCCAGCACTCCTTGCTTTGTGATGTCATAATACTGTTTTCTGCGACCACCCTGCTTTTCCGTGATGCCTCCTACTCGGGAGTTTACCCAGCCCTTTTCTTCCAACCGTTGAAGTGCTGCATATAGAGCACCGATACTAATTGACTTTTTGAGGTTGCTTTCTAACTCCACTTTTATGGTTACGCCATAGGCATTCTCATTCAGGGCACCTACAGTGAGCAGGACAATCTCTTCAAAAGCCCCAAGTGTCATTTTCTTCATATGCTATTTCAAATTTGAATAAGTTAATGGAGCGGTTTAATTATCAGTTTCTTAAAAAAGGGAATAAACAATGTACTTGTATACTCAAACATAATCCCAACTCACCTAACTTCATTCTTAAGATGCTCGACATTTCGCTTTTCGATTCAGGCACCAGATTTTAAAACAGTTCCACTCCCGCACTGCTAATCACTACCTAAATATCTTGTCGGGTTGGCCTTTTTCAATTTAAAAGAGTGATAGCTCACCGTCAATAAAGTCAACAGGAGCGTTCCTAAAATAGCCAAGGCAAAGTACCAGGGTTGAATATCAATGCGGTATACAAAAGACTGTAACCATTGATCCCGAGCCCAATAATAGGCCAATGGCGCAGCCACCAGAAATGACAGGATAATTGGCCAGAAAAACCCTTTGTTCACAATCATCATAAGCTGCTTGAGCGATGCGCCCAATACCTTTCTAATGCTAAACTCTTTCATGCGTTGTTCCACCATAAAGGAGCTGAGGCCCATAATGCCCAGTATCGATATGCCAATGGCCAGTGAAGCAAATATCCAGAACAATTTACCTTGTCTTAATTCTGCGTTGTATTGCTTATTGAATGCATCATCATAAAAAGTAAAATCAAAAGGCCTGTCTCCTACCTGCTTGTCCCAAATCTCCCCAATGGCAGCCACAGTACTTCGAATGTTTTCAGGCCTAAGCCTAGCGACCAGATAATCGTTAACAAGTGAATCTGCAGAAATGGCCATCATCATGGGCTTGATTTCCGATTTTAAGGATTGGTCATTAAAATCTTTCAAAACGCCTATAATTGGGTATGGCGGTTGAACGGTTGTCCCATAAGGTTGTGGTTTAATCACCTTCCCTATTGGATTCTCCCAGCCCAGTTTTCTCACCAAGGCCTCGTTGATAATAAAACCTCTATCGCTACCATCTTTGAAATCGCCCCCTTCTAACAGTTTCATACCCATGGTTTGGATAAAATTTTCCGTGGTACCGTAATAATTGGTCCAGAGATTTTTGTCACCCTCATCTTCCAGGCCTTCAAAGTGGTTTAAAGGATAAGCGGTCATGGTACCATCTCCGAGAAGGTTCATCGTGTAGGCACTCGATACTACATTGGGCAGGGCATTGATCTCATTCTTAAAAGCCCCATAATTCTTCTTTAATTCCCCTTTCGTAGGAATATAAATGAGTTGTTCTCGGTCATAACCGATGTCCTTGTTTTGCAAAAAACTCAATTGTGATTGAAGAATGACGGTCACAATGATCAAAGTCTGCGCGATTAAAAACTGGAAAGTAATAAGCACTTTTTTCAATCTGTTTCCTCCGCTCTTAGGTGTCTTACCCTTTAGCGCGCCAACGGTAGATATTTTGCTCAAATAGATAGCCGGATAAATCCCGGACAAAATGCTTATCACTAAAATTATCCCTGAAATAAGCAGGGCAAAACTCGGTGACATGTCGACCAGGGAAAGCTGCTTGTCCGTGAGCTGATTAAAAAAGGGCAGCACCCAAGCCATAAGTAAGACCGATAAGCCCAGCGAGATTAACACGTAAAGAAAGGTCTCAGACAAATACAGTTTGACAAGTGCACCTTGACTAGCCCCGATAGCCTTACGCACTCCTACTTCCTTGGCCCTTTTGATGGATCTTGCCATTGCAGCGTTGGTATAATTCACAGAGGCTATGATTAGGATTACCAGCCCTACCGCAGAAAAAATGTATATATAGCGGATGTCGCCCGTTACCGATATTTCGGATTCGATTCGAGAGTTCAGATGAATATCCGCCAGGGGCTGTAAATTGAAATAGCTAGGTTCAAGTCCCCTGCTAATTGCTGTTGAATCCGAAAAGCTCGCAGGAAAAGATTGGTTTTTCACCTCATCAATTTTGGTGAAAACTTTACCTATCTGATCGGGGTTAATTTTTAAATAGGTATACCCTGGATGCCTTAACCAGGCACCTGTGAGCCTTTTTTCAAGAGCCGGTAGAGAAAGGAGATATTCAAACTGTAACTGGGTATTCTGAGGTGGGTCTTTTAATACAGCAACAACTTTGTGCAAATCCTTTTTGTTGAGGGTCAATACTTCACCGAGAGGGTTTCTATCATTAAAATATTTTTTGGCCATACTTTCTGTAATCAAAATGGCCTCAGGATCATCTAACACCCCCTCTGTGGTTCCTGACACAAGAGGGAAATTGAAAAACTCGAAAAAGGAGTCCTCTACGTAGCGTCCTCCGGTTTCATAAAACATTTTGTCACCATATTTTATAATGGTCTCCCCCTTTAAGCCGACTCTCGAAAAAGACTCAATCTCAGGAATTGATTGACTCAGTGTTGGAGCAATGCTTATAGGTATAGTCCGGGCAAATTCAAAAGAGCCCATTGAGGCATTACGTTTATGAGACAGTCGATGAATTGACTCATAATCATCATGGAATTTGTCGTAGCTCAATTCATGGTTTACAAACAAAGAGATTAGAATAAAAGCACTTAAGCCCATTGTCAACCCTATGGTGTTGATCAGACTGTAAACCTTGTCTTTTTTGAAGTTTCTAAATGAGATGATAAAGTTGTTTTTGAGCATGGCTATTCGATTCGGTGTGTATTGACTTTTACCCTTGAAATAGAGATGGTAGATAACCCCAAGCACATCTCTCATATAGCGAATATCGGCACTTAGCTTTCCTTTCTGCTTCAAGTTAAGGGCGTGGATTTCTCCAAGGTCCCAGAGGGCTGTGCTAAGAAAGTCGTACGAACAGAAGCTCTCAAGTATCTTTTCTCCTAACTTGGGAGGCGCATTTTTAGACCTTTGCGTTCCCATTAATCAAGCCATTGGATTTTGGTTGCAGGCAACCTATCAAAGAGCTCGTTTCGCATGGCTTTCACTTCATGCAATGCCAGCACCCCTTGCTTTGTGATGTCATAATACTGTTTTCTGCGGCCACCCTGCTTTTCAGTGATACCTCCTACTCTGGAGTTTACCCAGCCCTTTTCTTCCAACCGCTGAAGTGCGGCATATAAAGCACCGATACTAATTGACTTTTTGAGGTTGCTTTCTAACTCCACTTTTATGGTTACTCCATAGGCATTCTCATTCAGGGCACCTACGGTGAGTAGAACAATTTCTTCAAATGCCCCAAGTGTCATTTTCTTCATGATCTAGTCGAATTTGAAAATGTTAACGGAATGGACCGGCCTTTGTTTCCTAAAAAGAGAATAAACATATTTCATGCTGGTTGCAAAACCATTTAGTTATTAGCACTACGATCGTCACTCAAAAGTGGCCATCTTTATTATGGGTCTGAGACCACATCAATTGCGGTCTGACCTGATACTCGCAAATCCCTACTCTTTGTCCTTTTTGGAACTTAAGTCATCAGAGAGATCAATTGTGGCGAAATTTTCATTAGAGATAGTGTCATTATAGGTGGTGTATTCACCAACAGCCCCTATGACGTTAAATTTAGTCAGGTCAGGATGTACATCAGTGCGTTTCATGCCCAAGAAAAATGCCTTCTTCTCCAAATCAATGTAGAATCTAAGGTTGTCCTTTGACTCATTGGCCCAACTCCTATTTCGAACTCCGGATTCATTGGAAATGCCCCTTACACCGTTAAACCCATCTTTCTCTCTTCTTTCCCAGTGTAACACCATTTTTTCGAAGCGAAAACCTCTGTTATGCTTACCAAACCAACCGGCACCGTTGCTCTGATCCATATCAGTATCAAAAAGCAGATTGACCGCCCAGGCAAATGGATTAGGGCTATTATAAAGGTCAAACTTAAACCATAAGCTATCTGTGTCACTATCATAATAATAAGCCATTGTCTTTGCATCTGCCAACCCTTTAGAAACCCCATCCTTTTCTCCGTCTTCCAATAGTTGACACCAATTAAATTTTGCCACGCTATTGGGTACCACTGGTGGTTCATAGGGTTCAGTAATGGTCAAACTCCCCTGTCTATCCGCCCAAGAAAGTGTGAGGTTTAATGATTTCCACGTCAAATTGTCGAACTCATATTTCATGTATTCAGAAAAGTCAGCCGTTGAAACGTCAACTTCAATGCGCAATGCATCGGACCCCTGATCATAATTAAATGCTCCCCATTGGTGTATTATCCGATTGAAGATAAATGTCCACTTGCCTTTTTCAGGCAGCACAAAGAGACTGTATTTACCCGCGGCCAAGGGTTGACCATTGATTAAAACCGGATGATCGAAGCTGATGGAAGTAGCTTCATTTGCACCCGCTCTCCATACTTTTCCATAAGGAACTAAATCACCAAATATTTCCCTCCCTTTCACCGCAGGACGGTTATACGATAGCTTGATGTTTGTTCCTCCTAGCATAAGCGAGGTTTTGGAAGGTGGGCTGGATATAACCACCCCAGCTCCTCCTAAGCCAGGTGGTTCAAAAGCTTCAGGATCACTGGTAAATTGACTTATTACTTTATTCGTTTTCTCTGGCTGGTCAAGGAAAGTGGCATCTCCGGAATTGGGTATAAAAACCGTTTGGATCGAAAGTTTTGGGAGATTATTAGCTGCCTTTTGCCAAGAAGAAACATGTGGCCTGAAACCTGTGTTTGGTGCCGAGGGACTATAAACAGATAAGATACTTAGTATGGGTGTTTCAAAACCTCTTTCAACAATTTTTGCCAAATCATTGATCTTCAATTCGTTGAAGTACAGTATTCTGGCATATGACATTTCAACGGTCCAGGATTTTCGGTTCAAGTATTTCATATGCAGGCCCATGTCCTCGGATAAATAGCGTCCACTTTGTACAGTAGGTGGTTTTGGCATATAGGCCGTAAACACCTCAAAAAAAGGAAATGCCTTATCTTCCACGTCAGCCAGTTCTCTGGTAGATCGTTCAGATTCTAAGGGGTAATAACCATTCATCGCGATAACTCCCTTTGTCTTGTTTGGTAGATGCTTTGCCATCTTTAAAGCTGTATACACACTTGATTCTAAACCCAGAAAAAATACTTCGTCCAGTTTTTCCTTCATTACGAGCTTCTGAAGTGCGTTTTCTACACTGCTAAGCCATTGCCGCTTTATGTAATCTCTTTGAGGCCTTAAATAAGACGGGGCGTTGCCGAATCCTGGATATGTAAATGTGTACATGGTAAAAACATCCTTATTCGCCTGCATGAAGGGTTCAAAGATTTGCCAGGTATTTCCAATTGGGGGAATTAGAATTAGATTCACCGGTCCACTACCTCTCTTTACGATTTCACCAAGTTCATTATCAGGAGTTGTGTTGGCCGCGGTAAATTTGTAATCTGGAAGTTTTTTAATGCCAAAACCTACAAATGTCTTTACCTGCTTTTTGTCAGCTTCACTTGCATCGAGTGATAACGCAAGATCATTCGCGAATAATCCCCAATAAGATTGTCGATCTTCCTTGGATTGATCATTTGATTCCGAAAGTTTGAGCCATTCAAGCCATTGGCTTTCTTTCTCGGGTTTGACATCAATATGGAGATGATAAATCAGTTTGTGAAGACGTTCACTGGCATCAACTAACTCTTCTTTGGTCTGAGATTGAGCCCGGATCATCACCACAGGCATTAACATGCAGAGCAGGAGTATAATTTTTTTCATGGTTGTTGGTTTATTTGAGTTTGTTCTATTTCAATAGTTCGACCACGCTGAGCTAGTTACAGCACTTCACCCATCCCCTTTTCTTCCTTTATGAAAATTGTCTTAGAGCAGCTTCAGGTTGTTGAATTTTAAATCTTACGCAGGCTTTAATTGTTTGTTTCCTAAAAAGAGAATAAATATAAAAATGGCAATATTCACCTAGTGCTCTGCGAAAAAAACTGACGACTTAAAAAATCCGTCAGCCTATTTTTTATTCTCTCTATTAATTGGGGAAAAGTCCAAAACCCATGAAGGTCCTATTCAAACAAATATTAACATGCTTGATCCTCTCGATAAGCCTGAATTCTTATTCACAGGATTTCCCTCCTTTCCCCGAAAGACACCGAAGGCTCGTTCAAAGTATTAGTTTCTCTCCCGATGGAAAGGAAATGTATTTTACCTTAGCCCATCGGGAGTATCTTGAGGCGCAGGGGAAAGCAATAACTGACGCCATTCCCCGATTGGTGATATATTCGGCACGCATAGAATCAAATGGGTGGAGTGAACCAAAGATCATCTCTTTCGGGGGAAAGTATAAGGAATACGAACCCTCAGTTTCACCAGATGGCAATTTGATGTTCTTCAACTCAAATAGACCATTGCACGGCTCTGTTCCGTTTGAAAAGAACAACATTTGGTTTTCAAGGAAAACTGATGGAAAATGGGGCGAACCTGAATACATTCCGGCTATCAACACTCAAGAATTTGAAGAATCCTATGCCACCATCACTCGAAATGGTCAGTTATTTTTTGTTGGAGAAACTCCTGTTGGGGATAAATTTCAATACTCCATTTACACCACAAGATTCAACGGCACCTCCACTGAACCAGCTAAAAGGGTTATTGATATAGACTATCCTCAAGGCTCGGCTGATCCCTGGGTTGCGGCTGATGGTTCTTATATCATATTCACAAAATTTACTGAAAACTGGAATGAAACATGTGATTTGCATATCTCATTCAAGAAAGGAAATAGTTGGTCTAATCCGGTAAAACTGGAGGAACTAAATTCTGAAGGTCCTGATTTTGCCGTGGCAATATCTCCGGATCAAAAATGGATTTACTATCGAAAAAACTATCAATTTCTCAAGGTTCCCTTTCTGCCTATTCTGGAAAAGTACAGATAGCTTGTCATCTGTTTTCGTCATTTAATCTTTGGATAAATCCCTAAATTCAGGCAATCAAAACAATATCAGGTTCTAAGAACCTGAGCGTCTGGTCTGTCCATGTACAGCCTGACTCCTTTACCAGAACTGAAAAAATTCACTATGCCTTTTAACATCGTCCTGATAGAACCCGAGATTCCCATGAATACTGGAAATATTGGTCGGCTGAGTTTAGCCTCAGGAGCTAACCTTCATTTGGTAAAGCCCTTTGGCTTTGAGTTAGATGACAAGCGCGTAAAAAGAGCCGGATTAGATTATTGGAAACATATTGCGCTAACAGTTTATGAAAGTCAGGAGGAGTTTTTTTTAAAACACCACGATAAGAAAATGGCTTTTTTCTCCAGCCATGCTAAGCAAGACCATTGGTCGTTAGACTTTGAGACAGACATGTTTTTGGTCTTTGGAAAAGAGTCGGTGGGTCTATCACCTGAAATTACCAAAGCAAATGTTGATCAGCTCTACAAAATCCCGATTCACAGTGAGCACGTCAGAAGCTTAAACCTGGCGAACGCTGTAAGTGTGGTCGTTTATGAAGGATTGAGACGGATTCAATGAAGTGTTTAAGTCATCCTCCAAATATTCTGCTAAAAGGCAGGCACCTAAAGAGATAAATTAACTTGTTAGGCACTGATATTTTTGAGCTCTGGTTCTAAGAGTTCAAAGCGACATTTTGGTTTATCGCCATAGGTGCAACACCTGTCAAACTTCAATTCGGTCAAATCTTCCAGAAGTAGTTGTGCCAAATAGCATACTTCCGGGTGCTTCTTTGTTGCGTCAGAGAGTGGGCAGCTATAACCTTGTATAAAATATGTGCCTTCTTCCTTAGACACTTCTGCTAATCCACCAATTTCGTTCAAAACATCAATCCCACTTTCAAGACGCTCTATCCTATTCCCTTCGGCTTTATGCCAATTCCTCGCCAGTCTCTTTGCGGTTCCAGCTAAAAGCGCGGTAAAAGCAGTTTCGTCCATCGTACTACGAATTTCTGTGAGCATATGAGACAGCAGAACACCATAGGCCTTTGGGAAAAATAGTTCTGCATCTCCAGCAAGTTCAAAAATATGCGCAGGCTGTCCCCCACTCTGTTCTACTCCTTTCTGTCTCACTAGTCCGTCTCGTTCCAGGGAGAACAAATGCCCCCTTATACCATTGGTAGTTACATTGAGCGCTTCCGCCAACTCTTTAACACCCATTGGATTTTTTCTTAAAAGAGAGATGATGTGCCACCTAGATTGGCCGAATAGATTCTTGTTACGACTTGTATTCATATTGCTTTCTTGAATTTGAAAACTGTACGTTGAAAACAGGTCTTCAAACCATTAGCTAAAGTAAGAATAATTTTTTTCTTTATTAAACAAAGTATTTACTTGATTTATTGTTTTTAATTGCTTTAAATTTACTCAACGCAATTAATCATTTTTAGAATTCAAACACAGCTATGGAAAACACAAGGAATTTACTAATCAAATTAAGTAGGGTGGCCCTCATAATATCTCTTGTAACGGTAACGGTTTCTGCCCAGGATAACCCGAAGCTCACCGACCCTGAGGTAGCCTCGGTGGCGGTTGTCGCCAATCAGATTGATATCAGTTATGCCGAGATCGCCAAAAAGAAATCCAAGAACGAAGACATTCTTCAATTTGCCACAACCATGATCAATGATCATAATGAAGTGATTGCACAGGCCGTGGCCTTGGCGAAAAAGTTGGGGGTAACCCCAGCCGACAACGCGGTAAGTAAATCGCTGTTAGCTGGTGCTGAGAAAACCAAGAAGATGCTCAAGTCGAAACGCGGCAAAGCATTTGACCGAGCCTATATTGATAACGAGGTGACTTACCACAAAGCGGTTATTGAAGCTATAGAAAGCTTACTAATACCAGAGACAGACAATGCTGAATTAAAAAGCCTTTTGAATGCTGTTTTACCTGCCTTAAAAACACATTTAGGCCATGCCGAAACAGTTCAGAAAAAAGTATCTAAGTAATCTGTTAATGAGTAGAATTTACACACAGAAAGGTCTGGGGCTATTTGTCCTGGGTCTTTTTTTTGCCTGCGTTATTGCCACGTCATGTGACAGCTCACAAAAAATTCCGAAAGTTCATATTGTCGAGATCCGGGGTATGAAATTCGTGCCGGAAGAACTGCATTTGAGCAAAGGTGATACCGTCATTTGGGTAAACAAAGATTTGGTGATGCATGATGTGACTGAAGAAAGTAAAAAGGCTTGGGCTTCGGGTATTATAGCAAGTAAGTCAAGTTGGAAGAGGGCAATTACCAACAGCAGTGATTATTACTGCAATTTGCATGTTGTAATGAAGGGTAAATTGGTGGTAGATTAATAACCAGACCATAAGCCTCCACTATTTTATCTTAATAACCTGCCGAAAAGCACTTTCTTGCACAAACCCGGATAATGCAATAGATTTTCTATTACGGACGTAACTCACTTCTAATCAGTCGCTACGCTTCGTTTGTCTTTTCACCATAGCGGTGCTATGCTTTCAAAGTCAAACATCCTGATTCATTGCGATTTACGCCCTCATTACGATCTCTATTGCATAAACCCGGTTAAAGGGTAGACATCTGCAATAGGATTAGTTAAATTGCGCACCAGAGCAAGAATCGTTCAATTTCTCTTTGATGCAGAAAGTTACAGCCGAAAAAATAGTACTGGGTAAAGACAAGATTCAGTCCCTTCAGAAGTATGCCCAAGAGCATAAGACCAAGGCCACTATTCAGATTATCAATTCCTTTTTACCCTTTATTGGTATTTGGATTGCCATGTATTTGACATTGGACTTGGGTTATTGGGTCACACTCGGATTGGGGATCGTGAATGCCTTCTTTTTGGTTAGAATTTTTATAATTCAGCACGATTGTGGCCACCAGTCTTTTGTCAAAAACAGAAAAGCGCAAAAAATTATTGGTCATGCTTGCAGCTATATTTCTGCTATGCCATTCCGATATTGGGCAAAGTCTCACGCTGTCCACCACAAACTAAACGGACAACTAGAACTAAGGGACATTGGTGATGTTAATACCTATACTGTTGCTGAATACAAGGAAATGAGTAAAGGGAAAAAATTTGGTTATCGGGTTTACCGGTCGCCTATTGTGATGTTTCTTATAGGCCCTGTTTACTACCTTTTCATTCACAATAGGTTGACAAAGATTAAAATGCCAGCCTTCCAGAAATTAAAGTCATCGGTAATCATCAATAACTTTGTGCTACTTGGTATCTTTTTGATCCTCGGTTTTGCTTTGGGTTGGGCAGCATTTTTAACTGTTCATCTTACGATTCTGACAATTTTCGCAATCATCGCCATCTGGTTTTTCTACGTGCAACATTCGCATGAACACGGTTATAAACAATGGGCAAAAGATTGGGACTATGTTACTTCAGCCTTAAAGGGAAGCACCTATTACAAAATACCCGGACTATTCAACTGGCTTACTGGAAATATTGGTATACACCATGTGCACCACCTTAACCCTGCCATTCCTAATTATAACCTCAAACAATGCATTAAGGAAAATCCATGGTTGAACGACTACCCAACCACCATAGGTATCTTCAGCAGTATGAAACTAGCTTCCAATAAGCTTTGGGATGAAACCCAGCAACGGATGATCACCTTCCGGGAGTATTACCGATTGGAAAAACAAGGGTTGATACCAGCATCTGCGGATTGATAGACTCTTCGGGTGACCACACCAACACTATCTTTGCGAGCCTGCTTACAAGCAAAGGTAGGGCACGGAGCACTCTTTGATTTGAAGCATGTTAGTTAGAACAGGCAGATTGCTTCAATCGCGTTCTGTCCATCGACAAGATACTATTTCTCAATGAAAGCAGGAATGACGGATAGTAAAGTAGTTCTTATTATCTGGTGAAAGTTAGGGTTGTTTTATGCCGTACTACAAGGTCCTTAACTGTCTTCAATTCAGTAACCCATTTAATAACCATTTCCTCTTCATCCAAGGATTTAATATCCCATTCAAACTCTTCAAGTGAATCGGATCTTCTCAAAGTCATTACGGACGCATCATCATTAACTGACCAATTAAAAGACCAAAAATTAGTCTCAAAACAATGCGATGAGTACCAAAAGGCTCCAATCTGATTCTTACCTTTTCCTAAAATCAGGGTGCCGATTTGATTATCATTACACTGACTTGTCGAAGTTCCAAAGCTAAATAGAGTTCTTTCAGTTGAAAAAGTACTTAAATTCCAATTCCCCAAAAGCGTTGGTTCAGGAACTTCTTCTGAAGAAGGTTTACAAGAGCTTGAAAACAGGAAAAAGAATAGTAATAAAAGAGATGAAGTTAAGGCTGAGTTTTTCATAGAAGTGGTTTCCCATGTTTCCCCAAAAAACATGCCGCTCTATGTACTTAATGGGCTTTTTAGTGCCAATTTATTGACAAATTGTCATTTACCTTACTGTCTCAGGAATACTCCGAACCTCTTTCACCATGCGATTGGGTCGCTTGGACCTTCTGATTCAACCAGATGTAATTTTAAGCGCTTTATTAGAAGAAAGATGTTTGTGAAGACACAAGACATGGGCGCAAAATCAAGGTTGGCACCCTTAATACGGATGCTTAAGTCTCTTGTCATAAGCAAAGGAATTTGGAACTTAATCAGGGTTATCTTTCGAAACTTTGATTACTAAATCCACCCCCTACCCCGGCCAGCGGGGGACAGCGCATGGCGGATATTAAACGCCAAGCTCCAATTTCTTACTTGACAACCAGTCTGCAATTCGGTATAACAACAAGGGTTACTCCTTCACTTTGTTGTAGGCAACGCCAGCCATTTCAGAGACTCCTTTTGCCTCCTTCATTAGCTTATTGGCACCTTTAGATTTACGAATTTTCACAGCAACCACCTTGTACTCAGGGCACTTGGCTTCAGAATCGTGAATATCTGAGGTAATCAGGTTCACCATGATCTCTGGAAAATGGAAGGTGGTGCTCATTACACCAGGCTTCACCTCATCGGTAATTCGTGCTTTAATATCCACCTTTCCTCGGGCCGAGGTCACGCAGACCATCTCACCATCTTTGATACCATTGTCATTGGCGTCTTTCTCATTGATAAGGAGTACATCCTCTGTAAGGATTTCTCCGTTGCCCGTTCTACGGGTCATAGCCCCGCAGTTGTAATGTTCTAATTCACGGTTGGTGGTAATGATGTATGGATATTCTTCGCCATGCTCTTCAATTTCAGCTGATTCTCTCCAATCGAAATAGGTGAAAAGACCTTTACCCCGCTTAAATCCATCAAGGTGAATAATCTCAGTACTTGATCCGTCCTCTGGCACTGGCCATTGCTTGCCATTTTCGCCCAGCTCTTCCCATTTAATCCCTTTGAAGAAGGGGACGATCTGAGAAATTTCTTCCAGCATAGTATCAGGAGCATAATCAGCCTGATCGTAACCCATGCGCTGCATCATATCAACGATAATTTGACCATCCGCCTTGGTCCCGGGGATTGGTTCAACGACCTTATTCACCCGTTGCACCCTGCGCTCACCATTAGTAAAAGTTCCCGATTTTTCGAGGAACGAAGCTCCGGGCAAAACCACATCTGCTATCATGGCTGTTTCAGTCATAAAGAGCTCCTGCACGATAAAGAGATCAAGACTCGTCAAAGCCTTTTTGACTTTATTCGTATTCGGATCGGTCTGTACCACATCCTCTCCAATGATCCACATTACTTTCAGGTCACCTGCAATAGCAGCATCAAACATTTCCGGAATCTTTAACCCAATTTCCAAAGGAAGATCGGCTCCCTTATAAAAGTCCATGTAAAGTCGATTGTTCTCAGGTTTGGTGATATCCATGTAGCCCGCCCCCTGATGAGGCTGTGCCCCCATGTCGGCAGCGCCCTGAACATTGTTCTGACCACGCAATGGGTTTACCCCAACTCCTCTTCGACCGATATTGCCGGTGATCATTGCCAGGTCTGCAATTTGCTGAACTGTGAAGGTACCCTGAGAATGCTCGGTAACTCCTAAACCATGGAAGGACATAGCATTTCCAGCTGTGGCATATGTAAAAGCCGCTGCCCTCACTTTTTCTCTTTCAACACCTGTGATGGCCTCCATGGCATCCACATCAAGTTGCTTGATATGCGCTACGAAATCATCATAGCCCTCTGTTTTGTCATCAATGAACTGTTGATCGGCTAAGCCTTCTTCAACAATGTAATACAACATCATATTGAGTAGCGCCACATTGGTTCCCGGCCTTAGCTGAAGGAAATGATCGGCATATTTAGCCAATTCAATCTCCCTTGGATCAATTACGATCAGCTTGGTCCCCTTCATGGCCGCTTGCTTCATCTTAGCTCCTGTTACCGGGTGAGCGGCAGTCGGGTTCGCTCCGATCACCATCATACAATCTGTATATTGGATATCTATCACCGAATTGGTGGCCGCACCAGTTCCAAAAGAACGCTGCATACCCAGAGCCGTTGGTGAGTGGCAAACTCTGGCACAACAATCAATATTGTTGGTACCAACAACCGCACGGATAAACTTCTGCATCAGGTAGTTTTCCTCATTGGTACATCTGGCCGAGGAAATACCGGCTATCGAATCAGGTCCATGTTCATCACGGATATGAGTGATTCGATCCGTCATATAATCATAAACCTCATCCCAAGACACTTCTTCCAATTGACCATTTTTACGGATCATAGGAGACCTAAGTCGCTCAGGATGATCGTAAAATTTGAAGGCATAACGCCCCTTTAGACAAGTGTGACCCTGATTTACTTCTGCATCGTAAGGTGCAGTGATACTTATAATTTCTTCGTCTTTAGTAGCTACATCCAGGTTACAACCTACACCGCAATAGGTGCAAACCGTTCTGGTAGATTCAGTAGCGTCATTGGTTTTGGAATCGAAAACGTCTGTGATAGCTCCGGTTGGGCAGGCCTGACTACAGGCTCCGCAAGAAACACAATCAGACTCCATAAAGCCCTCATCCATGCCCATTACAATCTTGCTATCGAAACCACGACCTTCCATGGTCAGCACCATTTCTCCTTGCACTTCATCGCAGGCCCGAACACATCGGAAGCAGTTAATACATGAGTCCAAATTGGCCCTCATATAAGGGTGAGAAGCCTCCGCTTCGCGGTCCAAATGATTTCTTCCCGGAGCATATCGCACGCGCTCCATATTAATCCCTACATCCATGGCTACTTTCTTTAGCTCATTCTGGTTTGGATTGTCTGTTTCAAATTTCTCCTTGGGATAATCCGTCAACACCAACTCCACAATGTTTTTGCGAAGTCGCTGCATTTTTTCGGTATGGGTATAGATATACGTACCTGCCATAGCCGGTGTATGGCATGAGGCCTGAACTCGTGTTGGACCATCTGCTTCACGGCCTACTTCCACGCTGCACACCCGACACGACCCAAAGGGATCAAGGTTTGGCGCATCACACAAAGTAGGTACTGGATCAGGGCCAAGATTTCTTCTTAACAACGATAGAATGGTCTCCCCGTCCTCGAACTCGAAAGGCTCGTTGTTGACGTAGACAATGTTTTTTGAATCACTCATTGTAATCGTGTTTATTGAAAGTATGTCTTTAATTCTTCTTCAAAATACTCCAGGGCATTTTTGATACCGAGGGGCAATCCACCTCCTAAGGCGCATAGCGAACCTATTTCCAGGGTCTCGAGCAAATCATCCATCAACTGACGATCCATCTTAGGACCTCCATTTCTTGAGTTGGCAATCATTTCTTTGCCTCTTACTGAACCAATACTGCACGGGAAGCACTTACCGCATGACTCATCGGCCGTAAACTCAAATAGATGTTCGAGATATTCGATCATCGGGAATTTCTCGGGTACCGAAACTATACCCGCGTGGCCCAAGAGAAACCCGCCATTAGCAAAGCTCTCAAAATCAATGTTCAATTCTTCGATTTTACTCGTTGGCACAATTCCACCTAAGGGTCCTCCAACGTGTACTGCTTTGACTGGCTCGGTAAAACCTCCTCCTAACCCGTAAACAAGGTCTTTGAATGGTGAGCCCATTTCCACCTCATACATGCCCGCATTTTTGAAAAAAGAGTCCAGACAAACCAGCTTCGTACCGGTAGATTTTTCCGTGCCCAATTTCGAATAGCTTTCTCCACCATTTCTTACAATCCAAGGCACAGCGGCCAACGTTTCCACATTGTTCACAATGGTAGGCTTATTGAAGAGCCCTTTTTGCGCAGGGACTGGTGGTCTTACTCGTACTTCGGGCCTTTGTCCTTCTAAAGAAGAGAGCAATGCGGTTTCCTCACCACAAATATAAGCGCCAGCTCCTTCAATCACCTTGAAGTGATAATTGAATCCTGACCCTCCAATGTTGTCTCCATGCATTCCGACAGCCTCAAGTTCTTTGACGGCATCGGCACAGGCCCGAACAGATTCGGGATATTCTCCACGGATATAAACCGCTCCATGGTCAGCGCCAACTATATACCCAGCTACCATCATCCCGAAAAGCACCAACATGGGTTGTTCTTCAAGCAAATAGCGATCTGAATAGGCTCCTGGGTCGCCTTCATCTGCGTTACAAACTATAAATTTCTGTTCTTCAGGTTCATTCCTGCAAGCATTCAGTTTGAAGCTCATCGGAAACCCTGCTCCTCCTCTCCCCCTGATATTGGAGGTCTTGATTTGATCCAAAGCCCAATCAGGTCCGTTTTCCAAAACCTTTGTGAACAGGCTTTTGTATTCTTCGGCCGTCATTGTTGCACCGGTAAGCACACGCTCACAACTGGCATCTACTGCGTAGTTATCACTTAAGTCTTGGTCTGATTTCTGGACGATGTCCTCAATCTTGTCAATGGCATCTCCTGAATAATTGGTACCATTATAATTGAAGGCACTATTTTCATGACACCTGCCTAAGCAGCACATATGCCCAACTTCAGCATCCTTGAAATGTCGTGATAACTTACCCTTCACACTATCCTGGGTACCGGCCACAAGGCAAGCACTTCCATTGCACACATGCACCTTTACTCCTTCATGCTCTTTTTTCATGAAATCATAGAAAGAGGCGGTTCCATAGGTAATGGCATTGCCCATCAGGTACTTTTCGGCCAAAGCCTTTAATTCTTCATTATCGGGGGTTCCAGTCACTTTGGACTGCTCAACCATCTGCTCGAACAGGTTATCTTCTAAACCCTTTCTACCTGATAATGCACTAAGATTATCTGACATCTTATCTGTTACTTTTTTAACCCGAATTATGCAATAGATTTTCTATTACGGACCTAATTTGCTGTGAATCAGTCGCTGCGCTTCGTTTGTCTTTTCACCAGAGCACTGCTCTGCTTTCAAAGCCAAACTTCCTGATTCTTTGTAAGTTAAGCCCTCACCACGATCTCTATTGCGTAAATCGGGTTTAATGACTTTCTTTTGGATTGGGAAACAGGTCGCTTTCGTCTTCAGACCGCTCCGTCAAACACTTAAAATCTTTCTCGACCAAAATACTCAATTTATCCTCATTTTCTAAGGTCAAATTACCTTGTATAGCTACCTGATCACTGTTAATCCAACTTTCAATCTCCGCTTCTGGCAATGCAATTGTAATAATGTTGTTGGTGAAATTCCCGCTCAACTCAGGTGCTTGGCTCAACCTATACACCAGCGTATACCCGTTCGGGAATTCCGTCTTGCCCATACAGGCTCCGTCCGAACCAAAGTTGGCTACTTCAGTTTGGCTCAACCTGAACCGGATGCTATTTCCTTGTATTCTTAATTTCATACAATCACTCGTTGCTTACCCGTATAAATATTAAATCTATCTCCCTTGAGAAATCCAACCAAGGTCATACCAAATTCTTCAGCAAGGTTAACCGCCAGACTGGACGGGGCTCCTACTGCTGCAACCATCTGAATACCAGCTCTCAAGGCCTTTTGCACCAGTTCAAAGCTGATGCGACCACTTAGTACCAAAACAGCATTCGAAAAATCAGTAGTCTTTTTGATAAGCATTGAACCTATCAACTTGTCAAGGGCATTGTGCCTGCCAACATCCTCATTATGGGCAAGAAGATTGCCATCCACATCAAACAATCCACAAGCGTGAAGCCCGCCAGTATGTTCAAATATTTGCTGTGCTTTTCTGAGTTGGTCTGGCAATCTAAAGAGCACTTCTTTCTTAATCTCAATTGCCTCAGCACTCAATGGATTACAGCTTACTTTAATCGAATCTATTGATGCCTTTCCACAAACCCCACAGCTTGAGGTGGTGTAAAAGTTTCTTTTGAATTGTTCATCGTCAATTTCTACGAATGGCTGCAATTCCACTCGCATCAGATTTTCCATTCCCTCAGTTCTACCAAGGTCTTCACAGTATTTGACACTCATTACCTCTTCCATACTATTGATAATAGCCTCCGTAAAAAGAAAACCTACGCAAAGGGCCTCGTCATTTCCTGGTGTGCGCATGGTCACGGAAAGACTGAACTGTTGGCGATTGTCCTCGGGGCCGTGTCCTACACGAATTTCCAAGGGTTCTTCGGAAACCACAAGGTCGGGTTTGTTTTCAAGCGTTTCTGCGCCTACCCTCACTACTTCAACTGCCTGAACAGGAATGGCCATAGCTAAATTTACGATTTTGGATTGATGATTTGTGATTTTCACTCAAGCATTGAGGATTGAGTGTTGACTAACTTTTATGTTTCGAAATATGCAGGTTAAGCCCAAAATTCCATTTATGATCTTAAATGTGCGATTGCAACATTCGCAAATCAAAAATCATAAATCGTTGATTAAGAAAGTCCCGTAATGTTTCCATCTGCATCAATGTCGATACCTTCTGCAGCTGGTACGGCTGGTAAGCCTGGCATTCTAAGCATAGCACCGGTAATCGGTATAATAAAGCCTGCACCTGATGCAATCTCAATTTCCCGAACTACCAATTCAAAACCTTCTGGTCTTCCCTGAAGTTTGGGGTTGTCTGAAAATGAATACTGGGTCTTGGCCATGCATATTGGCAAATCTTCCAAACCTAATCTGGCAATTTTCTTTAAGTGAAGCAGCGCTTTTGGTTGAAAGACCACTGTGGATGCACCGTAAATCTTTTTGGCCACACTCTCAATTTTCTCCTTAACTGGTGATTCAAGATCATAAGTAGGTTTGAACTTGCCAAGGTTGTTTTCAACTGCAGCAACCACTTGCTCGGCTAAATCTGTTGTTCCGTCACCGCCAAATTCCCAACCTTCACATATTGATACCCGAACACTGCTCATTCCACTGCATTTATCTTTGATAAGGGCCAGTTCTTGATCCGTATCAGTAATGAACTTGTTGATGGCCACCACAACCGGAAGGCCGAATGACCACATATTCTCAATGTGTTTTTCCAAATTCTTCATGCCTTTTTCAAGGGCATCAAGATTTTCGGTTTTTAATTCTTTCAGCTCCTGACCGCCATGATACTTCAAGGCGCGCACAGTGGCAACAATAACTACAGCTTTTGGAGAAAGTCCAGCATATCGGCATTTAATGTTTAGGAATTTCTCAGCACCAAGGTCAGCACCAAACCCTGCTTCTGTAACCACATAATTGCTTCTTGACAAACCGATTTTAGTGGCAATAATAGAGTTTGTTCCCTGCGCAATGTTCGCGAAAGGTCCACCATGAATGATTGCGGGATTGCCTTCTAAGGTCTGAACCAGGTTTGGTTTAATGGCATCTTTCATCAATGAGGCCATGGCCCCATTAGCATTGATATCTTTAGCGTAAATCGCTTTTCGATCAGGCGTATCCCCGATGTGGATATTGCCCATCTTCTCTTTCAGGTCAGCCAAATCTTTGGCCAT
Organism: Roseivirga sp.; assembly: GCA_029262895.1. Taxonomy (GTDB): domain Bacteria; phylum Bacteroidota; class Bacteroidia; order Cytophagales; family Cyclobacteriaceae; genus Roseivirga. The sequence continues at coordinate 137,607 of JAJCYM010000056.1, forward strand.
GCACAGGATGGCCATAATTTCCGAAGCGGCTGTAATGTTAAAGCCAGCTTCTCGCATAATTCCTCCGGCAGTTCCACCCATACCAGAAACAATATTCCTTAAAGCACGGTCATTCATATCCATCACCCGCTTCCAGGTAACTGTTCTTGGGTCGATCCCAAGGCTCCGCTTCTTGCTCTGAATATTATTATCGATCAAGGCAGCCAAGAGGTTATTGGCTTTTTCAATGGCTCCAAAATCTCCTGTAAAATGTAGGTTAATATCTTCCATTGGGATTACCTGGGAATATCCTCCGCCTGCTGCTCCGCCTTTCATTCCAAAAACCGGACCTAAAGATGGTTCGCGTAAGACCACAGTGGCTTCCTTACCAATCTTGTTCAAGCCCTCGGTTAAACCGATAGAAGTTGTAGTCTTACCTTCACCTGAAGGCGTAGGCGTTATAGCCGTAACCAAAATCAGGTTATTCTTTGCAACCGCCTCCTCATCAATGAGATCGAGCGGAAGTTTTGCCTTGTGTTTTCCATAATGCTCGAGTTGTTCTTCACTAATCCCGAGTTTACTTGCGATGTTATTGATATGCTGAGGTACGGCCGCTTGGGCGATCTCTAAATCAGACTTTACACTCATTGTTATTAGGTTAAGGTGCTATGCAATCGTTTTCGAAGCTCCGAACTTACGATTTTCGCTGAATTTAAGGCAAGGAATTTTTAGAAATTGGATAAGTGGGCTTGGCTTATATATTCCCTGCAACCATTATATTCGGGTGAGCATCTGCTCAATGAACAAACGATTTACGGATGAAATTTTTAAATGGACTGGGCTGGGGCTTCTTTGTTTTCCTCGCTATTGGAGTGGGAATATATCCCTGGTTTTATGTGCTTATCGACCAATTTGGCGAGAATGCCCTATTAGCTTCCAAAACTCCGGAAATCCTGGCCAGTCAAATCTGGAACGTACAATTCTATATTCACATCTTTCTGGGAAGTATAGCTATGCTTACTGGCTGGTCCCAGTTTATGAAAAAGTTCAGGAATAAGAATCTCAACTTTCATCGGACGCTTGGCAAAGTCTACGTCATTGCAGTCATATTTAGTGGCCTGTCCGGTCTTTACGTTGCCTATTTTGCCAATGGGGGCATCGTGGCGCAGCTGGGCTTTTCGGGATTGGCACTGGCCTGGCTTTTCACCACATCAAAGGCTTACCTCACCATTAGAAAAAAGCAGGTAGATGAACATAAGAAGTGGATGCTTCGAAGCTATGCACTGACTTGGGCTGCCGTAACACTAAGGATATACCTCCCACTTTTTGAAGGTGTTCTCGGTATGGAATTTATCACAGCCTATGTGATCATTGCCTGGCTGTGCTGGGTACCCAACCTTATTTGGGCAGAGTGGAGGATTAAAAGGCTCGCGATTTGATTACGACATGCTGAACTTGTTTTAGCAGTTTTCAAGCCTAGACCCTGAAACAAGTTCAGGGTGACAGTTCTATTTAGTATTTTTAGGTAATCTCAAACCTCAAAAATATGACAAGACGCAGGGATTTTTTAAAAACAACCGGACTCGCTACCGGTGCCATCGTTTCAGGCATTAACCTATTTCCCCAAACAGCCTCCACCCCTCAATCAGCGCTGGTGATTGATGCGATGGGAGAAATCAGAGATGTTTATACTCCTGAATTGATCAATGAAATTTTAGGCAGTGGCTTAAACTCCATAGCTGTTACACTTTGCGATCCTAAATCCTATGAAGAAGGTGCAGTAAAACTAGCAATGGATGGGATTGCAATGTATGATACATACCTGGGCTCACATCCAGACCTCTTTATCAAGGCCACCAAATTGGAACATATTGATCAAGCAAAGAGGGAAGGTAAGCTGGCCGTATTCTATCTTTTTCAGAACTCCACTCAGTTTGGGAGAGACTTGTCCAGCGTTGACAGATTCTATGACATGGGCGTAAGATCAAGCCAAATCACGTATAACTTTCAGAATTGGGCGGGTGCTGGCTGTAAGGAAAGAACAGGTGCCGGGCTTACCAACTTCGGTCTTGAATTGGTGGAGAAGATGAATGAAAAAGGCATGCTTATCGACCTCTCTCACGCCAATATGCAAACCATGGCTGACACCATCAAGGCCTCCAAAGATCCGGTGATGATTTCACATACCACTTGTCGGGCACTCTATAACAATGAGCGTAACACGACTGACGAAAACATTAAACTCCTCTCCGACCATGGTGGAGTGTTAGGTATGTGTCAAATGCGACCATTTGTTTCCTTTACCCGTGATGGGGCCTATGAAAAATACATCAATCATATTATGCACGCCATTAATGTAGCAGGGGAAGATCATGTCTGCATTGGTAGCGACCGTGACCATCGCGTGGTAGCCATGACTGATGAGTATATCGCTGAACTTAAGGCTGAGGAAGGTCCAAACTTCCATGAAGAAGACTGGCCACTCTATATGGAAGAGCTTAATGGCCCGAGGCGTATGGAAACCATTTGGGATAGTCTCAAAAAACGCCAGCTCTCCGAAGCGGTAATTGAGAAAGTGATGGGCCGAAATGTATATCGGATTTATAAAGAGGTGATTGGGTGAACTCTCTTGTTTAGATTTTTCTATATTTATTCATGGAATTATTTGAACAAAATAATGGAATAATAGTCGAGGACTACGTGACCAATCAGACTTGGACGTTTGGGTCTGAGGGTATAATGATGAAAGACCCAACTATCACTCTTGGTAACTTACAAGAGGTTATTGACAATCCTTCTGAATACATATTTGTGCTCGATTTCGATTGTCCATTTTCATTTCCGCTCAACGATAATCATAAGGGTTCATACAGATTCCTAAATATTAATTTGAATTACTCTCATCGGCATAAGCGAAGAGGGAAACAAGAATTTTCAACTCTTGATGTACTCAGAATTCCACAATTCTCCTCAATAAGAATCTCAGGACAATTGAATTCTGATATGTTCCAAGGAAGGAATTTCCCTGATGCAGTATCCAAACTTCCAAATTTCACGTGGGAGCTTATCACTCACCTTTTGAAAAAAATTAATGATGTCGCTAAGAGCACAAATCAACACGTGGATTTAGGAGTTAACAGGATTCTAAGCTACCGTGTATATTTCTTTCACATTAGTGAAAAAACAAACCCTCGATCAACAATGATAGTCCCCTATACGAGTCTAATTGATTTACGGTCTCCACAGAAATCAGAATTTCTCGATGAAGACATCTTGAGATTGTACCTCAACGAAAAAATAGAACTAAGAAATTTTTACAAAGAGTACATTCCTTTACCCAAGGACGATTTGTCTTTCGAAGATTTGATCTTTAGGCTCGTTCATGATTTTGCCTTTTACACAAGTGAAAGACCTGAGGCAATATCAAAGCTTGATGAAGAATCCATTCGTGATTTATTCCTAATACCTGTAAAGATGTTCGTTCCTTCGAGCGAGGGAGAGGCATTCAACTATGACGGTAAACTAGATTTCAAGATTACTAATTACCATAATAAGTACGAGTCCATTTCCGGAGAGTACAAAGTGTGGCGGGGCGGAGGATCCTTCGAGGAATGCTTTAAACAGATTTCCGAAAAGCATTCAACTGGTAATGAAATTCAAGTCTACATCCTTATGATTAATAGAAACAAAAAAGTTCAAGAAATATATGATAAAGCTTTAAACCTATTAATTAAAAAGGAGGCATTTGTCAGAACTTTGGATTCGAATATCTCCCTTTCAAAAAGGCAACTATTCTCGAAGCATCTTATCAAAATCAGAGATTTCGAGGTTGAGTGCATCTTGGGTATTATCGATGTCTATTATGAAAAGGTTTAGTAATGAGCTTGATCATTTGCTCAGCTTCACCGAACATGGGAGGCTCTAGGATCTCTTGGACTCTGTCCAATTAAATTAGATTCCCTTTATGGCTTTTGAAAGACTCTTTCATTCTTAAAACGGATTTTAGGTAACGTTTATCATTTGTGGAACTGGCTGTCCCTTGTCTCGACTCTTAATAAAATGTAGTTCCTGCAAAGGCATGCGAGAAGCCAAAGTCGATATACAAAAAGAAGTCAACCATCTATTCAGACATGAATACGGCAAGCTGGTTTCTGTATTGGCCAAGACTTTTGGGGCCTCAAATATGGAGTTGGCAGAGGATATGGTGCAAGACGCCATGCTGGAGGCCATCTGGTAATGGAAACTCAAAAATGTATACCCGAAATTACCGATACCTCTCTCCAGCCAAGGCCAACAACAAATGTTCAATCAGAATAACGAAGAACCTTCGAAAGAAAAGGCCAAAAAATATCTACAGAACAAATAGTCAATTTCAATCACAAGTCCTCGTAGCTTGCGGCATGTTAATTAAAGATCAGGTAGCTATTCTCAATAAGCTGGGTATTGAACAGCTCAACCCAATGCAATTGGAAGCTGAGAAAGTAATTCCAGCAAATTCTGAAGTCGTTTTACTCTCTCCCACCGGCACGGGAAAAACACTTGCTTTTCTTCTACCAATCATCGCAACATTGGACCCCACCTTAACCGAAGTTCAAGCGCTGATTGTAGTTCCATCTCGTGAATTGGCCATTCAAATTGAACAAGTCATCAGGGAAATGGGTAGTGGTTATAAAACCAACGCGGTATATGGAGGAAGGTCTGGATCAAAGGATAAGATTGAGATCAAACATAGGCCTGCGATTTTGGTGGGCACACCAGGCAGAATTGCAGATCACATTCGCAGGGAGAATTTTTCTACTGAACATATCAAATCACTTGTGTTGGATGAGTTTGATAAATCCCTGGAGATCGGATTTGATAATGAGATGACCGAGATATTGGAGTCCTTGCCGAATGTTAAAAAGAAGATATTGACGTCCGCCACACAAGGAGTTGAGATACCTGATTTCGTCAAACTTAGGTTTCCAGTAATCATCAATCATTTGAAAGAAGAGGGCTCTAATTTAAAAATCAGAACAATCCTCTCCCCTTCAGCTGACAAACTAGAGACTTTGGTGGACGCCCTTTGTCATCTTGGAAGTCAACCGGGAATTGTGTTCTGTAACTTTAAGGATAGTATTGAACGAGTGAGTGAACACCTGACGAAAAATGGAATTGGGCACGGCCTTTTTTATGGTGGAATGGAACAGCAGGAACGTGAAAGGGCTTTGATCAAATTTCGAAACGGCACAAACCAACTCTTACTAGCCACAGACCTAGCCGCAAGAGGCATCGATATTCCAGAAATCAGATTTATCATCCATTACCATCTTCCGACCAAAGACCATGAATTCGTTCATAGGAATGGTAGAACAGCCAGAATGAATGCTGATGGCACAGCCTATATTCTACAATGGGAAGGTGAAAATCTTCCTGAATTCGTTCAAAATGCTGAGGTGCTGACACTTGAAAAGAATTCCGTTCCGGCCTCTTCCGGCTGGACAACACTTTATATTTCCGGAGGAAGAAAGGATAAGATTTCTAAAGGTGATATTGCCGGTTTGTTTTTCAGACAGGGTGATTTAAAGTCCCAAGAATTAGGTGTGATAGAGCTCAAACAAGATTGTGCATTTGTGGCAGTCAAAAGCTCAAAGGCGAATCGATTGATTCAAGACCTAAACAACACAAAGCTCAAAAAGAAAAAGGTTCGAATCAGCCAACTTTAATTCAGCCTTCAGCAACAGAAACGCTGCAAATCATCAATTCACTTGCCCTAGTCTATTTAATGCCGTAGTTTCATTCAATCAGGAATTGGTTGATGGCAGAAACTAAAACCCATATATCAGATCAGGTAAACCATCTATTCAGGCATGAATACGGCAAGCTGGTTTCCGTATTGACCAAGACTTTTGGAGCCTCAAATATGGAATTGGCAGAAGATGTGGTGCAAGACGCCATGTTGGAGGCCATCAGGCAATGGGAGCATACCGGTGTACCTGAAAATCCAATGGGTTGGATCTACAAGGTGGCTAAAAACAAAGCTGTCAACATTGTCAATAGAGATCAGTATAAGCGAGAATATATGTCGGAGGTGGCGCATCACCTTCAATCAGAATGGACCATCGAACCGGCTCTGGATCGAATGTTCACTGACAAAGAAATTGCCGATGATCAATTGCGGATGATGTTCACCTGCTGCAATCCAGCAGTAAGCAAAGATTCCCAAGTCGCACTTACCTTGAAAACCCTTTGTGGTTTTGGCATTCCGGAAATTGCCAATGCCTTTCTTACCACAGAAGAGAACATTAACAAACGTCTGGTAAGAGCCAGAAAGAACTTAAGGGAAGAAAGGGCACGCTTTGAAGTGCCGGTTGGATCAGAACTTGAGCCCAGGCTAAACAGTGTACTCGAAACCCTTTATCTGCTCTTTAATGAAGGGTATAATGCCACAAGCGGCAAAGACCTCATTCAATATGAGCTGTGCGAAGAGGCCATTCGACTCGCTGAAATCATCACGGACAATCCGAGCTTTCCATTCGCTTCAAATGCCTATGCTCTGCTAGCCCTAATGTGCTTTAATGCATCCCGCTTTAAATCCAGAACCGATGAATTTGACAATATCATTGATCTGGAAAACCAAGATCGTTCACTCTGGAATCAAGAACTGATTCAAAACGGACTTCATTATCTGGAATTGACTACTCAGGAAAGAACACTGTCCATATACCACATATTGGCCACCATTTCAGCCCATCATTGTACGGCAAAGGATTTTGCATCAACGGATTGGGAGAGTATTCTTCAACTCTATGATCATTTGATGCAATTCGATTCTTCTCCCTTAGTGGTGTTAAACAGGGCAATTGTCCTGTCCAAAACTGAAGGTGTTGCCCCGGCATTGACTGTTTTGAAAAGCATAGAAAATGAACCTACAATAAAAACCTACCTGCCTTTTTATACAGCGATGGCAGCGCTTCATTTCCTAAACAACAATGCTAAAGAAGCCTGTAAACTACTCGAAAGGGCATTAGAATTCACAAATCAAGAACAAAGTAAATCTATGATTATCAGTAGATTAGAAACTTATTCGAAAAAAGATTAAAAAAATTTCAACTTCCATGTCCTCTTTATATCATCTCATATGACTCTGGGGTGTAAAAGGAAATTATTCATCTTAATAAAAATAGCATTATGAGAGAGTTTATGATACTCGTTAGAACCGAAGGAGACCATTTAGCTGGTCTTCCGGCAGAAGCACAACAGGCCCATGTCCAAAAAATAGGAGCCTATATCGGGGGCCTTATGGAATCCGGAAAACTGAAAGGTGCTCAACCATTTGAGCAAGAAGGTGCTTCATTCCAGGGAGGAAAAGGTGTATTCAAAGACGGTCCATTCAATGAGTCAAAAGAAGTGATTGTGGGGTACTTCCATATCACCGCAGAAAATCTTGAAGAAGCTGTGGCAATCGCCAAGGCCAACCCAATGTTTGAAGAAGGCCAAGCCACTGTGGAGGTCCGTGTGGTGAAACAAATGGAAGGTATTAACTAATCCAAAACCCAGAGTCATGAGTGATAATAACATAGAATATAACGGACAGTGCGCTTTTGCGGTAAGCACGGGAAAAACCGATGTTGAAGGAGGTAAGGGCTATACAGTCATCAAAGGAAAAAAGTATGCTTTCTCCAACCCGGTAGCCAAATTACTGTTTAAAGTGCTACCCAACAGGGCCGAAAAAGCAGACGCTGTTTGGAGTAAAAGATAGAAGCATTTTACTCTGAACGAAGCGCCTGTTCATTTAAAAGGGATCTCTTACTTTCTTTGTATGCCCAAAGAAAGTAACAAAGAAAAGACACCAACCTGCCTTTGCCGAAGCGGCTACGCGCAGGCAGGCATCAAAACAGTCGGATTGGGGAAAACACATTAACCAACTTCTCCAGCCGACTGTCACGCTGATGTTGGATCCCAACCGCACCTCTCGAAAATCAGACAGCAAAACTATTTAATCCTTAGGCTCAGTTAATGCGATTACGAGACCCTTCGCCCTAAAAAGGACTCAGGGTGACGTTAGTCGACTTCATACTGACTCTTTACTGCATCACTCTGGAATAACCTTTCCAGCTTGAAGGCCACCGGAAATTGAACTCCTGAATCAATATTGTCCTTTACCATCTCCCCTATGGCCGGACCCATTTTAAAACCATGACCAGAGCTACCACCTAGTAGGATACCATTAGAATATCCGGGAGTTTGATCCATAATAAACTCTCCATCCAGTGAATTTTCATAGACGCAAATGCGATGATCTATCAATTCAGCATCACGCAAAGCTGGAAAACGATGGGCTACCACTTTGCTGATCTCCAACAGTTTTTCTGCCGTGACTTCACGACTGTCTTTGTCTGGATTGATCGGAACATTTCGTTCGTCATAGGCCACCTTAAAACCGGAATCAAAATGATCTGGAATGCCATAACGCATAAGCTCATCCTGCTCCGGCTGGAACTCAATCCAAATTGGGAGATCGGGTGCCTGGTGTTTGTCCGGAGCTCTGAAGTAGTACACCTCCTGCCTTGAGGCAAAGATGTAGGGCTTTAATTGTGGGAATAGATTAGTCACCCAAGGACCGCAGGCAAATATATACTGATCGGCCTTTAGCTCAATGCCCGATTCTGTAGTTAAGGAATCAATCTGGTTTTCACCCCATACACCCATTATCCTCTCTTCGAGGAATGTCCCTCCTGTTTTTTGGAATTGCCCCGCTACTACCTGAGTAGCCCTAGCAGCCTCCAGGTATCCACATTTTGGTTCCCAGTAGGTTTTGGTAATTCCTTCAAAGTTGATCTGACCGTATTTCTGGCTCGCCTTTTCTAGGGGAATCTCATCGAGAGGGTAGCCCAATGATTCCATAACCGGTTTGGATTTGGTCGCATACAAAGGTTCTGTATCTCCAAACATCCAGAGTGCCCCGGTTTCGTGGTAAAGTTTATCGTTCCAAAATTGCTCATGCTCCTGCCACAATTCAAATGAGCGATGCGTCATTCGAGTATAGTCGGGATCACCACCATATGCCATGCGAATTATACGGGTTTTGCCACCCGAACCGGATAGCTTGTTGCCCGGACCATACTGGTCAACCAAGGTCACCTGGTATCCTGCCTTTTGAAGCAGATAAGCCGACCAACCTCCCCAGGCTCCTGCTCCTATTACGATAATTTTTCGTTTCCACATACAGTTAGTATTGTTCTTCCCTTACGGGGAAACGCCCGAAGCACAGAGGGATCACCCTCCTATCCAACTCCTGAAATTAGGCGCATTTTCCTTACTTACCACAACCTCCTCTTTAATTTCAGGGATCAAGTCCATAACAATTTTTCCATTATCTGATTTGAACTTTTGAACAGCCTCAATATTGATCAGAAACTTTCTGTTTGCCCGGAAAAATTGGGTTTGATCCAGTTCTTCCTGAAGGTCTGTTAATGTCTTGTCAATGATATATTTGTTCCCTTCTCTATCTTTCAGGAAGACTACTCGGTATTCGGTGAAGATATAAGCAATATCACTTACATTGACTGAAACAAAATCCACTCCCTTTTTTACTACATAGCGCTGCTTTTTCTGCGGCCTACTGGTCGATTGCTCAAAGAGCTCGTTGAACTTGTATTGCCAAAAATGGGTTTCCAATTTCTTCACCTTGTCCAGGGCCTTCTTCAACCGATCCATCTGGATGGGCTTTAACAAATAGTCCAGTGAATTGTATTCGAAAGACTGAAGGATGTAATTGTCATAAGCTGTGGTAAATATGACAGGGAATTTGACATCGTACTGCTTAAATATTTCAAAGCTGGAATTATCAGATAACTGAATGTCGACAAAAGCCAAATCAGGCGATGGATTTGAATTTAGCCAATTGACGGAGTCCTTAACGCTTTCTGTTGTTCCTACTATTTCAATGGAAGCATCTAAGCCCCTTAGCATTGCAAGTAGCTTATCAACTGCTGTGGCTTCATCTTCTATGATCAGTACCTTCATTAGCTTGTCAACTTAAGTAGTGGCAACATTATTTCAAAGGTTTTTCCGTCATCCACCACTTCGGTTTCTTTTCCCACTATCATAGAAAAACGCTCCTTTAGATTGTTCAACCCTATTTTGGTCGAGTGCACCAAGGACTTCTTGCGGACGATTGCATTTCGTACATAAAGTGCATCCGTTTCCAGACTTACTCTGGCCGTCAATGGACTCACTCGAGAGATTTCATTGTGCTTCACCACGTTTTCCAAGGCAATAAAAATGGATATAGGGGGAATAAGAAATTCTGCTTGTTGACTCTGGTCAATAGCAAAATCCACTTGAAGTGCTTCGCCAAATCGAAGTTTTAATAAGGCGAGGTACTTATTTAGAAAAGCCAATTCATCTTCAAGAATCACCAGCTCCCGATCCTTATTGCTCAAAATATAGCGGTAGACCTCTGCAAGGCTTTCGGTAAACTGCTTGGCTTTATCTTGATTCTCATCAATCAGGTGAGAAAGACTGTTCAAAGAGTTGAACATAAAGTGAGGATCAATTTGATTTTTTAACGCCTCCAACTCGGCCTGAGCCTTGGCTCTTTCCAACTGTTCACCCTTCACCATGTCAGTTTGCCGTTGCTTAATAAGAAAGACTGTTTCATAAACGTGCGTGATAAATACCACCGAGACCACACAGACAATGGCAGTCACCTTGATGATCTGCCAATCAATCGGAGCATTTATCATTGTAAACCAGAGTATCAGCATGCCAATCACCAGGGGCACCGTGTAGAATACATTCATGGCCAACAGCACCACAGTTTTTTGCATTGGATGGATGAACCAATCGAATTTCCTCTGAAGCCTGAAAAGGAAGTAGCGATTGCCCTGCCAAATGAGTCCGGCCAACAGAATAAAATAGGCATAAGCACCCAGCAGGTACATGGCCGATCGGTCATTACTATTGATTAACCCCGTAGCATTCGGAATCACAATACCGAAAAATTGCACACCAATGATCCGGATCAACTTATCGTTGACCTTCATTTTGGAGTCATTCCTGTTCTCAGTCTTCTTTTTTGTCGGTTCAGACATTGATTTCTTACCTGTCGCAGGTTCTCAGAACCTGTGACTCTTTATGAGTATATGGACTCTGTCCAAATTCATATTAGTTCAACTTTCATTACTCCATTCTCACCCTCATAAACACCAGCACTTGAATAGATATAATCTGCCGGTGTATAACAGATTCCAGCTCTCACCGGGTTTTCGTGAATGTACTTGATACGTTGGTCAATCATTTCATTAGTTGTCAGAGGAATGGGATGATTTTCATGCCTCCATATCTTCATATTCTCATTTGATGAGCTTCTCTCTCCCTGACTTTCAACAATCCATTTTAACCAATTTTTCCTGCTTTCATGATTGTCAGATTTCAAGGTCTCATAAATCACTTTGGCAGTATAGCGCTTAAAGTCCCTAACAACGGAAGCCAGTTTTTCATCATTTTTGGTCCGCACTATTAAATGTATATGATTGGACATGATCACGTAGGCATGAATCACCAACCCTTTGTTTTTAATACAATGCTTAAGGTTATCAACTAGTAGGTCTTTGTACCTCTGCCTGTTGAATAAGTCAATCCATTCCACGAGTGTCATGGTGATAAAATGAGGAATATCATTCTCTGTAAATCGATAAACAGTGCTCATAGATTCTATTAAATGTATTCAACGGACAGCGTCCGACTAACCATTGGTCGTCACAGGTTCTGAGAACCTGCGACAGCGTTTGGCTTGAGTATTAATTTTTGTCGGTTCAGACATTGATCTTTCCGGTTCGCGTTTTCCAACGATTTTCGGATTAAAATTAGGAATATATTCGATTGTCAATTCGATTTAGTCAAACTCAAAACGATAAGATCATGTCAAGAATAATCCATTTCGAACTGCCAGCAGAAAATCCTCGGTCCTGCATGGACTTCTACAAAAACGTTTTTGGTTGGGAGTTCAACCAATGGGGAGATCAGGAATACTGGTTGATAAAGACAGGAGAAGATGATATTCCCGGAATCAACGGGGCTATTGGTCCCAAAAGAGAAGGTTTTGAAAGTTCGGTGAATTCACTAAACACTCCAGACGTGGATGCCACTGCTGAGGCAGTTGAGAAAAACGGAGGAGTAGTGATCATGCCTAAGATGGCTGTACCAACTGTCGGGTGGTTAATTTATTTCAAAGATCCGGAAGGCAATCTTCATGGCGCTATGCAGTATGACCCAGACGCTAAATAATTCATAAATTGAAAATCATGAGAAGCATATTAACCACATTACTACTTTGTTTTACAGTATCCCATGTTTCGATCGCGCAAGACAAAGATGGCAACCCTCCAGCTGAAATAGTGAAATACTATTTTGTGGAGCTTATCACTAACCCCGATCGTCCGGAACTTCCTAAGGCACAGGTTGACAGTATTCAGACTGCACATATGGCGAATATGGGAAAGATGGTTGAGGATGAGAAATTGGTATTGGCCGGTCCTTTTGAGGGCGGTGGTGGGCTTTTTGTACTAAAAGTTGACACTAAGGAAGAAGCTGAGGCTCTGGTAGCCAATGATCCCGCTGTTTCTGCTGGACGTCTACTGACTAAAATCAGGGCTTGGTGGACTGCAGCCGATTCATTCACCATAGAAAAGAAATTCAAGAAAAATCAACCGAAAAATTAATACAATGGAAAAACGGAAAATCAATCACCTGGCCGTATGGGTAATGGCAATCCTTGTGCAACCCTTACCAATGATTTGGTACAATAAAATCATGTTCTACATTCGATGGCTGGAACTCAACGGACTAAAAGAAAATGACTTTGCCGATGCTAGCATGCTCAATCTACTATGGGCGTTCGCTGCAGCCGTTGGTATGGGTTATCTATTTGCTTTCCTATTCAGGGAAATGAAAATAGAGAAGGCTGTGGATGGTCTTAAATGGGCATTTGCACTGTGGTTTGTGTTACTATTTTTAGAGTTGGCAACTCAAAATGCATTTACGCTAAGGGCATTTGAGCTCACCCTTTTAGACACAATCATTGTGCTTTTCAAGTATCAAATAATGGCCGTAGCAATTGTGCTATGGAGAAAGAAAGAAAAATCAGCCCAGGAAAGTCTGGCTTAAAAAAATCAAAATGAAGACCTCAGAAGAATTTGAGAAGGAATTTCTTGCCGACTGCAAGGAGAAAACGGGCAAAACGCTTGAAGAATGGATGGCCTATTTGGAGCCTAAAGGTCTCACCAAGCCTAAGGAAACTCTGGATTACCTCAAATCCGAGGAGGGCATTAATCACATGAACGCCAATTTTATTTCAGGCATTTTTCTGAATGGCGGAAAGCCTGTTTTCGATTCGGCCTTACTTTTCAACGCACATTTCGAAAAATTCCCTGACAAAAAGGAGATGTATGACAAGTTGGAAGGGATAGTCAAAGACAATTTCTCAGGTGTTCAGGTAGTCCCCACAAAGGGCTACATTTCCTTTAGAAATGATAAGGAGTTTGCAGTGGCAAAAATTAACAAAGGCAATATCCGAATCGGCATGGACTTGGGAAGTCGAGATTTTGATGACTATGTTCAGAAGGCAAAGAGTCTAGGAACCATGCCCCGCATTGCCTACATGATTGAGGTTACAGCTATCGAGCAAATCAATGATGATATTCTACCCTTTCTTCAAGAAGCAAATAGCCATGTGAATGGTTAAATAACAGTCATTCTGAGTTTCGCCAAAATCGAAACTCAGAATGAAGTTAACCTCAAAATTTCAATTCACATTCTCAAGACAACGTAGCTACTGAAAATCAGTGGCCTGGAAATTTATTGACCTTTAAAAATTTAACACGATGGACATTTCAAACTTAAATTACCTGGCCATTTTTGTGGCTGCCCTTTCTACATTTCTTATAGGAGGCTTATGGTATTCCCCCCTTCTATTTGCCAAAAGCTGGATGTCAGAAAATGGATACACGGATGAGGATCTCAAAGGAGGCAATATGGCCATGATCTTTGGAGGCTCCTTCGTTCTTGGGTTTATCATGTCATTTAATCTGGCGGCTTTTTTGGCTGATTCAAGTGATTTGACCTGGGGTATCGCTGCTGGTGCTCTGGCCGGAATCGGTTGGGTAGCGGCAAGTATGGGCGTGACCTACCTTTTTGAAAGAAAATCCATGAAATTATTCCTAATCAATGCAGGCTATCACGTAATAAGCTTTATCGTAATGGGGGCAATTGTGGGTGTGTGGAAATAAAAGAGTCCACGTATTTACCAGAACTCTATCCATCTACTTCTCATAAACATGTTTGTTCCGAACAAAGTAGTGATCCGTCCCTTCGTACCTCACTCTTTTAGTGACTACAATTCTATTTGATGAGACCTCTATAGTCTTAGTAAATGCCGATGCCCGATTGTTATCCTTGCCTTTACCCTCAAGTTCTAAAGTCCAATTCTTTAAATCTTTGAACTGCCCACTTTTAAATTCCCATGAACCGTTGAAAAAGATTTTATCCTTTCTCAAACGAAATTTTGTCGTTCTAGTCTCAATAGCCCCATTGGGCTCTTTGAACATATGCTTGAAGGCGAGGCCTTTGTCTGAAAATGTAATTTCAGCATCCATCGGAAGGGTAACCTTAGTCTTATCATCACCATAGTTCAGATAAGTCAGCGATCCTGACCACTCTCCTTCAAAAACTTCGAGGTGATCATTGGTTAATGTCTGGTCTCTGGAAAAACCTGTGAGAAGTATTAAAATTGTGAATAGAAATTTCATCTGCCTTTTGTTTACACTTCTTATCTCCAAAAACTTGCCAAGTTCGCAATCTTCTATAGACCAATTTGTTATGAAAATTTCTGTCCTATTGACTGTTCCGGAGTGAAACAGTGGGTGGATCGATTCGGAACAAATGAATCCTCAGGTAATTTTTAATCTCATCTTCCATTTCAAGGAGAATACCACTACCTTTGCGGCTTGATCGATACAGGTTATGATTGCAGCGCAAAATATTTCACTGGCTTACGGGAAAAGGGTTCTTTTTGACGAGGTCAATATCAAATTTACAGGTAACAATTGCTACGGAGTAATCGGTGCCAATGGAGCAGGGAAATCCACCTTTCTGAAAATTCTCTCAGGCGAGGTGGATGCCAATTCAGGAACAGTTACGATCGAGCCTGGTAAACGTATGGCTGTCCTAAGGCAAAACCACTTTGAATTTGATGAGGTTTCTGTCCTGGATACTGTAATGATGGGGCATAGCATCCTCTGGGATTTAATGAAGGAAAAGGATGCCATTTATATGAAACCTGATTTCTCCGAAGAGGACGGCATAAAAGCTTCAGAGCTAGAAGGGCAGTTTGCAGAAATGGATGGCTGGAACGCAGAATCTGACGCAGCCGCTTTGCTGAGTGGTCTCGGTATCAAAGAGGATCTTCACTTTAGCCTCGTCAAAGACCTGAATGGCAGTCAAAAGGTTAGAGTGCTTCTTGCCCAAGCCATATTTGGAAATCCAGACATCCTGATTCTGGATGAGCCGACCAACGACCTGGACATTCACACGGTATCCTGGCTTGAAGACTTCTTGCTGGAATTCAAGAATACCGTGATTGTTGTTTCGCACGACAGACACTTTCTGGACACCGTTTGCACCAATATCGTTGATATCGATTTTGGCCAAATCAGAATGTTCACAGGAAACTATAGTTTCTGGTATCAATCTAGTCAATTGGCGCTTCAGCAGAGATCCACAGCCAACAAAAAGGCAGACGAGAAGAAAAAAGAACTTCAGGAATTTATTGCACGATTTAGTGCCAATGCATCCAAGTCTAAACAGGCTACCAGCAGAAGAAAACTCTTAGACAAAATTAATGTTGAAGACATTCAACCCTCAACCCGTAAATATCCGGCTATTATTTTCACCCAGAATCGTGAAGCTGGAGACCAGATTTTAGAGGTCAAGAAACTTAGTAAAGCAAATACGGAAAAACAGTTGTTCGATAACCTTGATCTGTTCGTCAATAAGGGAGATAAAATTGCGGTGCTGAGCAAGGACAGTACAATTACGACTAGCTTCTTTCAAACCCTGATAGGCGAAGAACAACCGCATAGTGGCGAGTTCAAGTTCGGACAAACCATTACTCCTGCCTATCTGCCCAATGAAAATGAGCACTACTTCAACTCCAGTGACAATTTGATCGACTGGCTTCGGGAATATTCTGATGGTGAAAAAGACGAGGTATATATCAGGGGCTTTTTAGGAAAAATGCTTTTCACCGGTGAAGAGGTTTTCAAAAAAACCAATGTGCTTTCTGGGGGAGAAAAAGTCCGGTGCATGATTTCTAAAATGATGCTTGCAGGAGCTAACCTTTTAATACTTGATGAGCCAACTAACCATTTGGACTTGGAATCTATCCAGGCATTCAACAATGCATTAAGAGAGTTTAAAGGTACTGTGCTCTTCACGTCACATGACCATCAGTTTGTAAATACCGTGGCAAACAGGATAGTAGAAATTGGTCCTAACGGCATCATGGATAAATTGAGCACCTATGACGATTACATTGCCAACGAAGCCTGGACCGAACAACGTGCTAAACTTTATTCTTAAATAGTAGCAAATTCTTTAATTTGAAGCACAATGCGAGCACTTCTTATCATCGACATGCAGCAAGGAGATTTTCCTCCTGTCAAAGAAAGGCATGATTCTGAAGGCGTGATTGATAGAATCAATCAGTTATCTGCAGCCTTTCGGGAAAAGGAAGAACTTGTCATTTTTATTCAACATGATGGCTCTGGTGACAGTACTTTTATTCCCGGATCAGCTCATTGGAAATTATTAGACGCTCTTCAGATCGAAAGCTCAGATTTACTAATCCGAAAAACTACCAACAGTGCTTTTTATAAAGCCGGTTTGGAAGAAGTACTTCAGGAAAATAATGTTCAGGAACTCTATATCACGGGGTCTGCCACCGATTTTTGTGTGGAAGCCACTGTGCAGGCTGCCTTGTTGAATGACTATCAAACCATTGTGGTTGGAGACACACATACAACCGGCCCCAGACCAAATCTGACTGCCAGGCAAGTGATTGATCATTATAATTGGGTTTGGTCGGATTTAACACCGACACAAAATGGAGGAAGTGTGAATGTTAAGAACTTCCGGGAAGTAATGGATGAACTCTAGAGCCTCCTCTCCTCTTCAGTTATTGGCACATCATTGATACTGGCAAAGCGCTTTTTCATTAAGCCTTCTTCATCAAATTCCCAATTCTCGTTGCCATAAGCCCTAAACCACTGACCATGATGGTTCCGATATTCATATTCGAACCTTACGGCAATCCTATTGTCACCATGCGCCCAGTATGATTTCTTCAATTTATAGTCAAGCTCCTTCTTCCACTTGCCTTCAAGAAACCGCTTCACATCTTCCCTGCCATTAACAAACTCAGAACGGTTTCTCCACTCTGTGTCGATAGTATAGGCCAAACAAACTCTTTCGGGATCTTTACTATTCCAACCATCTTCAGCCATTTGGATCTTGGCCTTTGCGGTTTCTTCGGTAAACGGAGGTACAATTTTGTTGCTCATAGTTATCGTGGGTTAATACCAAATCAAATATAACGTGACGGATATAAATCATTCCTTATCGCTTGCTCATCGTTGAAAAAATCAGCCATAGCGATGCTATGCCCTCATTTTTCGCCTTAATCAAACGATAATAATTCAATTTCTATTCGCGCCATTTCATAATTGAATTGGTATAATTCGTCAAATGATAACTCAAAATACAACTCAGATGTTCCCGATGCTAAGCAATAAGTGCTTTTTGGAAGTCTTGCTGACTATTGATATTCATAAAAATTTTAGGGTCATAAAATGGGAGGCTGCTATCAATAAGAATTTCCTGATAGTTCATAAGCTCATTGGCCTCCTTAATCTTCAGTCTATTGGATTCAATGCATTGCTTAAAAGTGGGTAAACAGGCCTTCGTATAAACGCCCATTAATTGTTCCGTGCCTCCTATATGACGGGGGATCGATACATCAAAACCTCCAGCCAGACTTGTAATATGTTTCAGAAGGTTTCCCGAAAGAAAGGGAGTGTCACAGCTCACCACAATATTATGGTGGTGATCACTATGCAAAAGGCCGGTATAAATACCGGCCAGAGGTCCTTTGTCGCTATGTTCGTCCTGATAGACAGGTAAACCAAATTGCTTATAATCAGCATGGTTTGAAACAATGATCATCCGCTGAGACAAAGGTTTTAGAACTTCCAAAACATAGGCGATCATCGGTTGACCGCCCAAGTTCATCAAACCTTTGTCCTCTCCCATGCGGGAGCTTTTACCCCCAGCCAAGATGATGGAATTCAGTTTCAATTATTCTCTTTCAGGACTCCTTTGACGAGCACCTCGTTAACTTTATGAAGTTTACTCTGATCAATTTTAAGGTTTTCCCTTATAAGCGGAGTCTCGGCCGTCCCCTCTACAATTTCATAAATTGTCTCCCCGCCAGCCTTCTTTTCGAGAGATTCCGAAAGGGCCTTTACCCTGTAATTATATCGGTTCAGGATCTTGCTTGCAGCCTCGGAATCTCCAATTCCCATTTCGACCGGTACCTCAAAAATGTCAATTGTCTCCATTTCAGGATATTCACCCAATGCCACCTTGCTCAACAGCCTGTCAGGATGCGTGAGAATCAATTCTTGATCATCACTCTTCACCATTAGGCTGAACTTCCCATCATCACCTGATATTGTTTCTACTTCACTTGAGCTGGTTTTCACTTTGACACCAGACAATTCAATTCCATTAATGTCCGTTACTACACCTTCCAGCATCACTCCATTTATTCTCGTTTCAAGAGCATCGGTTGTAACATCCTTTCTAACTTCATCACCATCTGTTGTAACAACATCGGTTTTAACATTATAAGTATAGATTGACCGCACAAGTTTAGCCGTCATCCCTTGATCTGGTACTTCATCAGACGACTTAAAGGGGTCATCAGCACAACTGAATTGGAAAACTAGTAATGCCAGAATTGGCAATGCGAATAGTAATTTGAATTTGTTCATAATATTTGAGTTTGTTGTATAAATCATTTTGATTCTTCTATCTATTGGAAGCTTGTTAAAACCGTGAACCAAACTTTGGTCAATCTTAGCTAAAATGATGGTGGCCAAAGAGCGTTCATAGGCTCCCGGACTAAATTTTCTGAGTACATATTGATCCGCGATATACTCATGCTGGGTCTTAAGTGATGAAGCCGAAAAATAGATGAATGGGTTAAACCAGTACATGCATTTCAATAGCTCCATCAGTAAAAGATCTAAACTATGCTTGCCTTTAACATGAGCCATTTCATGAGAAAGTACCTGATCTTTTAACTCGCTATTGTCTTCTATTTTCTTCCCGAGTACAATGGTGTTCCAAAAGGAAAAAGCATGATACCCTTCCACGTTAACGACCTGTATGCCCCTTTTTCTTTTCAGAAAGCTTAATCCAAGCTTCTTTTGTGTGAGCCTTATTTTGACCAAAAGCAGCAACACTGAGATTACCAATCCGGAAAAATACACCAGGCTTATGATATCAATGGAATTCCTTGCTGCCCCCGGCTCAGCTATCTCGGCAGAGTCTATAAATGGTGTGATTTGTAGCACTTGAACGGTTGAAGCCCACTCAGGCTGAAAACTAAACTCAAGGAGCGGAACGATCATAGAGATAATAACAGCCCCAAGAAGAAAAAAGCGATTCACAGAAAGGAATTTCTCCTTGCGTAAAAACAGCCAGTAGACCCCATAGAATAGGCCCAGACAAACCGAAGATTCTATCAGAAATCTAATCATCTTTCTTCTTCATTTTATTCATCAATTCCTCCACCTGCTTTAGATCAAGCTTCTTCTCATCTACCATAAAGGACAGTAGCTTTTCAGCAGAGCCTTCGAAGTACCTGCCAAGGATCCCAGTCATGAATTTGGTGGTATAAGCCTTCTTAGCTATGGCCGGAGCGTATACATAGGTATTGGCTATTTTCCTGCGCACGACAAATCCTTTGTTCTCAAGAATTTTGAAAAAGGTACCCACTGTGTTATAAGCGGGTTTCGGATCGGGAAGTCGCTCAATCACATCTTTGATCAAAACTTCTTCCTGCTCCCAGATGATCTGCATGATCTGTTCTTCGGCCTTAGTGAGTTCTTTCATTCCTAATATTTTAGGAAAACTACTAGACTTTTCGGAATACTCCTAATTTTTTAGGAATTAAAATTAAAATAAAGGTATCAGGTGAAAAAAGAAGGTCTTTATTAAAGAGGAATAACTTCTACTTGCCTCCTTTTAGGCGCTCGATTTGCTGCGAAATTCTTCCGGCCCTGTTTTCAGGGGCTGACTTTAATGCCTTTTCCAAATGTGAAAGTTGTTTTTTGGAGTCTTTGTTGTATCCGTACATTGCCGCTAATGCCATCTGGGTTTGCCAAAGTTTGGAATGATTCTTCTGCATATAGTCAGTAGCCATTTTTGCCTTACTCTCAGCTTTTAGTCTGTATTGGCCATTGACGTAATTAAGAAGTCCATCTGGTGTTGCTTCGACAAATCCGGATTTTAAAGCTTCTAATCCCTCTTCGGATTTCCCATCCTGTTCTAGAAGGTTCGCTTTGATCGTAAAGTTTGCAAAACTCTTATCAGTCCTCAAGGCTCTGTCTATCCAGCCTAAAGCTTCGGTGTGATTGATATTGTTTCGAAGGCAATAACTAGCCGCATTTTTCCAACCATCAGAAGTAAAGGCTGGACTCGAACGAAGTTGGCCCCTGATATGATCAAGTGTTACCTCATCATCTACTTCAATTCTCATGGGTATTTTTAAATTTTCCCAGAGCAATGCCAGAGAGACGAAGTTCCTTTCTCTGATTTCAAAATCGTATGTCAACCATTCCCTAAAGGGTGATTCCATGGGAGTAACTTTAATGCGTAGGGCATCTTCGGATTCATTGTAAAAGAAGCTTCCCCAAGAAGTAGAATTTTCAGAAAAGATAATGGTAAATTCTTTTTCATTAGGAATCATATGCAATCCATAGGTACCAGCATTCAATGATTGCCCTTCAATCAATACCTTGTCTGTAAAGGTGATGGTAGTGTTTTCGTTCGCACCGGCCCTCCATAAGAAGGGTTTACCCCCATAAGGCGCAATGTTGGTTCCCCATATCTTTCTACCCCTTACAGAAGGGCTATGATAGACAACGGTCACATCGGTAAAGCCAATTTTCTGTGACACTTGGGCCTTTTGACTACTTAATGGAATTTCTAGTGCAGCGGGAATATTTTGAGCCTGTAAATGAATTGAGTAAAGTAAGGTGAATAGCGTAATTGAAAAAAGTCGTTGGTTTATTACTGTTTTCATGTTGTGTTGGTTTATATGAAAATCCCTTAATTAAACAGTAAACAACAGAAATTTGTTTTTACCCTAACAATTTAATCTGTTCAGAATGGATCAAGTTCGGGTTGGCTGGCCTACCTCCACCTTGTTTTAGCAGATAAACCTACTAAATAAGCCCAAAGGACTACATTTGGAGTATTATTCCTTCTTTCACACGCATATGAATCTTCTTGATCGCTTGAATATTTACAAGTGGGTTATCATCCAAGGCAAGAAAACTTGCTTCATAACTTTCTTTGAGCAATCCGATTCTTCTTTTTGGAAATATATTTCGTGGAGTATCAGTGCAAAAAATCTTTAATAATCTGAGATTGTCAAACACTTCCAAATTGATGAAATGATCCAGTTCCTTTGACAACGTTTGGTTGAAAATGTCAGAGCCAACATATATTTTTCCTCCTAGCTTCCGGTATCTGATCAGGAAATCTTTCACAAATTCTACTTTGGCAAGGCTATCTTTTCCCACAAGCCCAATCAGGGTTTGGCCCAAAGTTGGTATGATACCAATATCCTTCTTTGCCGCTAGTTTTAAAGATTTAGTACTGGTATAGTTTTTATCATAACTCTCCTGATCTCCTCTCCAACCATAACCTGGCATATGAGCAAAATAATCCACGCCAATTTTGATCCCTTTTATAAAATCCTGCGAGCTTTCGACATGAGCGTACACATCCAGTCCCCTTTTGTGGCTTTCTTTTACAACCATTTTCGCTACTGGGATTGAAAGGCCATGATCTCCAGCAACATCATTATGATTTTTGGTTTGATAATCCTGATGATTTAACAGAAATATCTTGACTACATCCGGTTTAGTTTTGAAAAAGGAGCCTAGTTTTCGTTGAACATCCAACTCGCTATCCAAAAAAATATAGGCATTGTTTTCATCCAAACGACTCGCTTTGATTTTACTCATATTCTCCTCCCATTCTTCAGGTTTAACCCCCATTGCAAAAGGTTCGTAGGCCATAAATGGGTGACCCAGTGTGGATGTTAACCCTTGATAGGAAAAACGAACATCTATAGTAGAATCCTTGTCGAAATAGCTGGCTGCCTTTTTGGCCCCATCAAGTTTGCTGGTCAGATTCAAAACATAGAATGTTCCTTCGTGCAAATATTGTTTTGGCAGGAAACTCATCTGCCATGCCCGATCAAGGTTGTGAGTGTGGGCATCACCAAATGGAGGGATTATGTATTTACCAGATAAGTCTATAGTTGAATCGACCCTGGAAGGTTTTTGAAACGTAAGCTTACCCTGAATAGAATAGAGGTCTTTTTTCACGAACCCCACCTCGCCAAGCACACTCCCATTGACGAAGGCCAAATTCTCCTGCGCCTGAGCTACAAATATGCTGATAACAAATACGCTAAATATGGACAACACCTTATTCCATTTACCTCTTTTCCTGATGAACATATCAATTCCAATTTTCAGTTAGTCAATCTTTTTTTATTGACGATTGAAAAACGTAGACATTACTTTTGAACTGATAAATGCTTGCACCTCATTGTCATTTAGTGATAGTCTGCTCTTGTAGACCGTAGGAGGACGCGAGGACAAGTATTGTTCCAATGGAACAATACCCGAGCGGGCCAGCATGTAGCGTAAGCCCCCAAGGACGAAATGCAGAAGGCCCAGCGATATCCTGCTATTACCGTAGTCCGTAGGAGGACAATCCGTGAAGAATTGATCCTGTGGATCAATTTAGGGTTGGGCCAGCCTGGAACGCCAGCCCCGAAGGACGAAACGAAGAAACCCTGACTTAGAAGTCAGGGTTTCAAGTGTAGTCCGTAGGGGAATCGAACCCCTGTTACCAGGATGAAAACCTGGCGTCCTAACCCCTAGACGAACGGACCATTAGGTAAATATTCTCTTGAAGTTTTCACATTGTGCTCACTTCATGGCCAACTCCCCTACTTGCCTGCCGGAGGCAGGGACGAACGGACCATTTTGAAAACAACCAAATCTTCTATTCAGTAATTTTCGGAGTGCAAATATAGATGCTACGCTAATATTTGCAAAAAATTATTCGCCTAATATTCTAAGTACCGGACCTTCTGGAAACTTATAGCCGGTATATTGAGTTAGGTTGGTTTTAATGTGGGGGATTTTTACCTTTGCACCCTCATTATAAACCAGTTAAACCGTATAAGGAAATGTCTAAGACCCGCGTAGCTATTAATGGATTTGGAAGAATCGGAAGATTGACTTTCAAAGCACTACAAGAAAAAGAAAATATCGAGGTTGTTGCCATCAATGACCTAACTGATACCAAGACGCTTGCACATCTATTGAAATATGATTCTGTGCATGGAAGATTCAATGGAACTGTTTCTGCCACAGATAATGGCATTGTTGTAAATGGTACCGAAATCAGAATTTATGCAGAGAGGGAGCCTAAGAACTTGCCTTGGGCCGACCTAAGTGTAGACGTTGTGCTTGAGTCAACAGGATTCTTTCTTGACGAAGCAGGTGCCGGACAACATATTACGGCTGGAGCCAAAAAAGTGGTGATCTCTGCTCCTGCTAAAGGGGGTATCCCGACCGTAGTACTTGGTGTCAACGATGATACAATGACTGGTGAAGAAACAATCATGTCTAATGCGTCTTGCACAACCAACTGTCTGGCGCCTATGGCCAAGGTACTTGACGATGCTTTTGGGATTGAGCATGGCTATATTACTACCGTACACGCTTATACTTCTGATCAAAATTTGCAGGATGCTCCTCATAAAGATTTGAGAAGAGCAAGAGCTGCGGCTTACTCTATTATCCCAACATCTACTGGAGCTGCAAAAGCTGTGGGTCTTGTTTTGCCACACCTACAAGGTAAATTGGACGGTATCGCTATGAGAGTGCCAATTCCTGATGGATCATTGACTGACCTTACAGTAGTGCTTAAAAAAGAAGTGACTAAGGAGGAGGTAAACGCGGCCATGAAAGCAGCAGCTGACGGCCCAATGAAAGGTGTCATGGAGTACACAGAAGACCCAATTGTGTCAATTGACATTGTTGGCAATCCTCACTCTAACATCTTCGATTCTCTTCTGACCTCTGCTCAAGGTACCTTGGTAAAGGTTGTTGGATGGTACGACAATGAAGCGGGTTATTCTAACAGAGCTGCTGACCTGATCGAAAGAGTTGGATAAGACCTTCTCAAAATAAAAACTACAGAAGCCTCAACCATGTTGGGGCTTTTTTTATTGGATATCAATTTTAGGATTCAAGGCTTTAGCTGCCCTAAATGTGCCGTCTGCAGATTGAAGGATTTTCATCTTCAACTGCGCATTATAGTTGGGGTTGTCTTCAAGAAAACCACTTATGATCTTAACAGCCTCAGGAGAAACATGATTGCCTAAGTTCACATCCAACCATCTTTTGGGGAAGAATATGTCTCCCGTGATTTGAATCTCCTGGAGTAACTCTAAGCTCGGTAATATATACTTTTCGGACTGCTCTCTTCGCAAGGGGTGATGTAAATAACCCAATGCACCTAATACCCATGATTCTGTCTGGCGATTTTCTTCCAATTTTAATGATTCAAAAAAGGCATCCCTCACCTCAACATCATTAGACAAAGCTGGCGCGATAAACTCAAACCTTTTCTTTCGATCAGGGTTTTTGATATCCTCCAATTGCTTTTCAACAATCTGACTGGATCTGGCAGTATCTTTTATGGCTAAAACCCCAGCCAATCCGGTCAAATCATTTTCTGACAAGGTCAGACCGGTTACTTTGGCATGTGAAACCCCTCTCCAAATATTATACAGCCTGTCGATGTTAGTTCGTGTGATTGTCACATTTCTAAAGGCGTTAAAAAATATCTTTTTCTGGCTTGGACTTTCGGCCTTATCGTTCATGCAGTGGTATAAGGTGCGTTCCAGGTCAGGAGCTACCCTTGCCCTATCTTCTGCTGTTAGATATGACCAGTAAACATTGCCCAGTTGCCCTAAAACTCTATTCAGCAAGAGTTGGTTTTCTTCTCTGATCAGAATCCACTTAATAAGCCCGATATACTCAATAGCCTCTATTTCATTACCCTCCAAAAATTGCTCATGCAGGTTAATCAAAGCGGTCCCTTTTTGCAGGTCGGTCATTGATTTCCAGTGATTTTGAATGAGTTCGGCATCAATTGGAAAAATTCCATATCCCTTTCCATTTTCATTAAAAAGCATGGATTTCATATTTTCTTCACTGAAAATCCCAATCATTAAACTATCTGAATTCTTGTCCCAGCTCAATGCGGCATTGTTATTATCCAGATTTTTAACACTGAAATTTTGGGTCCATCGCCTACCAAGGTTTTGAGGGTCAAGTTGTAAAAGGTGGCCATTCATATGGCTTTCTACCGGACGTGGTCCTTTAACCGCAAAGTTTGGCCTGCCCGATGTATTGACCCAAACATCACTCCATTCTGTAACATCTTCAGGAGACTGTCGGTCTAAAATATCAACCAGATTTGTCCAGGTAGCATTTTTAAAGGCATAGGTGCGCAAATACTCCTGCATACCTTCCTGAAATTTGTTTTCTCCAACCAGCATTTCCAACTGGCGCATCATAATAGGGGCCTTGTTATAAATGATCGCTCCATACATCTGACCGGCCTCTTTTAAATTAGGCAACTCTTGTCTGATAGGATTTGCACCTGAGGTTCTATCAACCGAATAAGCTGAAGGATAATGCCTCACCAAAAAGTTCAGGTCATGGTCAATGGCTGGAAAGCTTGGATTAACCATTTTGGCGGCCATAAAATTCGCGAATACCTCCTTGGTCCAGACATCGTTAAACCAATCCATGGTAACCAAATCTCCAAACCACATATGTGCGGTTTCATGGGCAATCAGGCTAGCCCTGCTAAGCAGTCGTGACTGAGATGGATTTTCATCCAGGAAAAGACTGTTGGCCCTATATTGAATAGCCCCGACATGCTCCATTCCTCCATATTGAAAACTGGGAATTAAGGCAAAATCGAATTTTTTAAATGGATACTTGATTCCGGTGTATCTCTCAAGCCATGCGATAGAAGCATTGTGGAGGTAAAAAATCAGATCAATATTCCGATCAACCTTTTCCTGATCAGTTTCCCGATGGATCATGGTCATCTCACGACCATCCAGTGTCCGTGTAATGGCCTTGAACTTTCCGGCCACAAAAGAGAAGAGGTAGGTGCTGATAAGGTCCGATGTATGGAATTCCATGCTCTTTCTCCCATCAACTACATCCATCCGAGCGAGCGGTGCATTGGCTATGGCGGTCCAATCACTAGGCAAATCAAGCGTTAAATCATAAGTGGCCTTTAGATTGGGTTGGTCAAAACAAGGAAATGCAGTTCTTGCCCGATCTGGAACAAAGAGGGTATATAAAAATTCATCCCTTCTATTCAGAGAAGTTTCCCCGGCAAAAAAATTGATCTCCACCTCATTTGTACCGGCTGTTAAAAACGCATTGTCAATGATCAGATGTTCATTGATCAGGTTAATTTCCTGAGAGGTGCCATTCACAATAATCCCCTTGATCAAATCCTGGCTTTCGCGAAAATCTAATTGCAAGGGTTCGGAAGCCTCATCTAAATCGAACGTAACTACTTCAATAGCCTGGATTTGCTGAGCATTGTCTTTAGGAATTCTGAATTCCAGCTCATAATTGACCTTGGAAACATGCTGCTTACGATAGGAGGCCAACTCCCATGAAACTCCGGATACTACTTCAGAGGCCTCTTCCGGAAAAGAGCATGAAACAGCAGCCAACACAGATAATAGCAGCAGAAATTTCTTCATGATTAAATCAAAATAAGGTCTTTGCGTAATTCGGGTGGGATGCCAAAGTGATCATCCATAAAGCCGTCCATTTCGTCTTTAGTCTCCTTGGACAAAAGCTCTGTGATCTCTTCCATTGCAGCACCTCCAATTACAAAAGGAGGCATGAAATCAGTCACCAATTCATTCCCCTTGAAACAGGCCCCTATTTGAAATTCATTCATGTCAGACACCTCCGTGCCCTTTATCATACAATGGGTGAGCCATTTCTTAGCATCTCTTGGGTTTTCCTCGATTCTCTTCTGCATACCCTCCAAATCAGTATTGTTAAGCATGTAATTTGAAAGCGTGAACATGCTTTCCACAGAAAGCCCCTCCTTCATCTTGTCGTAGCATTGATTGCATATAGCATACTCAAATAGCACTTGAACGGAATCCAAAGCTTCGTATCGTTTATACACCTTTTCAATCATGTAGTACCTATCTCCAAGCATCAAATCATAATCGCAGTCTATACAATTTGTCATTGGTGTCTTGGTATCGGAGTGATAAAAGACCTTTGGTATGAGCAACCCCGATTGTTTTTCTTCTTCGTCTGCCATGAAAACTGAAATCAATTCTAACTTACATATTTGAAGGGCATTTGGCAATATGTCTCCGCATAAAGGCCAAATAAAGATTCTCCATCATTGCCTGTTCACCATGGTCGAACTTACCTGTTCACCCGCCAAAACGATAACATCGCTTAGATTGACATGCTTGGGGCGAGTAACCATAAATTGAATAATGTCGGCAATATCATTGGCAGTCAGCGGGTCAAAACCTTGATATACCTTATCACTGCGATCGGAGTCACCCTTGAATCTGACCATTGAAAATTCGGTTTCAACAAGTCCCGGGCAAACCTGGGAGACCTTAACACCTGTACCGAATAAATCCAATCGCATTCCATTATTAATAGCGTCTACCGCGTGCTTGGAAGCACAATAGACATTGCCATTGGGATAGACTTCTTTGCCGGCTATCGAACCTATATTAATCACATGACCTGTCCCCCGTTCCACCATGCCTGGAATCACAGACCTGGTCACATAAAGCAGCCCTTTCACATTAATATCTATCATGGCATCCCAATCATCGAGGTTGCCTTCCTGTGTGGATGAAAAGCCATGGGCATTGCCAGCATTATTGACCAATACATCAATGTTCTTCCATTCTGCTGGTAGGGAATCCATAGCATTGATTACGGAGTCCTTGTCTCTAACATCAAAAAGGAGGCTATGTGTCTTTGTCTGAACCTGGCTCGATAATTCAGCCAATCGCTCTGCCCTTCTGCCACAAATGATAAGATCATATCCAACGGCTGACAAAGCTGTTGCCGTGGCCCATCCAATCCCTGAAGAAGCCCCGGTAACTAATGCTATTTTACTCATATGCTAATCTGAAAAGTGAAGATAGAGGGTAAATATATGCGTTGCAATGCGCTGCAACCCGTTGGTGAAAAAGTTGCTATCCCCATTCAAGGCATTGATCAAACCCGAGGAGTATCTAAGCTCCGGAGCGAATTTAAAGTATTTGTTATAAAACTCCGCCCCAATACCTATCTCTCCCTTTAAATCAAATTTTCGGGTATTCAATCTTATTGCTGTCGGGTCTTCATCTGCCTTTCCGGAACGGATAGACCCTGAAAACCCTCCAA
The DNA here is from genome assembly GCA_029262895.1 of Roseivirga sp. Classification (GTDB taxonomy): domain Bacteria; phylum Bacteroidota; class Bacteroidia; order Cytophagales; family Cyclobacteriaceae; genus Roseivirga. The sequence goes on from JAJCYM010000056.1 coordinate 166,487, forward strand.
TAATATACATTCTGGTATTCCCTCTTCGAAGAGATCGATATTTCAGGAAAATTCCCGGCTCCACTCTTGTGCTTTCAACAAGCTGTGTTTCCGAAGGCTGATCAGTGTAGTTGTATGCAACAGCGTACTGATAAAGCCCTATTTTAACAGGAACCACTCTTAGGGTGAATTGGTCCTGAATTTTAAAATTTACCATAAAGCCAAGGTTAAAACCTGGTCTTTTTAGGGAGGTAATAGAACTCACATTTGCGTATTCTGCGCCATCAAACGCTGGAGAGTATTGTGTGTTAAAAGAGTTTTGATGAAAGCCTAAAAAGAAGCCATACTTAATGGCCTTCGAATCGCTTTCAGGCCGATTGATGGACGAATAATCCCTCACTTGTGCAAAGCCAAGAGACCCTGCAAGGCAAAGCAAGAGGAGTGTTATTTTTGCCCTACGTATATAGAGCTTATGCCAAAGGTTAATGGCTTGCATTCTGTCTTCTTAAATCCAACGCTATCTAATATATTCAGAAATCTCTGCCCATCGGGAAAAGCTTCAACTGATTCAGGCAAATAGGTATATGCCGCCTGATCCTTAGATACTACCTTGCCAATAATCGGGAGAATGTACTTAAAATAAAAATTGTACAATTGTTTCATAGGAAAGGCTGTTGGCCTTGAAAATTCAACTATGATTGTTTTCCCTCCCGGTTTGAGTACTCGGTACATATCCGCCAAACCCTTCTCCAGATTTTCAAAATTCCTTACACCAAAGGAAACGATCACTGCATCAAAGTTATTATCGTCAAAAAGCAGCTTTTCCGAATCACCCATTTGTAATTCAATTTGCTCTTCAAGGCCTTTTTTCTTTATTTTCTGCCTACCTACCTCTAACATTCCAGAAGAAATATCAACGCCAATCACTTTTTCAGGCTTTAACGCGAGTGCTTCAATAGCAAAATCTCCGGTACCAGTGGCAATGTCTAAAATTGTTTTTGGTCTATCCTCCTTTAATAATCGAATGGCCTTTTTTCGCCATCGAATATCAATTCCCAAGCTTAGAAAGTGATTCAGAAAATCATAGCGATGGCTGATGTTGTCGAACATTTCTGCCACCTGCTCCTTCTTTGCCGTCTGCTTCTCCTTGTACGGTACTACTGTCATAATCTGGGTGCAATAATACGAAGGAAACAGGGTGTTTTTGGCAATTATTCCGATTAATCGTAGCTCAATTTAGGATACCAATCTGCCCCTCTTCCTTCTGGGGTCATATCCAAGAAATTCCAAAGTGGCCAAGCCAAATCCATATGTCTGGGCTGCATACCACTTTTCACATAAAGCATCTCCGTACCCCAAAAATGGTAAATCCCATCTGCCCTCTTCACGAAGATATTGCACATAGGCAATTGAGCACCTGAAGCATTTTCTCCAAAGTAGTCTGCATTATATGTGTTGTTGGCGGAAGAGAGCATCCTAAGATTCGACCACCCACGTTCATCGGCCATGGCCTGTACTCGATTTGCTGGTGACTTAGCCACAACGGCCAAACTCAACCTTTGCGATACATGAATAGCATTACCATTGGTACTGTCCAGTATGGCTGTACAGCTCACACATGGACTAGCCATTTCCGCACCAAACATATAATTATAGATAACCAAAGTAAATTTACCGGGATCAAATAGCTCCGATAACCTCACCTCTTCCACCTGGCCGTTGAGACCTATCCTCTCAAATACGTAATCTTCTTTGACCTTTCCACCTTTAGGAAGCTCTCTTCGCAAGGAAGCTACCTCTTCAATTCTGGCGCGCAAATCGATTTCTGCCTGAAGAAGCTTATCTCTATGTTCACGGTATTCAGGTGACTCACCTGGGAATTCTAGATCATGCAATGATTCTGTCATGGTAATTTGTTTAAGAAATCGATTAGATGACGTAATTTGAGCAATCGAAGGGACAAACCTTTCTATTTATTTTGGATTAATAATATGAACAAACTCAATTACAAAAAGCTCGGGGCAGAGAGCTTCCTTATCGTGTTTAGTGTTTTGTTCGCGCTGTTCATTTCTCAATTGGTCGAATCCAATAAGACTAAAAAGGAGACCCTTGCTGCAATGGAAAAGATCGATCTGGAAATAGAGCAGAATAATAAAGCCATGGATCGATGGGTAGAAAAACATCGAAGGGTCAAGGCCAGGTTAGACTCCCTGGTTTCTGGGCAGAATCCCGAATTGATGGCTGAATTCAGAAAGCACAAATTCTTTGATCTGGACGTCCTGTTAAAAGGCGAATCGTTAATTGACGTTTTAATTGGTGAAACGGCATGGAAAACTGCCCAATCCACAGAGATCATTTCAGAATTTGACTATGACGTAGTGGAAGAACTCACTTTGATTTACGGACTTCAGGATATTGTGCTGAATCAAACCATGTCCAAAATTTTAGATGCACTTTTTTCAAGGGAGACTCAAAACCTTGATAACCTTGAAGCGACTCTATATCAATTAGACATGTTATTTTACGAGTTAAACGGACAAGAAGGTGTATTATCAGCCTTGTACAAACAAAGCATAGAGACCAAACAGGACTAACTCAATGTCAAAGCTCAACCCAAAAAGGTTTCTTCTGGAAATCTTCTCGATCATTTTTGCAGTATTGCTTGCCTTAGCGCTTGATTCCTGGAGAGAAAATCTAAATGAACAGAAAAGGATTGACAGGGCCCTTCAGGATATTTTCCTGGAGGTAAATTCCTTCATGGCCCTTGAAGGTGCACTAAGCTTCAATAATGAGCAATTAGACCTGTTGGATTCAATGATCAGATTATATGAGGACGGGGCGACAACACCGTTTCAAGGTGGTGTTGGAAGACCAGAGGTCAAAAACCTGGCGTGGGAAACCTCGAAAGAAAGTGGAATTGCCAGCGGTTTTAATAGACAGCTGTCCCTGGATTTAGCGGAAGTATATGTTGAGTTTGACCGCCTTCAACAGATTCTGGAATATAGCAGAGAGTTTAACTTAAAAGTAGATCCGGAAATGTCTGAATATACCAGAGCTCGTCATGTTAGAAGACAAATTCAGCAAACAATTTTCAGGTGTGTTGAAGTACAACGAAAGGCCAGCGATTTTTTAGAGCAATACAAGGATTCAAAATATGTAAATGCGCAATAGCAAAGAGGCCACCGTAGGCAGCCTCTCGCTCATCAACCGTACTGCATTACAGTTAACGCTGGGTACTAAAGAAACAACTTCATATTTATTCCAAAGCTCCAATTAGCCTCTTCTAACCTAATATCTGAAAGTATCTCCATGGGTTGGTGCACTTCACCAAAGCCATCGAAGCTGGCACTTGTATTTAGCCAATAAGCCGTTGCTTCAAGACCGAATTTTAGTCTACCCCTCCCAATATCCAACCCGAAGCTCGCCCCTCTTTTTAATATCTTTCCAGCACCATTTCCACCTATACCAGAAATGTCGCCTCTCTGGTAAAACACACCTATTGATGGATTTATGACATTTCTAAGGCTACCCATCGAAAATCCAAAGCCGGACATACTAACATAATGGGTAGCGTCAAAAGTATCATAACCACCTCCATGATGGCTCTGCCTTCCATTGCCGCCTCCGTTTCTATGTCCGGCAGAATTTCCAAAGTTTCCAAATCCCCCAAAGCCTGTCTCTTCTCCAAACTCCAATTCCTGTGTCATATAATCTGCACCAATCTGGAAGTTTCTGGCGAGTGGCAGGCGAACACCTAGCTTGTACCCGATGGCATAATTGGCATCAATAAAGTCACCATTGTCAAGATTCAGGCTGGTAGGCAGGTCATAGGTAGCCCCTGCATTAATGCCAAGCAGATATTTTTGATATGGTTTTCTTACTCTTTCTTTTTTCACCACAATCTTCTCAGGAGTTGGTTCCTCAGCCTCTATTGGCATAGCAGGTTTGGGCTGTACAACTGGATCTGTCTTTTTTAGTTTTGGAGGTTCGACCTGGGTTATCACCGGAGGTGGCACCTCTAAATCGCCTTTCTTAACCAGCCCCTGAATCACCACAGTCCATTTTTTGGGATTGTTTTCATCTTGAACAAAAATAGGACTGGCTTGGCGTTGCCAGTTAATATTTTGAATTGTCAGAAGATCAATCAAATGATCATTGATGGTCAAGTAATCCTTTTCAAGAATTGTCTTGTAAGCGGCTGTGCTCACCACAGGGTTCAGCCGTAGGTTGATTGCATTTTGAATTGCATCCAACGTAGCATCCATTACCATCTTCTTTTTCACGCTCACGTTTATATCATCGTGGATATCTTTACTATTGGCCAAAACCATAGTCGCCTCCCCCATCACTTCATGCCATTTGGTGTGCCATTGTGCTTGCAGGTTCATGGTACCAACAACCATCAGCACCACAATAATTTTCATCCTTATCATCTTCATCATATCTTTTCTTGCATCTTCTAAATGCAGGGTAAAGCATGATGGTTACAATTGTTGATTTATAATTTCAATTGAAATCCTAAACGCACCGAAAAGCGGCCTTCGGAAGGAAATAGAGAGAAAGGATTCTGGTAAACTGGTACCGCAAACAAGTTCATACGGTCGTTTAGATTGTAGAGTGCTCCAAATCCAATGGTGTAATAAGTATTGGATTGATTCAGTATTTTTTGGCTGGTTTCATAAGTAAATCCGGCCCTAAACAAGGCTTTTAACTTTTTCTGACCCATTTGATAATTATAAGTGAGGGCCATTCTCAGCCTGTCGTTTTTAGTCCTTTGACCCAGATTATGCCCTCCTCGCATCACGGCAGATATTTCAACAAATGAATACGAGTTCAAGTATTTACCAACGCCTAAACCAACGTAGTTACGATGGGTAAAGGACATCTGTGGGGTAATGAACCAACCTTTCCAATAATTTGGATCATTAGTACCTAATCTTAAAAGCGGTCGTCTTGAAGATCCCTTGGATTTGTTTTTTTGTTGAAAAAGATCGAATTGCATTCCTACGTTCGCAGAGAACGACCAATCTCTGGTACCTACCAGCGATTGTTGATAAGAAATCATTGAGGTCAACCGGGTTCCTGATTTTAAGTCATAGAATAACCCCATGCCTAGAGAGGGCCCATTGTTATTGTAAAAAGCCATCCCTATGGCGCCCTCAATAGCCAATTTCAGTTTTGATTTCCCTATAAGTCTGGTGTATCCCAATTTCCATTGGAAGCGTGACATGCTCAATGAGACAAAACCCTGGTCAGACAAATAGAGCCCGCCTCCGAATACCACACCTACCCTACCCTCATTCTGTAAAAAGCTGAAGTGATTATTGGGTGAATACCCATAACCCAGACCCACATGCCCAAACCACTTGCGCTTTCTTTTGGAGACAGAGTCTTGGCTGTACCTAAAGTTTGTGGCCAACCCATCAATCCCTCCATCGAATCGGGGAAGAGGTGACAAGGGGAGCGACAATCTAAGCGGTGAAATTTCAAGCATACCCTGATCTTTCAAACCGCTACCCAAATCTGGTCCATTTCCCTGCCTATTGATATCATCAGTTACAGACCCCACAGGTTTTTCATCTGTCGATTCTATTGGAAACTCATTTGTTTCCTGATCTTCTATACCAGACTTTACAATTCTGTCGTCTCCGAGTGTGGCAACCGGCAAGTCGCTTTGGACAATTCCTTTAGGAATCGTTTCCTTATCAGAAATTCCTCCGGCTTCCTGGTTGGTGACTTTCTTGCTCTCGTCTGACGATTTTCCAACAATGTCTTCAATCTCCGATTTCGTCTCATTCTTCTCTATGTTTTTGCTTTCTTTTTGGGACAACCAAATACCCCCGGCAACCAGGGTTAGAACCACGGCTCCGATCAAGACCTTCTTCCATAAGGCGATACCAACTGTGCCAACACCTGTTCCATAACCAATTTCAGCTGCTATACCAGCCCATAATTTCTCTTCAGGTTCTTCCTTATATCCCTTAAGGTCGTCCTTGAATATTTTATCGATATAGTGATTGTTCTCTTTCACTATGCACTCATTTGCTGTTCTAATTGCTTCTGTAAAATAGCCCTTGCCCGCATTAGCCTCACCTTGGAATTAGACAGACTAATGTTGAGCATTTCTGCTATTTCTTTATGCGAATACCCTTCAATCGAATATAAATTGAAGACCATTCTGTAATCATCTGGTAATTGCTGAATCAGCTCGATAAGCTCTTTTGCATTCTGAACATCAATGGAGGCCATGGAGCTATCAAGCACTTCTTCCAACAACTCATTGCTTGCAACATCATGTTTTTTGTTTCTCCTTATGTGTTCAAGGCAAGCATTAATCATCACCCTACGAATCCAAAACACCAATGCCTGCCGGGGTTCGTACTTGTCCAAATTTTTAAAAACCCTGATAAACCCCTCCTGCAACATGTCATTCGCCTCTTCTCTGCACTTGGCATATCTTAAACAAAGCCCATACATATCCGCCCTGTACTTTGAGTAAAGGCTATATTGGGCCTGTTGATTTCCTTTCAGACAGCCCTCCAAAAGTCTATTTTCTTTCAGCGGTTGCAATGAGCTTAAGCTATACTATCATTCCTACATACGACCCAGCGCGAAATACCCTACAAGCGATATCTCAACTTCTGAATGCAGAAAGAATGCCATTGGTTACAATGGCGCAAAAAAAAAGCCACGAAACAAAGTTTCGTGGCTTTCTTAACAAGTTTTAAGATTTTAATTAATGGAAACCAGCTCGATATCAAATATTAAGTCTTTGCCGGCCAAATCATGGTTGGCATCTATAACCACTTTATCTTCATGAACTTCGGCTACCTTAACAGGCATCTGCTGACCATTCGGTTGTGACATCGCTAATTGCTGACCTATCTCAGGCTTCAAATCGGCCGGAAGGTTTTGTCTTGGTACATCAATAATTAATTCGGGATTAGATTCCCCATAGGCTTCAGCCGCTGAAATCTCAGCCGTTACTTTCTCACCAATCTCCATTCCATACACAGCGGCATCAAATCCTTTGATCATCATACCCGCTCCAACTTCAAATTCGAGAGGTGCTCGACCTTCCGAAGAATCGAAGACGGTTCCATCATTGAGTTTGCCTGTATAGTGCACTTTTACATTATCTCCGGCCTTTGCTTTAGACATATTATCTTGTTTTAAATTTTCTGATTTTCAATGGTTTGCAAAGTTATATAAAAGATCAGGCAATCAAATTCTGATTAAATAATTAGTTAGCTACTTTTGCAGCATGATTAAAGAGGCCAAGTTCGTCATCAGCAATACGGACTATAAAAAATGTCCACCAGCCGATAAACCAGAATTCGCATTTATCGGCAGATCCAATGTGGGAAAGTCATCTTTGATCAATATGCTTACGGAGCGTAAGAATCTGGCTAAAACTTCAGGTAAACCTGGAAAAACGCAACTAATCAATCATTTTATCATTGACGAAAGTTGGTTTTTGGTGGATTTGCCGGGATACGGCTATGCCAAAACCAGCAAAACGAATCGAGCCGCATGGAGTAAGATGATTGAACAATACCTAATCAACAGAGAAAACCTCCAGTTGGTATTCGTCTTAATCGATAGCCGCTTAGAACCACAGAAAATCGATCTGGAATTCATCAATTGGCTAGGCAAAAATAGCATTCCCCTGGCACTGGCATTTACCAAAACAGACAAGCAAACCAGGAACAAAACGGAAAGGTCAATTGCTCTTTTCAGAAATGCGCTATTGAAAACCTGGGAAGAAACTCCTTTGATATTTTCTACCTCAGCAGAAACAGCCGCTGGAAGAGAAGACCTTCTGAGCTATATTTTAGACATCGTCAATTAGTCCCAATTTTTCTTGCATACCTAGGCCAGCATTTCCTTTCTTTGCCCCATAAATAGACAAGCTTAAAAAATGAAATTCGAAGAAATCGCATCAGTTGCAGGAAAAGGAGGATTGTTTAAAGTACTAAGTCCCTCGAAATCAGGAGTCATTTTGGAGTCAATGGATGAAAAAAAGACCAAGCTTGTAGTAGGTGCTGATGCACGAGTATCCATTCTAAGTGAGATTTCCATCTATACTCATTCCGATGAAGGCTCTTCCCCACTGGAAGATGTAATGTCAAAGATTCACTCAGAATTTGATGGAGATACAGGTCTGGACAAAAATTCTGATCCCGATGAACTGAAGTCCTTCCTGAAGCACATCTTGCCGGATTATGATGAAGAGCGGGTCTATGTCTCCGACATCAAAAAATTGGTCACCTGGTATAATACCCTGGCTCAGAAGTTTCCTGCAGTATTCCAAAAAGAAGAAGCCCCGAATGAAGAGGCCTCAACAGAGAATGAAGAGACCTCGCCTGACGAGGAAGAATAGCAAGTAGCCGATCATGGATCACAAAGGCCTCCTTGCCGGCACCGCTCTAATCATTAAGGACTTTCAACTCGAACAAAATTCATTCGAATTTGATCATGGTAATGTTTCTGTAGAAGAGATACTTACGCGGCTCACTCAGATTGTAGACTACTTGATTTCAAATGACTTCAACAAACTTCTAAACGCACTCTACAGAATTGATGTGTCAGAAGACAGGTTAAAGGCAACACTGGCCAATAATCCTGAAAACGCTGCTCATGTAATCGCTCAAATGATCTTGGAGCGAGAATTGCAAAAAGTAGAAAGTAGAAAAAGGTATAGCGCTTAGACTTGGCTTAAAGCTGAGAAGCTTCCTCTACCATTTCTTTGCTGCCTACGAAAAACGGCACCCGCTGGTGTAGTTCGGTAGGTATAATATCCATAATGCTGTTTTTGCCATCCGTTGCCATGCCTCCTGCCTGCTCAGCAATAAAAGCAAGACAGTTGCATTCGTACATCAGGCGCAATTTACCCTTTGGTGCCTTTGCAGTGGCAGGGTAAATATAAATTCCACCTTTCAATAAATTTCTGTGAAAGTCCGCTACCAATGATCCGATGTAACGCGCAGAATGTCCTCGCTCTCTACATTTTTCAATGTATTCCTTTACCTCAGGTTGAAAGGAATTATATGAACCTTCATTGACCGAATAAATTTTACCATTGGCCGGAATGGTCATGTCCTGATGTGACAGGATATACTCTCCCAAAGAAGGCTCATAGGTAAAGCCGTTCACTCCGGCACCTGTCGTAAACACAAACATTGTGGAAGACCCGTAAAGGATGTAGCCAGCAGCTACCTGCTCATTGCCAGGTTGCAATACATCTTGCATGTCGGCCTGAGTACCATCCTCTGATTTTCTTCGATAAATAGAAAAAATAGTGCCTATTGAGACATTCACGTCAATATTTGATGACCCATCCAACGGGTCAATGGCTATAATATATTTTCCATGAGGGTTTAAATGAATGATATCTTCTTCTTCCTCTGAAATCACAGCGACTACCTCTCCTCCTTTTTTCAAGGCTCTACTAAAGCGAATATTGGCAGCAACATCCAAATTCTGCTGCTCTTCACCCTGAACATTTTCAGCACCATATGCCCCTGTAATGCCCGCCAGGCCTGCCATATTGATTTCACGGTTGACCACCTTGCCCGCATAGGCAAGGTCCCGCAGCAATTGCGACAGCTCACCCGTGGCGTAGGCAAAGGCCTCTTGATTCTTCATTATAAACCTGTCAAGGTTGGTACCAACTGGAAGTGCAATTCTGGAGTTTTCTGCTTTAGCCATAGCGGCAATAATTTGATTGTTGAGATTCGTTAATAACTTGCAGCGAAATTACTAAAAATAGCCAACGCGACTTGAAAGTTTTCAAATTTGGTGGAGCATCTGTTAAGGATTCCGCCACAGTACAAAACATGGCCAATATTATTAAGGCAAATCAGCCAGAGCAGTTGATTGTCATTATTTCTGCCATGGGCAAGACTACCAACTCAATTGAGGGTTTACTACAAAGTGCTTTGGACGCTGAGGATTTCTCCGAGGGTTTAATGAGTCTTCAAAAGTTTCATAACAATATTGTCAAGGAACTCAACCTTTCACATGACGAGGTTTTAGGTAAAGAAATTGCAGAGATTTACGAGGAGTTGGAAAGTCAGTTGAACAGTTTCAGTTCATCACTGGGCTATGACTACCTGTATGATCAAACTGTCTCATTAGGCGAAATTTTATCTACTAAAATAGTCGTGACATTCCTCAACCATTCAGGAATTGATTGTCATTGGATGGATGCACGCAAAGTTATCAAGACTGATAGTTTACATAGAGCTGCCAAAATTGACTGGGGTGCCACGCAAAATATTATCAGGTCTAATGTGTCGCAACATATTGAGGACAAGGTGATCGTCTCCCAGGGTTTTATTGGCTCCAATTCGAATTTTGATACAACAACGCTTGGCAGAGAGGGAAGTGATTTTACTGCTGCCATTTTCGGTACATCAATAAAGGCTGAATCCGTAACTATTTGGAAAGATGTTCCAGGTGTTTTGAATGCCGACCCCAAGAAATTCGAAAACACAAAGCGCTACAAGCAGCTTCCTTTCAAGGAAGCCGCAGAGATGACTTTTTATGGAGCAACGGTAATTCATCCAAAAACCATTAAGCCATTGGCTCAAATGAACATCCCTTTGTATGTCAAGTCATTTAAAAATCCCGATGAGCCAGGTACACTAATCAATGAATGTACTATTCCGGATCTGGCCCCCGCTATTATTCACAAGGACAAGCAAACCGTTATTTCCTTCAAAATCAGTGATTTCTCCTTTATCAATGAACATCACATCAGTCTGATTTTTGAGAACATCAACAGACTCAACCTGACAATCAACTTGATGCAGAATTCGGCTATCTCCTTCACCATATGTATGGATGACAATCCGGCCAAGCGCGAAATGCTCCGAACCGCTTTGATGGAAGAGTTCCTGATTTATTACAACGAAGGACTAGAACTGATCACGGTCAAAAACTATAATCAGAAGACAATTACTGATCTTATGAAGGATAAAGAAGTGATTATAGAGCAACGATCCAGAAATAACTTCCAGATGGTTTATAAGGCCTAAACAAACCGATTTAGCGTCTGCCTTATTCCACTTAAATAGCTACTACCAAACAGATTCACATGAACCAAAAGTGGATAGAGATTGTAAAGCTCGACCCTTTGATCAAAACCGGGCTCTAAAGGAAAGCGATTATTATAAGCCTCATAAAACTGATTGTCGAAACCACCAAAAAGCATGGTAAAGGCAATTTCCATCTCACGGCTCCCAAAGTAAACTGCCGGATCAATTAACCAGGCATAACCATCAGGGCCTGTCATAAAATTGCCACTCCAAAGATCGCCATGGAGTAGCGAAGGTGGCAACTCAGGCATTAAATCAGCTAATTTATTAATCAGTAAGTCAAATTGATCTTCAATAGTGACATTAATAAATCCATTGGTACGCGCTAGTTTTAATTGTGGCCTTAAGCGTTGATGAGAAAAGAAATTGATCCAGTTATTTTCAGGTTGATTGCATTGGACCAGCCTGCCGATGTAATTATCATAACCCAGGCCATGCTGATCAGACTGAGTTTTATGCAGGGCTGCTAAATCAATTCCGAACCGTTCCCAATAATCACCTAGAGGCCGTCCATTTTCAAGCAGCTCTAGAATAAGATAGCCTGTACTGGCAGCAACTCCATGAGATAAGACCTGGGGTATTTTAACTGTGCCAGATTCTTTGAGTGAGTCCAATCCCCTCCTTTCCTTTTCAAACATATCTGGTGGGCTGTTCACATTCCACTTGACAAAGAAATTGCCATGACTAGTCTTAACCTTGGCTGCCTCATTGATACAGCCTCCTCCCAAGGCGTGAAAGTCAAGAATGTGGCATCCCCCGGTCAATTCACTTAAGGCCCGCGACAGAAAATTTGGGGGTGTTGACATTACGACTCTTGCTTCAATATATGCTCAAGCAATACGGCTGTCGATCTGTCCAAAATATCAAACACATCCTGGAAGCCACGCTCTCCACCATAGTATGGATCGGGTACATCTGCCCCCTTTGCCTCTGGGTCAAATTCTCGCATTAGAGAAAGTTCATAGTCAGACGCACTTCCCTCAAGAGATTGGATGTTTCTAAGGTTACTCCTATCCATGGCCAGAATGTAATCGAATTCCTCAAAATCTGATCGATGAAACTGACGGGCACGATGGTCCAGAAAGACTCCATTTGTTCGTGCATTCGCAGCACTTCTCGGATCAGGTTGATCTCCAACATGGTAGGCAGCAGTTCCGCAGGAGTCAATCACAAATTGCTGGTCAAGGCCTTGCTCAATTACCTTCTTCTTAAAAACACCTTCCGCTAATGGTGACCGGCAAATATTTCCAAGACAAACAAAAAGTACTTTGGTTTTCTTCATGGATTCAGAATTAGGTTTTTATTTGCAGGGTCTTTTGCTCAATTTGAAACCCGATCTGAAACAAACCTATGGAATTCATCAAAGTAACCAAAGCCTATCAAAAGCACATTGCCCTCATTCAACTCAATAGACCGAAGGAGCTAAATGCGCTGAACATCCAGCTCATGGAGGAAATTAGCGAGAGCCTTAAGGAACTCGATAAGGACGATGAGGTTCGGGTCGTGGTCATTACCGGAAATGAGCGAGCTTTTGCCGCAGGCGCGGACATTAAACAGATGGCTGGTAAGCAAACCATTGACATGTGGAAGGAAGACCGTTTCACCACCTGGGATCAAATCAATAAAACAAAAAAACCGATTATAGCAGCTGTATCAGGATTCGCCCTTGGTGGTGGCTGTGAATTGGCCATGACATGTGACATGATTGTTGCATCAGAGACTGCCCAATTCGGTCAGCCTGAAATCAAGATAGGTGTAATGCCAGGAGCTGGTGGTACGCAACGACTCACTAAAGCAATTGGGAAAGTCAAGTCCATGGAACTTGTCCTTACAGGTAAATTTATAAACGCAGAAGAAGCGCTTCATTACGGCCTTATTAACAAAATTGTTCCTGTGGAATTGTATATGGAAGAGGCCCTAAAACTTGCTAAAGAGATTGCTTCAATGTCTCCATTAGCAGTGCAGATGGCCAAGGAGTCTGTAAAAAGATCCTTTGAAGTTCCTCTGGATGAAGGCTTACAATTTGAACGTAAAAACTTTTATATGCTGTTTTCAAGTGAAGATCAGAAAGAAGGAATGAATGCCTTTGTGGAAAAACGAAGAGCGGATTTCAAGGGAAAATAAGTTCATTAAACCAACCTCATAAAAAAACCCTGACTGTTCAGTCAGGGTTTTTTTTATTTCTAACAAGTAAATCTATTACCTAAAGCTGAATCCAACTGTACCTGTTATCGTATTGTACTCCTGGATCGCATACTCGCCTGTCAGTGTAAGGAAAAGTAACTTAATTCTTAAACCTACATTGGCACGCAGACCACTGTTACTAAAGTTGAATGCAATCGGATCCACCAATACAGATGATTCCGTTTCGTATCTCCCCTCCAAGGTAAAATCAACATCTGATTTTGCCCAGCCTAAACCTGCAAATGCAGTGAAAAGGGCTAACTTTTTGGATATAACAGCTTGAGCCGTTACTGCCGAAGCGTCAAATCTGGCCACCTGATCTGAAGTAGGATCATCCGGATCCAGTTTCATAGTGGCATTAAGGTTGGTGTATCCTACAAAAAGTGAAAGATCAAATGGAAGTAACTTAGATGCTGGCAACCATTGTTTGATGTCATGCATTACACCAATGCCAAATACTTTCAATCCAAATTCATCATCATCTCCAAATAAAGACTGGGTTAATGTTTCAGGAATAATTCTCAGTTTAACTTCTGTACCCTTGAACAGACCAATTCCAAGCTGAATCATTGGTGTAGGCACCGCATTCACCGGAAAATCCGTGTCAATACCCAATCCTGTGGGAGCCGAAATCCGGATCAATTCTTCCCTAAAATCTCCATCGTTATCAACATCTAAAATATCTCTAAATGTCAATTGAGGAAGATCATCAGCACCAAGGTTGGGACCAAATAAGGTCGGTAATTCAACACTGCTACCATCAGAGAAAAACACATTCTCATAGTCGCTATTATTAAAAGTGAAGAACTGTTTCGCGTCAGGTACTATTGCAGCACTAGCTGAAATACTCAGATCAAAACCCAAAAACTTATGGGGTTTAGCTGTGTTATACCAACCGCTATTCATTCCAAATCCGAAACCCACAAAGGCCGGTTCAAAATATGATTCCAAAAGTTGGTTTGCATCACCCACTCCTGCTTCTAAAAAGGTTCCAAAATCAATTTGGGCCTTTGATTCGTTTATTGCGCTGCCAAGTATGGCTATAGTTAATAGTATTTTTATGCTCTTTTTCATCTTCTGTCGGTTGGTGAGGCTTAGTCCAATTGAACTCTTGCGGTGAGGTCAAAGAAAATAGTAATAGTAAATGGGCCAGATAGGGCACCTTGAAGGGCAACCTGCATTCTGCCCTCAAAGGGGGTCGAATTCGTAAGTGCCGTCAAAACTTGCTGGAGGCCAGGGTTTGTTGAATTAACCAACCCTTCAGAAGGATTTTTGCGATTGAATAACGTCACCCTATCCGTATTGGTGATCTTTCCATTGGCATCAGTCAAACTCGTTATTAGGGGAGTCGAACCACCCAAGCGACTATCCTCTTGGATAATATTGGGTCCTAGCGTGTTAGCTATAGGTCCTGCACCTGCACCAATAAAGACAATCACTGGATCATTGGGACCACTGGTATAGTCCTTGATCTGGATTTCTACTTTATTTATAAAGTAGTTCTCGACATCACCCAGATACTCATCAAATTCCTCTGAAGCCGGATCAATTGATTCTCCAAGGTCAGCCACTAAAAAGCCACCAACATCAGTGAAATCAGCTACCGTAACCTCAAAATTTAGCTCAGAGATTTTGGATATGTCTGATTCGACACCTGCCTCACCGCAAGAGAAGACAAATGCCGTACAGATTAATAGTAATAGAAAATTCTTTTTCATTTTAAAGTTAGATTTGTGAAAAGGAGCACTAAGATACATAAATATGCCGAACACAATCTCTAAAATGCATAAAGCAATTAAAAGATGTATACGGCTACTGAAGGGCTACGCAGAACCCTGGAAATACCCTACTTAATCCTTAAAGGATTTTTTGCACTTCTCAGATTGATATTATACATTTAGCAATAATTCCTAAATAAGAATTATTCCTAATTAGAAATGAATCAAATCAATCATACTAAAGAGAGATTAATCAAAGCCGGACTTAAAGTCACTCAGCAACGTTTGGTAATTCTGAATGCCATTACACAGTCCGATCGCCACCCCTCTGCGGAAAATATATTTGAAGAGGTGAGGGTTGAGAATCCAACATTGTCGTTGGCTACTATATATAGCACAATGGAAACATTGGTTGACAAGGGTCTGATAAAAAAAGTGCTGGTTCAGGACGGTGCCATGCGCTATGATGCGCATACTGATTCTCATAATCATATTTACTGCACCAACACCAATGAGATCATTGACTTTGAGGATGAAGAATTACGAGAATTGATCAAGGATTTTTTGGCCAGGAAAAATATTGAAAACCTTGATGTGACGGACATTTCGCTGCACATACAGGGTGAAAAAATTGACAAAAGAAAACACATCAAAATTAACTAATCACAAAAAATGGATAACAATAATAGCGGAGACATGAGCAAGTGCCCATTTATGAGCGGCACTCTTAATGAGAGTGCCGGTGGTGGCACAGCCAATCGTGACTGGTGGCCCAATCAGTTAAAACTAAACATACTCAGACAACATTCTTCTCTGTCCAATCCAATGGACGAAGACTTCAACTACGCTGAGGCATTCGAGAGCCTTGACATCAACGAAGTAAACAAAGACGTGGATGCGGTTATGACCGATTCCCAGGACTGGTGGCCAGCCGATTATGGTCATTATGGCCCATTCTTCATTCGAATGGCTTGGCACAGTGCAGGAACCTACCGAATCCACGATGGCCGTGGAGGAGCTGGTGCCGGACAACAACGCTTTGCCCCGCTCAACAGCTGGCCAGACAACGGCAATCTGGACAAAGCTCGAAGATTGCTATGGCCTGTAAAGCAAAAATATGGTCGTAAACTTTCCTGGGCCGATCTGATGATCATAGCGGGCAACCGCGCGTTGGAAACGATGGGATTCAAAACCTTCGGGTTTTCAGGTGGACGTAAAGACGTTTGGGAGCCGGAAGAGGACGTTTACTGGGGCCCGGAAACTGATTGGCTAGGTGATGAACGCTACAAGGGAGATCGCGAGTTGGAAGATCCGCTTGGCGCTGTTCAAATGGGTTTGATCTACGTGAACCCTCAAGGACCAAATGCTAACCCTGATCCGGTTGCATCTGGTAAAGACATTCGAGAAACCTTTGGTCGAATGGCCATGAACGATGAAGAAACTGTAGCACTGGTTGCGGGAGGACACACCTTTGGAAAGGCCCATGGTGCTGCCGATCCAGACCAATATGTTGGTCGTGAACCTGAGGCTGCAAGTATAGAAGAGCAAGGTTTTGGATGGAAAAACACCTATGAAAGTGGAAAAGGCGTGCATGCCATCACCAGTGGAATTGAAGGAGCCTGGACTCCTACCCCAACCACTTGGGACAACAGTTATTTCGATGCCTTGTTCGGATACGAGTGGGAATTGGCCAAAAGCCCGGCAGGAGCTCACCAATGGCACCCGGTAAATCTTTCCGAAAATGATCATGCCCCTCAGGTGGATGGTTCTGGTGAAAAAGTAACCATTATGATGACCACGGCTGATATGGCCATGAGGATGGACCCTATTTATGGGCCAATCTCAAAAAGATTCCATGAAAACCCAGATCAGTTTGCAGATGCCTTCGCGAGAGCCTGGTTTAAGCTAACTCATAGAGATATGGGCCCTCTTTCAAGATATGTTGGTTCTGAAGTGCCCTCTGAAGTATTAATTTGGCAAGACCCTGTCCCCGCATCTTCCGGTGATTTGATTAGTGATGCTGATGTATCTGAATTGAAAGGGAAAATTCTCTCTTCGGGACTATCGGTGTCTGAGTTAGTATCCACTGCCTGGGCTTCAGCCTCTACTTTCAGAGGATCGGATAAGCGAGGTGGTGCCAATGGAGGTAGAATTCGACTTGAACCACAAGTGAATTGGGAAGTGAACAACCCAGTTCAATTGGGTAGAGTGTTGGATACTCTTACAAGCATCCAAAATGAATTCAGCGGCTCAGTTTCTATTGCTGACTTAATTGTTCTTGGTGGTTGTGCCGCTATCGAACAAGCTGCTCAAGATGCAGGGCATAATATTACAGTTCCATTCACTCCGGGTAGAACTGATGCTTCTCAGGATCAGACGGATGCAGAATCCTTTGCCGTTCTTGAGCCAATGGCTGACGGTTTCAGAAACTACATGAAGAAAAAGTTCAGTGTATCGACAGAAGAGATGTTGGTAGACAAGGCCCAACTTCTGACCTTGACAGCACCAGAAATGACAGTTCTGGTTGGTGGAATGCGTGTGCTCGGAACCAATTTTGATGGTTCTCAGCATGGTGTTTTCACTGATCGTCCTGGTTCGTTGACAAACGACTTCTTTGTAAACCTTCTCAACTTCCATGGAACATGGACGGCTACTTCTACGGACGCGGACGTATTTGAAGGAAGGAACAGCAATACCGGCCAAGTAGAATGTACAGGAACTCGTGCTGATTTGATCTTCGGTTCAAATTCAGAGCTTCGAGCATTAGCCGAAGTTTATGCAAGTGATGACTCAAAAGAGCAATTCGTGCAGGACTTTGTAGCTGCATGGGACAAAGTGATGAATCTGGATCGCTTTGAATTGTCTTGATTAACATGGTCTCAAAAAGGTATTAAGTACCTTTCAACACATCAATTAGACCTTGTTTAAAAGAAAACCCTGACGGAACGGTCAGGGTTTTCTATTTTTAATAGAACGATCAAATTTCATCAGTACCCATCTTTACCACATACCGACATGAGAATTTCATTTTTTAAGTCCCTGGCAACCCTTCTTTTCGTCTTTGCTATTTCATCCACCGCGGTAGCTCAAACAGCAGCGGAAAATGATAGTGCTGCCGCAAAAGCGTCAAAGTCCAAAACACTTCCCTTGATAACTACCCGAAGCCTTAAATTCACCACAGATGAGGGTTCATGGATATCACTGGATCTTTCTCCTGATGGCAAGACTATACTTTTTGAGTTACTTGGAGATTTGTATACACTCCCAATTGAAGGTGGAAAAGCTACGCGCATTACCAGTGGGCAAGCCTATGACATGCAACCCAATTTTTCTCCTGACGGGAAGCAAATTGTTTTTGTAAGCGACAGAAACGGATCAGAAAATTTATGGGTAGCAGACGCAAACGGAGAAAACGCTAAGGCACTTACGAAGGGTGAAAGGCAAAGCTATATGTCTCCAATTTGGGCACCAGATAATGACTACATCATTGCCGGCAAAGCCTCACAGCTCTGGCTCTATCATAAAGATGGAGGTTCAGGAATCAAAATTACCGGCCATCCGCAAGGTGGAAATTCCAGTGTTCCTTCACATATGGGTCCGGCTTTTGGAGATGATCCAAGGTTTCTTTGGCTCAACTTAAGAGGCAGACCAAGTACAGGCCTATCGGCTACCGAAGAAGAGCCATGGGAACATGATTTTGATGAAACACATGTACCACGAAGTTCATTAAGACAATTTGGACCATATCAAATTGGTCTGCTGGATCGGGAAACCGGGCGAGTTTTTATGAGAACTCATGAACATGAGGGAGCCTTTCGCCCTGTGCCAAGCCCAGATGGCAAGTGGCTTGCCTATGCTACAAGATATGATAATAGAGAAGCATTGAAGCTACTGGATTTGGGTACTGGTGCAGAACGCTGGCTCGTGATGGATGTTCAGCGTGATGACCATCAAGGTGGTGGTTCCAGAGACCGTGATGTCTATCCAGCCTCCTCTTTCACACCTGACTCTAAGAGTTTAATCACAAGTTACGGAGGCAAAATCATGAAGGTGGATATTGCCACAGGTACAGCAACTGAGATTCCCTTTACTGCCGATATCGAACAAGAACTTGGTTCTCTGGCCAAATTCGATTATCCGATAGATGATAACTCACTCACGGTAGCTCAAATTCGAGGTGCACGACCTTCTCCTGATGGTAAACAGGTTGTTTTTGCTGCCTTGGACAAACTTTGGACAGCTGACCTCCCAAGTGACTACAAAAGTGAAGATGGCACAGATTCCACATATGCTGTCATTCAAAATGCGAAGAGATTGACCAATTCAACAGATGTGGAAAGTTCTCCAGTATGGTCTCCGGATGGAAAGCATATCGCTTATATCACCTGGAATGATACTGACGGAGGAGATATTTATCGAATGAATTCAAATGGTCGTGGCGCACCCGAAAAACTAACGAAAAACTCTGCCTTCTATGACAAATTGAGCTATGCTCCGGACGGTTCTAAAATTGTAGGTGTAAAAGGATCAAAAATGCACCGAATGAGAATGCTGGAAGATTTTGGTGGGCATGGTGCTGCGGCAGAATTAGAATATGTCTGGATGCCTGCGGATGGCGGTGACGTACATCGAATTACCTGGGTTGGGTCTGGCAGTACACAACAAGGAAGGAATGCTCCGCACTTTGGACCCGAACTGGATCGAATTTACGTCTGGGCTGGGGCTTCAGGGCTACTTTCAATGAGATTTGATGGTACCGATGTGCAAACAATTGCCAAAATAAGAGGACCAAATGTACCAGGAAGAGGCCCTGCGAGTAGAGCTGCTACGCCAGATGAGGTTCTTATCTCTCCTGATGGGAATAAAGCCTTAGTCAGAGTCAATCAAAATATCTACATGGTAACAATACCGCCTGTAGGAGGCGAAGCGCCCACCATTTCTGTTACATCTTCCTCCGCAGTACCCACCTGGAGGTTAACTCAAATTGGTGGGGATTTTATCGGATGGGGAAATACCGGAACGATTGCTTACTACTCCATTGGTCGAAGCTTCTTCCAATATGACTGGGCTAAGGCGGCAACGATCAAACAAGAACAATCCAAGAAGAAAGACGAGTCTGATTCAGAAACAGAAGAAGCCAAAAAAGTAGAATATGAAACCAATAGAGTAGATGTTGAAATTGTTGTAGACAAGGATAAACCCAAAGGAGTTGTTGCGCTTCGAGGAGCGCGGATCATTACGATGAACGGTAATCAGGTGATTGAGTCCGGAGATGTGGTGATCACCGACAATCGCATTACTGCGGTTGGACCAACTGGTAGTGTAACCATCCCCAGAAGGGCTGAAATCGTTGATGTATCAGGCAAAACCATTATTCCCGGTCTCGTAGATATTCATGCACATACCTGGGTGGCGTGGGGAGTTCATCGCAGTCAGGTCTCTCAATTTATGGCCCAATTGGCCTACGGGGTCACCACCCAACGGGATCCTCAAACCTCGTCTGAAGACGTTATTGCGTACAGTGATTTGATGGAAATAGGTGAGTTAATTGGTCCTAGACTCTTTTCAACTGGTCCTGGAATCTTTTCGAGTGACAACATTAAGAGCTTGGATGATGCGCGTAATGTCGTAAGGCGATATGCTGATCATTTCAACACACAAACCATTAAGCAATACCTTGCCGGGGACAGAAAAGTGCGCCAGTGGGTAATTATGGCTGCACATGAATTGGGCCTTACTCCTACCACTGAAGGCGGTTCAAATTTCACCATGAATTTGACCTTAATGCAAGATGGTTATGCCGGTTTGGAACACTCCCTTCCCATTAGTCCATTTTATAATGATGTCACACAACTTTTAAAATTTAGTGAGCTTACCTATACCCCCACTTTGATTGTGAGTTATGGTGGTCCATCAGGGCGTCAATACTACCTGACCAATACCAATGTTGATGAGATGGAGAAATTGAGGTATTTCACACCTCATGATGAACTTGATAAATGGAAAAGCACCCAGTTTTATAGAAAAGATCAGTATATCTTTCCGCTGCATGCCGAACAACTCACCAAAGTTGTAGAAGCTGGCGGACGTGTTGGTTTAGGATCGCATGGAGAGGTGCAAGGGATCGGCACACATTGGGAATTATGGATGATTGCGGCTGGTGGCATGAAAAATCATGACGCCTTAAAAGTGGCAACAATCACAAGTGCAGATGCCATTGGCCTTGCAGGGGACATCGGGTCAATTGAAGTTGGGAAGCTGGCTGACTTACAGGTGTTGGACAAGAACCCCTTAGATGATATCCAGCATACCACTGCGATTCGATATGTAATGAAAAACGGCAGGCTCTATGAAGCAGCTACATTGAACGAAATATGGCCACGTAAACGTGCGTTACCAAAACAATGGTGGTGGAGCGTTGAGCCGCCCGAGGCCATGAGGAAGAAATAATACCAAATCAAATATAACATGACGGATACAAATCATTTCTTACCACTTGCTCTTCGTTGAAAAAATCGGCCATAGCGATGCTATGCCCTCATTTTTCGCCTTAATCAAGCGATAATAATTGAATTTCTATTCGCGCCATCTTATAATTGAATTGGTATAAGTCTTAAAAATAAAAAACCGGCTTTGCCGAGGGTTTTTTATTTTTGCGTCACATGAGAATTGCCGCTTACAATCTATTCATCTTCGTCTATAGCATAGCGGCATGGTTAATCTCCCCTTTTAATGCCAAGGCTAAGAAATTCTTTAAGGGAAGAAAGGGACTCCTGGAGGGTATCAAAGTAGCTTTTTCTCAAAACAGGCAGCCGGTTGCCTGGTTCCATTGCGCTTCCCTTGGAGAGTTTGAACAGGGAAAACCGATGATGGAAGCTTATCGCAAGCACCACCCTGATCATCAAATTTTGGTCACCTTCTTTTCCCCTTCGGGATATGAACAAAGGAAAAATACTGAAGCGGCAGATTATGTTTTTTATTTACCCATGGACACCCGCGCAAATGCCAGTCGCTTTTTAGATATAGTTCAGCCCGTGGTCGTCTTTTTTGTTAAGTATGAATTCTGGTACCACTACCTTAATACAATCAACAACAGGAACATACCGCTATACAATGTTTCGGGCTTATTTACACCACGACATGCTTTTTTCAAACCCAGGGCACATTTTCAAAGAAAAATGCTAAGTTTTTTTAATCACTTTTTCGTTCAGGATCAACAATCAAATGATCTTCTCAGAGGAATTGGGATTGAGAATGTCACTGTTTCCGGAGATACGAGATTTGACAGGGTATTGCAGACCATTTCGAACCCTGATCACTATGAGGAAGTGATCAAATTCAAGGGAGATAGTACTTTGGTCATCATTGGTAGTTGCTGGCCTGAGGATATGGACGTACTTTTTGATTTTATCAATACTTCTGATTCTGGCGTCAAGTTCCTTGTTGTACCACATTCAATTGAAGATTCCAATGTTCGAAATTTGGAAAAGGGCCTAACGGTGAACTCTTCCCGATGGACAGACGAAAGGCAGGATAAAACCTCTGACAAAGTCCTAATTATCAATACCATAGGCATGCTTTCTTCTCTCTACCAATATGGTGACCTGGCCTATATCGGTGGTGCCTTTAGAGATGGGGTGCACAATATTCTAGAAGCAGTGGCATTTGGGCTACCTGTAATTTTTGGCAACAAGAACCTGGACAAGTTTCCTGAAACCCTCGAATTGATGGAACTTGGCGGTGCATTTTCTATTGCCGACAAAAATGAAGCTTCGGATATCTTAAATGAACTTGTAAACGATGTTCAGTCTCGAGAAAAAGCCTCTGAAATCTGTAAGCGGTACGTCAAGGATAAGACCGGTGCCACTGACATTATTATCAAACATATCAGCCAACAATGATCGAAGGGAGAGTCTTTAAGTCTACAGGTTCCTGGTATGAAGTACATACCTCTGAGGGCAAAATAATTCAAAGTCGGCTGAGGGGAAAATTCAAGCAAGATGCACTCAAAGTCAATAACCCAATTGCGGTTGGAGACCATGTAATCCTCGAGGAAGAAATTCATGGTGATCACACGGCTGTAATTAAGGATATCAAGCCTCGATCCAATTATATCATTCGTAAGTCAACCAAAAAGACTGGTTTCGCCCACATCCTGGCCTCAAATATTGATCAGGCGCTTCTGATGGCGACACTAGCATTCCCCAGAACATCCTTGGGCTTTATTGATCGTTTTCTGGTCAGTGCTGAGTCCTTTCGGATTCCTTCAATAATCGTTTTTAATAAGTCCGATATTTTGGAAGAAGACGGATTTGAATATGCTCATGAGCTTCAAGAGTTGTATGAATCTTTGGGCTATCAAACCGCATTCGTTTCAGTACTTGAAAATGAAGGCATGGATGAGATTCTTGACATGCTCAAAGGGAAGACCACTTTAATTGCCGGGCACTCGGGTGTCGGAAAATCATCTCTGATGAACAGGTTAATCCCTGGTTTGGAACAAAGCATTGGAGATGTCTCCACTTTTGCCAACAAGGGAACTCACACCACCACCTTCGCAGAAATGTTCGAAGTGGAAAAGGACACCTACCTCATTGATACACCCGGCATTAAGGAATTGGGACTCTACGACATGCAGATGAGCGAAATAGGGCATTACTTTCCTGAGATGCGCGCGCTTATTGGTGCCTGCAAATTCCACAACTGCACACATACCAATGAACCCGCTTGTGCCGTTTTAGAAGCAATTGAGCAGGGTGATATTGCACCCTCTCGATTCAACAGTTACCTAAGTATGTTGGAAGATCACGATAATCGAAGATAACAATGCGTTACGATCCGCTTATGCATGAAATTGGTCCGCAACCTCAGATGCTCTCACCTAAGGTATTTCGGCCGTCTCAAGTGCTCCAACCTGTGGTTCAGAACTATTTTTTGCTTACTAATGAAAATCTGTTTTCCAATCATTCTGATTGGCACATTCTACCCGATAATTGTGCGCATTTGATCTTTTATTTATTTGATAGAGGAAATACCATTGAGGCCAAATGGCATTTGATCGGACCTCGAAGCAAACATAAAATCATTAATCGAAAAGATCGCTTATTCACTTTCGCCTCTTCATTCCAACCGGGTGGATTGAGTCCTTTTGTAAACGTCCCGATGAGCGAATTGAGAGATCAGCCGACACAAGTAGATTTGATATTCAATCATTGTGAAAGAGAGGCTTTTGCTGAATTGACTAAAAATGCACTGGAAATGGATATTGATCAATTCATACCAAATCTCGAGTCATTCCTACTCAGTTCATGCCGAATACCCAAGGTGCACAAGGCGGTCTCAGGACTATATAAACACTACCAGACCTCTCCTGGTCTAAAGCTGCAGAGCATGGCCAAAAAGCTCGGCTACTCCGAAAGACATCTGAGAAATCTAACCAG
Organism: Roseivirga sp.; assembly: GCA_029262895.1. Lineage (GTDB taxonomy): Bacteria > Bacteroidota > Bacteroidia > Cytophagales > Cyclobacteriaceae > Roseivirga. The sequence goes on from JAJCYM010000056.1 coordinate 190,910, forward strand.
AGAACATATTGGACATCCACCAAAAATGGTAACCAAAATAGAGCGGTTTGCTTCTTCCCTTAGAAAAAGTAATCACAGCAGCGATTGGGCAGACATTGCTTATGCCTCTGGCTATTATGATCAATCGCATATGATTTCCGACTTCCAGGAGTTGGCAGGTAATAGCCCTGAAAGGCTCCTTTTATAAAGGCACTTCCGATTTTTCCTATACTCCAAAACTTTCGATCTTTAGTTTTAAATAAAAAACATGCGCAACCTCATTGTATTACTCCTTGCAACACTATCATTTTCTGTATTGGCTCAAAGCCCTAAGGTTGAGATTGACACAAAGAATAATTCTGACAGAGAAAAGGCAGTTATTCCTTTGTTGGAGGAGCTACTTGAAGAATATGACCTGAGCAAATGGATATTTACCAAAAAAGTAAGAATAGAAGAAAGGGTAATCCCGCACAGTCATCCGATTTTGACCTTAAACACGAGGTATGGTCGCGAAGACAAGGTGCAATTGTTGAGTACTTTTATCCATGAACAACTGCATTGGTATGTTGATGACAATACCGACTGGGAAAAGAAGGCGATTGCTGAATTTAAAACTAAATACAAAGATGTGCCCTACAAGAATGTAGCTGGAGCCAGAGATGAATATTCCACCTACCTTCATCTCATAGTGTGTTATTTAGAATACCGCAGCATGGCCTCACTTATCGGAGAAAAAGATGCGAAACAACTCATGTGGAATCAAACACATTATACCTGGATTTATAATAAGGTTATTGACGACATGGCGTATATAGGTAAAGTCCTCAAAAAGAATAAGCTCAATCTCGTGGACTAAGCTTAGACGCCTCCAGCAGCCCACAATAGGTTGACCATTTAAAAATTAAACCAGACGATTATCACCATCCATGTTGATTTGTCGGGTTGAGGTCATTAGACTTGAACCAAAATTGTTTATTAGCAATTGATTAATACCAAATTAAACATAACATGACGTATATAAATCATTTCTTACCGCTTGCTCTTTGTTGAAAAAATTGGCCATAGCAATGCTATGCCCTCATTTTTCTCCTTGATCAAACGATAATAATTTAATTTCTATTCACGCCATCTTATGGTTAAATTGGTATAACAACATGACCATGAAAAACCTAAAATACGTAGCCTCGCTACTCATTCTTGTTTTAAGCTTGCAAATTCACGCACAAGAAGAGCTGACTGTTGGTGATAAAGCACCCACATTTGTCTCAGAAGATCAAAACGGAGATACCTTCAATTTAAAAAATGCTTTGAAGGATGGGCCTGTAATTATTTCGTTTTATCGAGGTTCCTGGTGTCCCTACTGTATGAAACAGCTAAAGGAGGTTGAGGCGAGATATAATGAAATCACAGATAAAAAAGCTCAATTCGTTGCCGTGACTCCCGATAAAGTAAGTGGAATTGAAAAAACAGTGAAGAGAATCAATCCAAGCTTTAAGATTATCAGAGATGCCGATCTCAACATCTCCAACCTCTTCAAAGCCATTTCAGAAGAAAAATTCAACTCATTTGAACGCGAACTCGATAATAGCCACAAGTTTTTACCTGTTCCTGCCACCTACGTCATCGGCACGGATGGTAGGATAAAATTCTCTTATTTCGATGCGAATTATAAGATTCGAGCCCATTTTGATGAGATGGTGCAAAGCCTGAAATAATAGGCTACTCTGAATTAGGCTTTCCGAAGTACCTTTTAAGTTGGATTTCATTATTATTGAATCAGGTTTGTGTCGTTTGATTCAAACCTGATCCTCTAAGACTCAATGAAATGAAAACTATCGGAATTGTCGCCCACAGCTTTGAAGGTGGCTCACTTTGTTTCCTCACCTCATGCCTTGAAGGAAGTAAACAACTTGGACCTCACATGCATCCAACCGTTGTGCTTAGTGCTATACCCATGGGGCTAAGTATGCCCGGTTGGGAGTCTGATGATCATAATAGTGTGGCCAAATTCCTTGCCGAAGGGGTAAATCAGGTGGCTGCAGCCGGAGCTGATTTTTACATCTGCCCTGACAACACTGCGCATATCGTGTTGGAGAAAATTGCTAATGACTTGCCCTTACCAGGTCTGAGTATTGCCGAGGTAGTATGCTATGAAATAAACAAACATAGTTGGAAACGAGTGGGTCTTTTAGGTACAAAATGGACAATGTGCGGGAACGTCTACTCGAACGCACTGAAGAACGGAGATCTTCAAAAATTAATTCCAGAGGAGGCAATGAGAACGGCACTTGACAAGGCCATATTTGAGGAGCTTTGTCAAGGGGAATTCAAACCTGAAACCACTCAGCTATTTATAAAGGCAATAGAAGATTTAAAATCAGCGGGTGCTGAATGTGTGATTCTGGGATGCACAGAAATTCCATTGATAATAAATGAAGACAATTCTCCCCTACCCATTTTAGATTCCACTCGATTGCTCTCTGAATATGGAGTTAACGAAGCATTGAATGACAGACCAATCACGATAAAGAACGGGTGGCTAAGAGTATCTGATTAGTTAAGATGATTGAGGGAAAAGGCTTCATATTAAGAACTGTTGAACCGGCCGATGCCAAATCATTGGCTCAAAGTGCCAATAACTTTAATGTATGGATCAATCTCAGAAACCAGATGCCTCACCCTTATCAATTAGCTGACGCTGAAAACTTCATTCGTCTTATTGCGAACCAAAATCCGGCACAAAATCTAGGAATTGAGATTAGTGGCAAAATAATGGGAATGATTGGAGCCACCCGGCTTAGTGACGTCTATCAAAAGACCGCAGACTTTGGATATTGGCTTGACAAATCTCTTTGGGGCAGAGGTATAATGACAGAAGTCATTCATACATTTATCCCATATGCCTTTGAGAATTTCGACATTTTCAAGTTATCAGCTGGGGTATACGGACATAACAAGGCATCAGTCCGCATATTGGAGAAAAACGGTTTTGAATTGGAAGGTGTTCTCAGAAATCACGTTTACAAGAATGGTGTGATTTTGGACGAGTTGCGCTACGCTCGATTCATATCGGGAATTTGACCGAATCAGTAGTCGATTTTCCCGATTCAGCAGGTGACTGTGCTAAAATTGATCTAAAGGTGTACGTTTTCGTAACACATTTTTACCTGTTTTCTTCCCAATCTCATTTTAACTTATTGATTTTTAGTTATTTACAAATATTGGCATGGCGATTGGATAAATGTTGGCAGGTCTTAAAAAAATTAAAAGGTCAAAACAAAAACAACAAGGTCATGAAAAGCATAAAGATCAAAACTC
>JAJCYM010000057.1 GCA_029262895.1 Roseivirga sp.
GAGGTTGGTTTGAATGAGGCCATGAGACTTTATTCTTTGGGCCAATATCAAGAGGCACTTAATGCATTCGGGCAGGCTTCTCCTGATTCGCTGTTTAATGAGTACTACTTTTATCGGGGGGTCGCTGCCCTGGCAATAGACAACTTCAGTTTAGCCAAAGAATCATTTCTCGTGATTGGAACAGCCAGATCAAACCAATTTTGGGAGCAAACTAAGTGGTATCTGGCCTTGGCACATTGGCAATTGGAAGATGCAAAAAATGCTGTTGATTTGTTGAAAACAGTCAAATCGAATGAATTCAAATTTGAGGAGAGCCAACAATTACTGAAGCAACTGTCAGATTGATAACACTCAAGTATCAGGTTTCCTGATAGTCCTATTACATAGTCCGCGTTAAAATAAACCGGTCTTCAACTTCCTTCGGAACAACATCAAGCACATTTGCCAGGGTCAATCGAATTAAGGTTTTTGATGCGATGTACCTGTTCACTTTTGCTTCACTTTTGAACTTATTGACCGTGATATAGTCATGAATGTCAAGGTACTCCAGGAGTACTTTCTCTTTTTCTCCATAGCTGAACTGAATGTCCTTGGGCCTAAGCCTTCTTCTGATGATTTCTCGTACTTCGCGACTGGCCTGAATACTTTGGTCGGCAGCTCGCACATAGGCTTTGCCAGCTTTACTGTTCTTCTCAGTGCTTGCAAAATGCGGTTTCTTTTTGCTTTCCCCTATTTCAAAGACTGCAATACCTTTTTTCTCATTTAGCTTGATGACTTCTATCGAATATTGGATTTTGGGGCGGATGAGGTCTTGGATAGCTTCTTCCAGAACATAGACTTCTCCATCCATATCTCTTGATCCGGAGACAGTGCCGTCATCGTCAATGCCTAAAAGCAGGATGCCACCAGTTGTATTGGCAAAGGCCACTAGCTCCCTTACTATCTTTTCAGGGTGATTCGCCTTTTTCTTGAATTCCAAGTGCTGGCCCTCTCCCTTCCGAACCAGTTCTTTTATTTGCCTGAGATTCCACATGTGATAAAAAAATCATCGGAGTTCATTGCTCACTCCAGGTCTTCCTCGCTGATATCGCCAAGATCAGGCATGGAAAACATACTACTAAGCAAATCCTTGAATCGGGTTCCGGTATCCAGTGCAGACTTGCTCAGCTTGCTGTACTCCGCCAGACCGTGCAAGGCAAATTCCATTAAAAAGAGTTGCTCATGTTTCGACTTGCCGGGGTGGTTTTTCTTAACCAGGTCCTTCAGGCCGGGGATGGTATTCAGGGCTTTTTCATAATCAGCGTTTGACAAATCATTCAGCAAATCTATGGTGGAGCCTTCGCCAAACCAATCAATAATGGGTTTATAAGGATTTGCTGCTGTAGCTGCTTTTTTGTCATCCGGTTTGGGAAAATAATTGGCGAACTGGGTACGAATAGCTTTGCCTACCAAACTATGGGCGACTATACCGGCTCCTTCTTGTTCCCCTTCGTAAACCAGCTCAACCTTTCCCGTAATTGCCGGGATTACCCCAATAAAATCGGAGACCCTCACATAAGTCTGTTTTTCATTATTAATCAATGCTCTGCGCTCTGCTGTGCTGGCCAGATTTTCATAAGCTGAAATTGTCAGTCGGGCAGAAACACCACTTTTTTCATCTACGTATTCGCTTTCTCTTGCTTCAACGGCAATCTGCTCTATCAAATCCTGGGTCAACTCATTTACCACCACTAGTTCCTTTTGGGCATCTTTGATTTTAGCTTCCTGAATTGTCACCTGCTTGCCAATATCTATGGATTTTGGGTAGTGCGTGATGATTTGACTGTCAATCCTGTCCTTTAAGGGTGTCACAATACTGCCCCGATTAGTATAGTCTTCCGGGTTGGCGGTAAAAACAAATTGAATGTCCAAAGGCAGACTTAATGTGAAACCTCTGATTTGTATATCCCCGTCTTGAAGGATGTTAAAGAGTGCCACCTGAATTCTGGCTTGCAAATCGGGCAACTCATTAATTACGAAGATGCCGCGATGTGAACGAGGCACTAATCCATAATGGATTACTCTTTCATCGGAATAGGGCAATTTGAGTGAAGCTGCTTTGATAGGGTCAACATCCCCAATTAAATCAGCAATGGATACATCGGGGGTGGCCAATTTTTCAGAATAACGCTCACTTTGGTGCATCCATGAAATTGGAGTAGCATCGCCATGCATTTCAATTTGGTCAATACCAAACCTGGAAATAGGAGCAAGTGGATCGTCATTGAGCTCTGATCCTTCAATGTAGGGGACATATTCGTCTAACAATTCGGTCATTTGACGGGCTATTTTTGTTTTGGCTTGGCCCCTTAACCCAAGCAAATTCATATTATGCATTGACAAGATTGCCCTTTCAATGTCTGGAATTACGGTGTCTTCAAAACCCCAAATGCCATCAAAAGTGGTCTCTCTGGCTTTTATTTTTACAATAAGGTTATCCCTCAACTCTGCCTTGACAGACCTTGGTGTATAGCCTGAAGCCTTTAATTCTCCAAGTGTGCTTATTTTTAATAATTGATCAGCTGTCAGATCAGTGTATATCATATTCAATATCTTTTTCTTCTATTCTTTTTGTAGTCTTCAAAAATCACGTGACCTAGACCTTTCAAACTGCTGTAATATGCATTTCCATTATTTGCCTTTGTGAACTCTTTCACGAATTCTTTGAGATAGGGGTCAGAAGCAATCATAAATGTAGTAACCGGAATGTGTATTCTTCGACATTGCGTTGCCAGATTAAGTGTTTTGTTTAAAATTTTAGTATCGAGTCCAAAGGCATTTTTATAGTACTTAATACCCACTTTCATGCAGGTCGGTTTGCCATCCGTAATCATGAAAATCTGCTTATTCGTATTTTTTCTCCTTCTCAAAATATCCATGGCCAACTCCAATCCGGAAATGGTATTGGTGTGATATGGGCCTACCTGCAAGTAGGGTAGGTCTTTGATTTCAATTTGCCATGCATCATTTCCAAAAACAATCACGTCCAGAGTATCTTTGGGGTACTTTGTGGTAATGAGTTCGGCAAGTGCCATGGCTACTTTTTTGGCTGGAGTGATTCTATCTTCTCCATAAAGAATCATGGAATGCGAAATATCAATCATCAGCACCGTTGAGGTCTGTGTTTTGAATTCCGTTTCCACCACCTCTAAATCATCTTCGGTAAGCCTAAAGTCCCCGGGACCATGATTGATTTGTGCATTGCGAATAGAATCAGTCATGGCAATCTGTTGGATGGTATCACCAAACTCAAATGGCCTTCTTTCGGTGCCGGTTTCATCACCAGTTCCCGGGATGTTAGTTTTATGCTGTCCCTGACCTGATTTTTTCAGCTTGCCAAAAATTTCCTCTAAAGCAGATTTTCTGATCTGTTGACCCGTTTTGTCTGTGACTTCAAAATTACCGGTCTGATTATTCTCGGTCAGATAACCCTTATCTTTTAGCTCATCAATAAAATCCCCGACCCCATACGAGCCATCAGTAATGTTGTATTCATTGTCCAGGTTTGTTAGCCAGTTTAGAGATTCGGCAACTTCTCCACCCGTAATACTTACCAGTTGCAAGAATATATTGAGCAGATTGTCGAATGCCGACTCATTTTGAGCCTTCTGAGGAATGAACTTGGAAAATCTGTATCCTAGCATAAGTCAAGGAAGAACGCTTTTAATGGCAAATTGGTTTAGCCAGAACCTATCCGCCCACTATTTTATTAAATTAGCCACTACAAATGACAAAAACATTTTTTAACGGTCACTGTATCTTTTCTTTTCGAACCCGTTATAGGGTCGAATCTAAAGTAAAACTTAGATTAAAAAAGCTCGAAAGTGGATTCTCAGTTAGCAAATAAGGTGGAGTTGGATGAGCAATTGATAATTGAGCAATCGAAGAAGGATCCTAAGCGATTCGGGGCTATTTACGAGAAATACCACGAGCCGATATTTAGATTCGTATATTCTCGCGTTGGGCAACTAGAAGCGAGCAAAGATATTACCTCTTCTGTCTTTTATAAAGCCCTTGCCCATATACGAAAGTATAGGGATCAAGGGCTTTCTTTTTCCTCATGGCTTTATCGGATCGCTGTAAATGAATGTTATGATTTCTTTAGGGCTCAGAAGAAGTACAGGACGGTGGCATTGGAAGATTATATGCATGCTGACTTGCTGGAGGAATTACAGTTGGAAGAGGATGAAAAGGAAATTTGGATGAATTCCTTGCCAAGTTTGTTAGAATCTTTGGATTCGAAAGACCTCGAATTAATCGAATTAAGGTTTTTTGAGTCTAAAAGTTTTAAAGATGTGGGATTTATTCTAGGTATTACGGAAAATAATGCCAAAACTAGGACTTATAGGGTACTAGGTAGGATAAGAAAAGAAGTAAGAAATTTTTCATAAGATGAAGTACCGATTCGTAAAGAAGAGACCGGAGATAAGTACTGAGGAGATCAACTCCCTAAGGGATTTCGATTCAGTACTGAAGGGGAGTAGACGTATATTGGACTTTGCCTACAAGGGTAAACTTCTATGGACATTGACTATTCCAGTGGCCATAGTGGTGTACACGTTGGTTGTGAATCAGACTCCTGTGCAAGAGCCTCAGGATCATGAATTGAACCAGCCAGCCCAGGAAGAAGTACCTGCCACTCCACTTCAAGAGCAGGAGGCCGATGAAGAGCCAAAGAAGCCGGAAGCCAAGCCGGAAATTCAACCAACTGAAAGTGTCGCTAAAAAAGCTGAGCCGCAAAAACCTATTGTGGAAAAACTCGAACAACCCCTCGAACAACCCACTGAGGATAACGAGACAAGCGAAGAACTTATCAAAGAAGATATTTATTTAAAGGCCGAACCGAAAATGGGGTTCAAAGATTTCTATGCTTTCATAGACAATGAACTCACCTACCCGGAGTTGGCCAGAAAAGACAGTATTCAGGGTCATGTGAAAGTGCTGTTTTCTATCGACAAGGCCGGGGCAGTAAGCGGTGTAACCGTCTTAGAATCCCTTGGCGATCTGTTTGACAATGAGGCAATCCGAGTGATTAAGCGAATTCCGGAATGGAATCCAGCAACATTCAATGGTGAGCCCGTTCCAAGTCGAATGTCGTTAAAGCTTACTTTCAAATTCAGTAAATAAAACTTGCTAATATGAAGTTCAGAGCACTTTTTTTAGGTGTACTGGGTTTGATCTATGTCAGCTTTTCCCATGGACAAACCTTAGAGGCCACTGATACGATCCGATTGGGGGATATTGAAAATATACAATCGCAGTGGATTGACCTTAATCATGACCTTTCGTATGATTTGTTTGTTTGGGGCAAGTCAACGGATGGAGACGAGACCCTTGCGAAGATTTATTTAAACGATGGTTCTGGTGCATTCACAGCCCAGACGGTTCTATTTCCAGATGTCATCATTCACCAGCTACAATTCAAAGATTTTAATAGAGACAGGGTTCCCGATCTGATTTTCGCAGGGGTCATTAATGGAACGGACTCTGTACTTTCTGTGATTCTGGGTAGTGAAGATTTTAATTACCAACTTAGGGCGGAGCCTCTCATTAATGAGCCAGTGGAGCAATTTTCAATGCTTGACATAAACTACGACACGCGGGAAGATTTGATGATTGGTCAGAGAACCGTAGATGACAGTTTGAAATTTAGCTTATTGAAGGGGGTGGAATTGGGCTTTGAAGCTACAGGTACCGAATTTCCAATGTTCGGTGATCTTCAATTGTACACCTTTGATTTGGACAGCAACGGTGTGAAAGACTTTGTCTTTTCGGGGATAACCAAAACCGATACGCTCACCCAGGCCTTCAGTAATCTGGGAAATTTTGTATTCGTTGAATCACCCTTTTTCGATGACCTCAAGGATAACTTAATTGACAATCTGACCATTGGCGAGTTCAATCAAGACCAATTGCCTGATTTGTTTATCGCAAGTCATAATGCCAACAGCAATAACCAGAATACTATTTATTCGAATGGGCGAACAACCCTGACTTCCGAAAGGTCAATTCTGGAAGGCTATCAAGTGAAGTCTTCCCTGATGGTCGATTTTGATTCTGAGGGTACAACGGATTTGTGGTTGGAGACGACCAGAAATGATTCGACTTATATTTTTTGGCAAAAAGATATAGCTGACTTTTCTGATACTACAGGAATATTCAGAGACTCTTTGATCTCTACCAGTTTTGCCGATTTGAATTTAGACGGCCATATAGATTATATGGAACTACAACAAGGAGTAGACAGTTTGGAGTTGATATTTTTCATCAACGAGCTGGAAGATAAAAACGATGGTCCGCTCAAACCTCTGCCACAGGTTGCTGTTCAAACTGGTAGGAATGAGCTGAAAGTCAGCTGGCAAAATGGAACAGATTCGCTTACGCATACCTCATCCATTTCCTATGATGCATTGCTAATGGATGCCGATACCACGGTTTTATTTGAAGCCAATACGAGCACAGCCAATTTCTGGCCTATGATTCCCGCTCATGGCAACCAACTCTATAGCAATGAACTGAACTTAATTGAGCTGCCACCGGGAGATTATTTTTATCTGGTGAGAGGTATCGACAATGCCTTTAATTTTTTCCCATCTGATGGAGCCTCTGAGGAATTAGAACTTGGTAAGGTGACCATTTGTGATGCAGAAACTGTTGTATCTAATGTGGACATGTGCAACGGCAGTATTCAAGTGTTTGGAACACTCGGTGTCCAGCGCAACTGGTATTCTGATAGAATTGGCGCCATTGGTGTTGCAGATTTAATGACTTACCAGGCAGGAGGAGTAGATGATGTTATTTATGGAAGTGTCACTGAATCTGGCCAGTGCTCACAAGGTCAACTGCAGATTAATGTCACTATTTTGGACGGTGGCCCGAATGTCATTCCCATTTCGCCTTCCGTTCTGGTCTGCAATGAACAAGAGTTGACCTATGAATTGCCCAATGAGTGGTCCGATATTCGCTGGAGTTCAAGCACTTCCGGTAACCTGGGCACGGCCAATAGTTTAACCATAAATGTGACTCAATCTGATACACTTTTTGTTCAGGCCACCAATCCTTTAGGCTGCATTTACAGGGCTCAGAGTATTATTCAATTTTCGGAGTTTAATCCAGCGGTTCGAGATTCTGTGATAAAGATAAATTCTGGCGACCGTGTCGTGCTTAATGCCTCAGGCGGCACCAGATACATTTGGGACCGCGGAGAAACTTTAAACAACCCTTTTACAGCATCACCAATCGCATCACCAAGAGAAACTACGCTGTATACGGTGATTATTCAGAATGCTGTGGGTTGTTTTGAACGATTGACCGTGAGGGTTGAAGTACCAAGAATAGCTTTTGCCGCTGACATGTTCTCACCAAATGGTGACAACCGCAATGACTTATTTTTCCTTCAATTGTCAAGTGTTCCTACCGTGATTGATTTCCGAATATATAACCGAGAGGGTAATATTGTTTATCAGGAAAGAGACGGAAGTAGGGTGGTAACCAGGGGTTGGGATGGCACATTTAAGGGAGAAAAGTTACCTCCTGGAGTGTATTATTGGCAGGTAAGAGGGTTTTATAGCAATGGTGAACCAGTCGTTGTCAATGACGATAATTCAGGTAAAGTTCATCTAATCCGCTAATGAACTTTAAGATGAAATTGACCCTCCGCCCATTAATTCTTTTCATACTATTCGCCCTTAGCATTCAACTAGGACAGGCACAACAATTCAATTTTTCTCAATACAATTTTACCGACCAGCGCGTAAATCCAGCCTTGGTTGGAATAGGGAACTATTGGAAGTTGGGCGGTATACATAGGGAACAAAACACCGGACCAGATTTTGATATAAAAAGTACTGCGATTGCTGGGAGTTACCCTTTTGTAAAGGCCAATGATGCCGGTGTTTTTGGAGGACTAGGCATTACCCTTTTGGATGATAAGGCAGGGGTTGGTCAATCCTTCAAAATTCAGGAAGTCGGTTTGAGTTATGCCATGCAGGTGAGATTAGGAGCCAATCAACAGTTGGCCCTAGGTGTAAGCGGTTTTTATCAGACCAGAAAATTTGGGCTTGATGACCTTATTACGAATTCGCAATTTATTCCCGGCCGAGGTTTCGATACATCATTAGATAATGGTGAGACCTCTGGCCAACTTCAACGCTCATTTTACAGAACAGGTGTCGGGCTTCATTGGGAGAAGCGTGATGAAAACGATTTTAGAAAAAGCCATTTTGGCTTGTCAGCCTTCGACCTGAACAGAGCGAACGAGGCTTTTGTGGATTCGACATTTAGAACAGATCCCAGTTATATGGTAAGTGCCGGATTGGAATTGTTAAAAATAGGATCGTTCAGTGTTTATCCGGAAGTTCTATACACGCATACAGGAGGGAAAAACAGTGTAAATGCCGGTGTCAATGCCCGCTATGATTTGGCCGACAACAGTTATTTCATGTTTCAGGGGCAATACCTTACTGGGGGAGAATTTGTGGCAGGAGTGCAGTTTAGCAAGGATGATTTCAGGGTTGGGTTGAGTTATGATGTAGCGATAGATGCAGTAAACACAGGCAATCAGGGTGCCTTCGAAATTGGGTTTGAATTCAGGGGTCTTGTAAAAAGTAAGTCAAAGCCAGAAAAAAAACGCAGGAAAAAGCCCGCGAAGAAAACGACAACACAAGTACCTCCTGTTAAGGAAGAGGTGATTAAAAAAGAAGAGGTGCCAGAACCTGAACCAAAAGAAAAAGAAACAATAGAAGTTGTACCAGCCGAAACGGATACCGTACAAATTAAAACAGATACAGGTGTTGAAGGGTTAGAATTCGAACCCTTTGAGGTTGAGCGAATCACAAAACATTTTGGCTTCGATTTCAACAAGGCGGAGATCACACCAGACATCCGCACCTATTTGGACGAGTTGGTTCAAAAGCTAAATGATGGATCTTACATCAAGGTGGAGATTGAGGGTCACACGGATAATATTGGCAGTGCTGAGGTAAACAAAAGGTTGTCAACTGCACGGGCAAATGCGGTTAGAGGTTATCTCATTAGTAAAGGGATTTCGGCAGCTCAACTGAAAGCTTCAGGCAAGGGTGAGCTAGAGCCGATAAGTTCGAATAGTACCGCCAAAGGAAGAGCACTCAATCGTAGAGTCGAAATGATCATTTATCGCTAAATCAGATACCGTTCATTGGATATATGAGCTGGTTTCGACCCATTTGCTATTAATTTTTTATATTTCTCCATAACTGTTTAACCGAATGAAGTCGATTTTCTTTCTAAAAAGCACGCTAACCTGTGTGCTATTTTCACTAATCGTATGGTCCTGTACAAGCCCTGAAGATCAATCTGAAAAGATGTTGGGGGAATGGTACAATGAATCTTTGGGGGTGCGTATAGATGCCAGTCATGGAGGAACTACAATGTATGAGGTTCCGAAAGGAAAATGGGAAGAGGTGCTGAAAATCAAACCCATCCAAACAATCTATAAAGATGATGGCACTTACAATTCCACTTACTGGGATTTGGATGGCACCGTGATGCGTGAAACCGGGGGTGAATGGGAAATGGTTGGCGACACTTTATTCTTAACAGATAGCGGAGTGCGAACGGGGTATCATGTAGAATGGATGGAGGGCAAGGCAGCGTTTTCCGGATACCTGGATTGGGATAGTGACGGAGATGAGGACGATCTATATAGAGGTGTCCAAATCAAGAAGTGACTTTTTTAACCAAAACTATATACTATGGATTTATCAACTATTAACTGGCTAGCTGTTATAGCGGCAGCTGTAGCCTATTTTATTTTGGGGGCCATTTGGTTCGGACCAATTTTCGGAAAGGCCTGGCAAAGAGGAGTGGGCCTGTCAGATGAAGAAGTGAAAAGTGGGAGTATGGGCAAGATGTTGGGCACTGTCTTCGTAATGGCCCTAATTGTCTCTTTTGGAATGGCCATGTTCTTTTTCGGCTTCGGTACCGATCCTGAAAACCCAATGACCTTAACGATGGGAGCAATGTACGGAGCAATGTCCGGTGTATTCTTTGTTCTGCCCACCAAGGCAATGGACTATGTGATGGCCAGGAAATCCTGGGGACTCGTTTTTATAGAATCCTTTTATCATATCGTTGGCTTTGTGATTGTGGGAATAATCCTTGGCGTCTGGCAGTAGAAGAGAGTTGAACAAGAAATATCAAGGCCCTGACGACATTGTCAGGGTTTTTTTGTGGCCAGGTTTGTCAAATTTTGAAAGTGACAAACCTGGTCACACACTTTTGGTTATTAGAAGCTTATTGGATCGGCAAATCTGAACTGGTAATCCAATGCTTCCTGAATATTTGAATTCACCACCTTATGAGGAATCACTTCCGGCTCAACCCAAACCGGCTTTTCAAAACCGTGTTTTTGAGCCATGGCTTCATGAACTTGTTTTCGGGTAGGATGCGAGGGGGCAACTAAGTTCAAAGTTCCAAGTTTCGAGTTTTGGGTTTGGATCAGTTTGTGAATAATGCCAATTACATCTTCCCGATGGATGTAATTGACGGGCGTATTGGCTCCGGGAGTTTCCTTGCTGGAAAACCATTTTCCCGGAATTCGACTTCCACCCATCAATCCACCGCAGCGTAAAACAATTAATTCAGAGTTAATCTGTCTGATTTGTTTTTCGGCCTGTACAACGGCTTCTTTCGAACCATTTTGAAGGTCGGCTTCAGTATTTTCATTCACTTCACCCCCAGTGTTAGGGTAATAGGCGGTTGAACTAACAAATACCACCTTAGGGACTTTATGTTCTTCAATCAGGTACTTCAAATACTTGATTTGCTCTTCATAAAAAGAAGGAGGATTCTTTTTTCTGCTCGGTGGTATATTGACAATGAGTATATCTGTTTCGAACAGCTGATTAAAGCCTTTGCCAGATGGCATGGGTTCCAGCTTGAACAGGGTCGGTGCAATGCCGGCATTTTCGATCTCCTTGAATTTCTCCGGGCTGGTTGTACTACCGAGGACTTGATGACCTTCTTCAACCAACCTCTTTCCAAGAGGTAGGCCTAACCAGCCACAACCGATAATTGAAATTTGCATGGAATTGGCTAGTTAGACTTTTTTAATGAGATATCTTATTTCGGCCGCCTCTCTTTCTTTCGTTTAAAGTAGAGTATAACATATAGGGTGAGGATGAGATAGATTACAATGTGCTTGTACCATTCGATTATGGTCCAATTATCGAAGTTATCAGGGAAGCGAATCTTCTCAATCCACATGTAGCTAAAGATAACGAAACCGAAAACAGCCCAGGCTAAAATAAAAGGGTTGAAAATATATTTTTCTTTAATCTTAATCATAAGATTTATTTCTTATCAGCGCGCGTCATACACCGGGCAAACTGAGCAGCCATTACTAAGAAGACCAAATTCTGAAGCAACCCTTATTCCAACTTTTTTAAACAACTTGATTGCGGCCTTTCTAAAGGCTTTACTTCCTGAATTAGACTTAAATATAAACAAGAAAGAGTTAATTGGAAAACGGAATTATCCAATTTTGAAAAACCATATTAAACCTAAAGAACTATATAGGCAGGTATCTAATAGTCATTAGAAAGCCAGTTTCTAGAGATTCCTGATAAATCTTTTTCCATGTAAAAATTGAAAAAGTATTTTCCGGAATAACGTTCTATCATGGTTTTAGGAATGCTGTTTATTGCGCTGCAGTCAATACTTCTTGAGCAACTTCCTCATAAAATTGCTCGTAAATCGGCAGTATTTTAACAATGTCAAACTCTTTGGCTTGCTTGAGTGCATTGGCCTTAAACGTGGCTAGGTTATCATCACTGAGTATATGCAGGGCATTTTTCGTCATATCAGCTATATCACCAATTTTTGAATTAAAACCTGTGACACCATTGATATTCAGTTCAGGAATACCTCCCGCATTACTACTGATCAAAGGAACCTCGCATGCCATGGCTTCAAGGGCGGCCAATCCAAAACTCTCTTTTTCTGAAGGCATAATGAACAAGTCAGCCACCGATAGAACTTCCTGCACCGCCTCCAGTTTTCCTAAGAATCGCACATCTTCTATAATGCCCAACTCTCGGCATACATTCTCAATATGACCACGTTCAGGTCCGTCACCTACGAGTAGCAACCTAGCCGGCACAGTATCCTGAATTTGATGGAAAACGCGCACCACATCATCTACACGCTTCACTTTTCTAAAATTGGAAGTGTGCACGATTAATTTTTCACCATTAGGACAAATGGCAGTTTTGAAATGATCTTTGTGTTCTTTTTTAAACTTTTCCAGATCAATAAAATTGGGTATGACTTTAATATCACGCGTGATATTAAAGTGCTTATAAGTGTCTTTTTTAAGATCTTCGGATACGGAAGTCACCCCATCCGATTGATTAATGCTAAAAGTAACCACTGGCTCATAGGAGGGATCTTTCCCCACCAGAGTGATGTCGGTTCCGTGCAAGGTTGTGATCACCGGCATCTCAATACCTTCTCCCTTAAGGATTTGCTTGGCCATTACAGCGGCTGAGGCATGAGGAATGGCATAGTGCACATGGAGCAAATCCAACTGCTCGTACTTCGCTACATCCACCATTTTACTGGCTAGTGCCAATTCATAAGGGGGATATTTGAATAGGGGGTAAGACCGAATATCTACTTCATGGTAGAACAGGTTTTCATTGAAGAAATCTAACCTGGTGGGTTGTGAATAGGTGATAAAGTGAACTTTATGACCTTGTTTGGCTAAGCCAATTCCCAATTCGGTTGCTACAACACCACTACCTCCATAGGTAGGGTAACAGACGATGCCTATATTCATAAATTTGACCTTTCAACGCTGAGCTAATTGTTAACTCACTAATGTCCCTTAAAGTTCCAGATGGATTCATAGATAAGGTCCTGAATTCTGGTACGAACATTTGAGGAGAGCAGTTTTGTATTTGATGCGTCCGGATAAATTCTGTTGGAAAGAAAAATGTATACCAGTTCATTTTCAGGGTCGGCCCAAACGGCTGTGCCGGTAAAGCCGGTATGACCAAAGGTCGAGTTTGAAGCATATTTGGATGTAGGCCCCCCATTCAATGTGATGTCAGGTTTGTCCCAACCCATGCCCCTACGATTGCCTTGATATTGCTGAGCTGTGAATTGCGGTATGGTCTCTTTTTGGAAAAAGGCCTTACCACCATAATTGCCCAGTTGCAGGTTCATCTGCATTAGAATCGCCAGATCATGTGCATTGCTAAACAAACCGGCATGGCCCGCTATGCCGCCTACCATGGCGGCTCCCTGATCATGTACCAAACCACAGACCAGCGCATCCCGAAAAGCCTCGTCATCTTCTGTTGGTGCAATTTGATCATAGAATTCCTTTTCTCTGGGCAGGTAGGTGAGGGTTTGCAACCCAAGGGGTGCATAAATCTGATTTTCCAAAAACTCATTGATCGGTTGGTCAAGGAGTCGTTCTGCCAATCTGAAGAACAGATAATAGCCCATGTCAGAATACAGGTAATCGTATTTTTTTTCTCCCCGAGGCAGCCTTCTTAATGGTGCCTTCACTATCCAGTTCCACATTGAATCCGCTAGGGCCGGGTTTCCATAGAGGTCATCGGCCAGTTGGTAATCAAAGCCATCACCGGGGGAATTTTGATAGAGGTCTTCGTTTAATTCACCCTTTGTGAGGGTTCGCTTCCAAAAAGGGATAAAGGGTTGTAGTCCTGCCTGATGGGTGAGTATATCCCTCAATTTTAGGTGCTCCTTATCTGTTCCTTTAAGCTCTGGCAAGTAGGTGCCAATGGCCTCATTCATGTCTATCAGTTGCCTTTCCCAAAGGTGCATCAGTGTTTGCGTGGTTGCCGCTACTTTGGTAATGGAAGCGATATCATACATGGTTTGGTTGGTCACCTTCTTTTGCTGCGCATAGGTTTGATAACCATAGTTTTTATTAAAAACGATTTTCCCCTTTCGGGCAACCAGCACCTGGCCTCCGGGGGTGGCTTTGCGTTGGATGGCCCTGGCCATGATTTGGTCAATTCCAGCAAGTATTTTGCCATCCATACCCGCTTCCTCCGGACTTCCATAGCCAAATCTGGAAGCACTGAGCGTTTGTATACCTGTGCCAGCCTTAAAGCTGTTTCCGGCTGATATAGGCAGCTTTCCCTCTGCGCTTATGGCACCGAAGATAATCTGAGGAACAATTTCCTGGGTGATTGAATTGTCTTCGTAGGTGCAGATAATGTTCTTCACGCCTTCGAAATATTGCAGGCTGTAGGCATTGCCAAAAACCACAACAATCACTTTGGTCTTTTGCTGAAGCTGCTTGATAAATGCAATCTCATCGTCCTTCACCTTATGTTGATCTCTAGGAGAATTGGTAATGCCCTGATAGCCTACCACCACCACATCATAAGCAGACAATTGATCCATTAGACTATCTCCAATACTATCGGCTTTGAGATGCTCAAACTTGGAATAGCGATCCAAAGTCTTGTTGAAAATGTAGGCGTCTTTTTTACCGAAAGTAACGGAGGCAAAACGGGTGCTGTCCAATCGGATTGTGGGCATTAAGTTGTCAGTATTGTCAACCACCGTGATGGCTTTTTGGAAGAGGAGCCGGTTGAGCATATTGGCCTGGCTATTATTTAGTCTTGCTGATAAATTGTCTGTAGAAATTGGTTCGTATTGGTTTAGTCCGGCCCAGTATTTGGCACGAAGCACTTTTTTGACCCTTTCATTTAGAGACTCCAGGCTTAGGTCATTTTTCTTCAACGCCTTTTGAATTTGAACGATTGCTTTTGGCACATCTAATGGAAAAAGAATAACATCATTGCCAGCCATAAGCGCCTTGACATCAGCCTCTCCAGGTTCATAATATTTGGCCACGCCCTGCATGTTCATGGCATCTGTAAGGGTCAGACCATCGAATTTCAAGTCATTTCTGAGCAGATCAGTTGTAACTTTGGACGAAAGCGTTGTGGGAGTTCTTGGCCGATTATCATAAGCCGGGATTTGTAAATGGGCAACCATCACACTCATTAAACTGTCATGCATCAGAGCCTTGAAAGGGTAGAGCTCAATACTATCCATACGCGCACGGCTGTGGAGAATTACTGGTAGCTCAAGATGTGAATCTGCATCAGTATCTCCATGGCCGGGAAAATGCTTGGCATTGGCAATAATCTGGTTGTCCTGCATGCCCCTCATATAGGCTATGCCCTTTTTCGCCACATTGTGCTTGTCTTCTCCAAATGAGCGATATCCAATTACAGGATTTTGCGGGTTGACGTTCACATCAACCACCGGAGCAAAATTCATATGCATATCCATAGTGTGGAATTGATTGGCCACCTGCTTACCCATTTCATAGATCCATTTGTTATCCTGAATGGCTCCCAAGGTCATTTGTTTGGGGAAACTAATGGTGCTGTCAAGACGCATTCCCAGACCCCATTCGGCATCCATGGCCAGCCAAAGGGGTACTTTCGCCAACTTCTGGTAACGGTTGGTGAGATTAGCCTGACGAGCAGGTCCGCCTTGAAAAAAGATCAGGCCACCCACATGATGTTTGGTGATCAACTCATCGATTTCCTTGTAGTGAGTTTCGTTCCGATTGGAGTAGGCGGCAACCATAAAAAGCTGTCCGAGTCGTTCGTCCGGAGTCATGGCCTGAAAGACGCTATCCACCCATGATTCCTGAGCCACGGTATCTATACGGTGATAGATTTTTTGTCCAATGGCCGTTGATGTCAACAAAAGCAGCATCAATATGCCGGGGGTAACTTTTTTTAACATGGGGGCGTTAACTTTTTATACCAACAAATAAAACATAAATTTGTTTCAACGCGCTTCTTTTCAGAATAACAAGCGTGTTTTTCTGAAGTGAAATCGTCAAAATTTGATTAGATTCACTTCTATCAACGACAAGAAAGGGAGGCGATTATTATGAAGTTACCCAGTTTAACAAAACAAGCGAAATATCAGCGTTTTCAGGTAGTACCCAGGTACTATGACCCTATTAAAGAAGACATTGCCAACCGTACTTCCAGAATCAAAGCTGAAATGGGAATGTCAGATGCTGATATTGACGTAGGTTATAGCTCTCAAATTTCCGGCTCATTCCGAAAGAATATGAAGCATGCCAAGGGGCAAGTAGACAAAACAGCCATGATGAGGTTGATTATTTTTGTTGTCTTGGTGCTCTTTGCAGGAGGGTTCGTCTACATTGGCACGGAGATTTTTTATCTGACTCTGCTCTATGTTCCTTTCTATCTTTGGAAAAAAATTCGCAAATAATTTAGGGCTCCCTTCTTAATGCCAGATGTCATCCGCCTACTTCCGGACAAAATTGCCAATCAAATTGCGGCAGGTGAGGTGGTTCAACGACCTGCTTCAGTAGTCAAAGAACTGCTTGAAAATGCCATCGATGCAGGAGCAAGTCAAATTAAACTAATCGTCAAAGAATCGGGAAAAGCCATGATCCAGGTGATTGATGATGGCATTGGTATGTCTGAAACTGACGCACGAATGTGCTTTGAGCGGCATGCCACTTCAAAAATCAAAACTACAGAAGACTTATTTTCCATTAAAACAATGGGATTCAGAGGAGAGGCCATGGCTTCTATTGCGGCTGTGGCTCAGGTCGAATTAAAATCGAAAAAGGGCGAAGAGGAATTAGGGAGTCTGTTGCAGGTTGAAGGTTCTGAAGTAAAAAAATCTGAACTCACCTCTACTTCGAAAGGAACATCGATTTGTGTAAAGAACCTCTTCTTCAATGTTCCTGCCAGAAGGAATTTCCTAAAGTCGAACTCGGTGGAGATGCGTCATATTGTTGACGAATTCCAACGTGTGGCTCTGGCTAATCCGGAAGTTTCTCTTTCTCTATATCAGAACGACCTGGAGATGTACAGACTTACCCCGGGCAAGTTGAGCAAGCGTATTGTTGAGTTGTTTGGTAAGAACTACCAAAATCAAATGGCGGCCTGCCAGGAAGAAACAGAATTGGTCAAGGTTTTTGGTTATGCAGGGAAACCTGAATTTGCCAAGAAAACCAGGGGAGAACAGTTTTTCTTTGTCAATAATAGATTCATCAAAAGTAATTACCTGCATCATGCGGTGATGAATGCCTTTGAAGATCTTCTTCAAGAAAGGACCTACCCTTTTTATGCGCTTTTTCTAGAGCTTGACCCAAAGCATATTGATATCAATGTGCACCCTACAAAGACTGAAATTAAGTTTGACGATGAGCGTACGGTCTACGCGGTGGTTAAGGCGGCAGTGCGCCAAGCACTAGGTAAGCATAACATTACTCCATCGTTGGATTTTAGGCAGGATGTGAATTTTGCGTCTTTTACACCCCAGGGTAAGGACACTTCTTCCGCATCTAAAGCTGACAGGGAATATGGTCAGTTTCGGAGTTTTGAGAAACAGGACACTTCCCATTGGGAAAAACTTTACGAAGGCCTTCAGCAAGACATTCAAAAAGAAGAGGAAACCAATGCTCAAATGGATATCCATCCAGAGGCAGAGAATACAATAACATATGGGAGCTCTATAAATGAATCGGCAAGTGCTAACCTTACTGAACTTACCAGAGAGAAACAATATTTTCAGATTCACAGAAAATTTATTGCTACTCATGTGAAATCGGGCTTGATGCTAATCGCACAACAAGAAGCCCATGAGCGGATTTTGTATGAGAAATTCCTGGCAATGGTTGAGAAGCGTTCAGGAGCCGCTCAGCAGTCCCTTTTTCCGCAGACCCTCGAACTCAACCCTTCTGACTTTTCACTCGTAATGGGAGTGAAAGAAGAAATCAATGCTATTGGTTTTGAATTTTCAGTTTTTGGAAAAAATGCCATCATTATCAACGGAGTACCGGCAGATTTAAGGGCGGTCAATGAGAAGGAGCTTTTTGAAGGGTTTATAGAGCAATTCAAACAGAATCAATCAGAGTTATCGATTTCAACAGATGAGAATGTAGCCAGGGCCATTGCCATGCGCTCATCACTAAAAGAAGGTATCTCTCTGGAAACAGAGGAAATGGCCTCTTTGATTGATCAGTTGTTTGCCTGTAAAAACCCTAATTATGCTCCAAATGGCAGGCGCACGAGCTTTATTCTTGAATTGGAAAAGATAGACCAGTTTTTTAACTAGCACATATGTTTGGAAGACTTACCCCCCTTGTCAAAAATCTGTTAATCATCAATATTGCTATAGCCGCAATACAGGGTGTGATGGGCTTAGATTTGGGGACACCCTTTGGACTCTATTTTGTACTTGCAGATGAGTTCATGCCCTACCAATTTGTTACGTACATGTTTTTGCATAGCACCGGAAGTATAATGCACCTCTTGGGCAACATGTTCGCCCTGTTCATTTTCGGGCCGATGCTGGAGAATTTCTTAGGTCAAAAGAAATTCCTAATTCTGTATATGGTCACGGGAGTGGGTGCAGGACTTTTTTATACGGCAGTGAATTACATTGAAGTGAATGCGGTCAAGGTGGATGTCGAAGCTTATATCAACAACCCCAACCCTGATGCTTTTAGTCAACTTCTCATTGACCATGGTGGTAGTTTGAATCCAAGGATTTATGATTTTGTCGGTGAATACGCAGAAAACAAAAATGACTTTCAGCTTGAAAGTCAATCGGTAAGCTACGCACGACAATTGTATGCAATACAAGGCAACTACAATATGGTAGGGGCGTCTGGTGCTGTCTTTGGGATTTTGGCAGCCTTCGCACTATTCTTTCCGAACACAGAGCTCTTTTTACTCTTTATGCCCTTTCCTATTAAGGCAAAATACCTGGTCGGGGCCTATATACTTTTCGAGTTATATGCAGAATTGCAGCGTTCGCAAGGCGACAACGTTGCCCACCTTGCCCATATAGGTGGAGCCATTATTGCCTGGGTGCTGGTGACCATCTGGAAAAAGGATCGTGCTTCTTTTTACTAAGTTTTGAAATGAACAGTATCCTCGAAGATTTTAAGCAGGCTTTTAAGACAGGAAATATCCTGAACCAGCTTATTGTAATCAATGTGGTGGTGTTTGTTCTTTTCGGTGTAGTCGGTGTCTTCATGCAGCTGTCTGGTGCCGATGCGTTGTATCAACGCATTTACTATTATTTGTCTCTGCCTTCCAGTCCAGACCAAATTCTCTATCAGCCACTGTCCTTTGTAACCTATATGTTTATGCATCAGGGTATTTTCCACATTCTTTGGAATATGCTCTTTCTGTACTGGTTTGGTAAGCTGGTTACAGGTTATCTAGGGCAAAACAAGGTATTGGGGCTCTACGTATTCGGAGGTCTTATGGGTGGATTACTGTACGTTCTGGCCTATAATATTTTACCCTTTTATGCTCCGGTGGCAGCTAATTCCACTTTGGTAGGTGCCTCAGGGGCCGTTCTGGCAGTGGTGGTAGGTGCAGCTACTTTTCAGCCAAATTTTACGGTACATCTTTTCCTATTTGGACCAATCAAGATTAAATATATTGCGGCTTTCGTTGTTTTAAGCTCGTTTTTTAGAATTACAGGATCAAATGCGGGTGGTGAGATTGCTCACTTGGGTGGAGCCCTGATGGGCTATGTGATAATATCTCAACTCCAAAAAGGAAATGATTGGAGCAAACCAGTTGTACAATTTATCGCTTGGGTAAAGAGTTTTTTCGTTCGCCAGCCAAAGATCTATGTGAGCTATAAAAACAAAGAAGAGTCGAAAAAAACATGGCGGAAAAAAGCACCGTCAAGTACTGGTTCTACCAAAAAGAAGACAGCAACTCCACAAGCCGAGATAGATGCCATCCTGGACAAAATCTCTGAAAAGGGTTATGATGCCTTAAGCAAGGAAGAGAAACAGAAGTTGTTTAATGCGAGCAAGGACTAATCCTATTTGCTTGATACTTCTGGTTAGAAGGTAGCATAAAGTTCATTAGCTTTTATTGGCCAGTTGCCCACAGGCAGCATCTATGTCTTTGCCTCTGCTTCGCCTGACATTTACCACAACCCTCTTGGACTCCAAAATTTGCTCGTACATCTCAATCTTTTCGGGAGCAGCTTGTTGAAATTCACCATCATCAATGGGGTTGTATTCGATTAAATTCACCTTTGAAGCTACTTTTCCACAATATTTTGCAAGTGCTCGCGCATGTTCCTCATCATCATTGATGCCCTTCCAAACCACGTATTCGAACGTGACTGTCCTGCCCGTCTTATTATACCAATGTTGAAGTGATTCTAATAACTCACTCAAGTTGCTCTTCTCATTGATGGGCATCATCCTGGAACGCGTTTCATCAATGGCTGAGTGCAACGAAACCGCCAGATTAAATTTCACCTCCTCATCCGCCATTCTCTTGATCATTTTTGGAATGCCCACGGTGGACAAGGTGATCCGTTTTGGCGACATTCCTAAACCCGTTGGAGAGGTGATTTTTTCGATAGAGTCTATAACGTTTTGGTAGTTAAGCAGAGGTTCACCCATGCCCATATACACAATGTTTGTGAGCGGCCTGTCAAAGTATAGTTCTCCCTCTTCCTTAATGGCAACCACCTGATCATATATTTCATCAGGGTTTAAATTGCGCATTCTTTTGAGTCGGGCAGTTGCGCAGAAATTACAATCGAGACTACACCCCACCTGCGAGGAGATGCAGGCCGTGATTCGTTTACTGGTTGGAATCAAAACGGATTCAACAATCAATCCATCATGCAACTTGACCGCATTTTTAATGGTGCCATCAGTACTGCGTTGCATCTCATCAACCTGGATATAGTTAATGGTAAAATGCTCTTTTAGCTTATCCCTCACTTTCAGAGAGATATTGGTCATTTGATCAAAATCCTTGGCCGATTTTTTCCAAAGCCATTCATAAAGCTGTTTGCCGCGAAATGGTTTTTCGCCAATGCTCACAAAAAACTCTTGAATTTCCTCCAAAGAAAGTTGCCGAACGTCCTTTTTGGTTTCCACCATAGGGCAAAGGTAGTGGAATAGGGTATAAAATCTTTATTGAATTTAGTCAGGGATTTCGCTGGGTTGGAGAATGCTACTTCGTCCTTTGGCTTACTGACTTTTTTTGATTTGATAAGTCTTAGTCACAGAAAATGGATTTCCATAAGCAGACAGTCCCTGTAAGTCAATAAGAATCTCTGTGTCCTCATCAGAATTCCAGAATTGAATCTCTGCCTCCCCGTTTTCATCAAGAATAATCATCGGCTGCCAGTGCAGGACAATTCGACTATCAGGCTTGACATGTTCGGGTATTTGCACATCGTATTTTGGAGCATAAAATTCCCTTGGCTGGTGGTAGCTATTTTTTAACCTGGTGGTTAAGATACCTGGTGTTTCAATCACCGTGGGGTCAATATCCGTTTTTGTATAAAATGCCAGTACACCACCTGCACCATCTGAGCCAAAAACAGCGGTGCTTGCAAGGCTTTTGTATGCCACTACTCTATCAATGAGATTTGCCGGGTAGCTGGATATAAAAGCGAAACTAACCGCTACATCGTCCAGTAATACCAATGCGGGAAGTCTTCTAGTGAAGTTACGAGCTCTCAAATAAGGGGTATATTCAAAATTTAGGTTTTCAACAATAAGCCCTGGTATTTGTCCAATGATGGCTTGTAAAGGGTTTTTCCATCCCGCATATCTTATATCATCTGAGAAGTCAACAAGATTATCTCCTCTGCCATAGAGACCCTTCAATTTCTCTTCCCTTGAGTCCTTCTTGCTTCCTTCAACCACAACATCTTCAAGCCTTGTTACATCTGTAGTATCAAAATTGTAAGTCCTGTTGATAAGGTCACGTCTATCTCTTTTCTGGGTAAACATTTCCATATCTACTGAGCTGGTCTTTTGAAGCACGGATTTAAAGCTGGTAGGGATTTCTTTTAATTCCAGGAGCGTGTCCAGTTCGAATTCCACATAGGGTTTGTCTTTTTTATTTACACCCTGGATAACAATTTCATGGTCTTCAAAGATGCTCAGTGTATCAAATCTAAAAGAACCGTCCGAGGCTGTTTTGGTCTCCAGAAAGGTGGGGGGAAGAGCACTTTTGTTCAAGAACTTTACTTTACCCGTTTGGTTTTTCCTTCCCGAAAATGTTTTGAGCCTACCTTCCACACTAATACCCTGTTCGACAAAATGTTCAGCCTCAGGATATTTTTTCTGAAGAACGTTGTCCCAAACAAATCTGGTCCAGCCATGAGTCATCATTAATAGGTCCAAATGTCCACTGGCCAAGGAGTTGTTTGAGTCAAAATAATACATAGGGTTATGGATATAGCCCTTGAGGTCAGAGGCAAGGAGCAGCTCTGAATGTATGGTATTTGTTGGTTGCCTATCCACGGTCTGCCCAATGTCTATGGCACTCAGTGAAAATACCCCGGCCACCGGTTTGCCCTCCTCATCGAGGACCTTGATTTTGGCACTGACCATTTCTCTGGGCCTATAGACCGGCTTGTCAATACTGAATTGGAGGTTGCTGTAATTAGGGGTGTTGACAAATACCAACCGTTCGGCCACCGGATTGCCCGATTTATCGAATAAGGTAATGTGCGCAATACCGGCAGGCATATCCGCTTTCGGAATTCTGGCAACCACCGCGTTTTCGGAAAGGTCTACATTAAATGCATGAGAAATGGCCCCTCGGGTATGGACCACTGCACTAAGGTCACTTTTGTTTGGCGTGGCTTCATTAGACCTGAAGACCAATGCAATGTTGTCCGGAAGGTTGTTGCTGGCCGCAATCACAAAACCCCTTTCGAGGGCTTTGGGTAGTTCAGCAGTTTGGCTATGCCCTTCCAACCTGACCGAGTACACCTTTCCACTTTGGGGAGTAAACTTAAACAGCCCCATGCCATCATGCTGTACAACCAACCGGGCCACTTGGAGCCCCTCATTGTCATAGATGGCACCGGAGACATCAATTCCCCTGCCTGAAGTGTCAATGGCCTTAAAAGCTACTTTGCTAGGGACGTCCACCACCAGGTTGCCACCTTCGGGAAAGAACTGCAGGTCGATGCTCTCAGCGGTATTTTCGGAGACTACTGCAGGATCACCGCCAACTACGACCAGTTCCTTTTCAAAGAAAAAGGCCTTGTCGAAATTCCTCATCCAGTTGGTATAGGCACGCAGCACATAGCTGCCAGATTGCAATGAATCGGGCAAGTCAAAAGATCCGTTTCCAAACCCGCCATCTACCCTTACCAGTTTATGATCTATAAGCAGTTTTTCAGAAGAATAGAGTTCTACATAGATGTTGTTGCTCAAAGGAGAAGGCTCGTTGTATCTTCCTGCGGAGAGGTAGGCCTGGAACCATATAGTTTCCCCCGGAGCATAGTATTTCCTATCAGTATGGATATAGGTCTTTTCCTGAGGGAAGGTGGCGCTATAATCTTCCAATTGTGATCCCAGCCTTTCGAAAAATCGGTTTGATTGAGCGATCGCGATAGAATGGCAGAAGCAAATCGAAATTAGTAACATTAGGATTTTGGGCACTCTATGTATCATATCAAATTGTTTCAAGAGAGGGCTAATATGTTGTTGGGCTCGGAAGAATAACAATCTAGGCTATCAATGACCTTATTTTTATTCGATAGTTGTCCTCAAGTTGAACGGATATGCTTACTACTGTTTTCTCTAACACTGACCATCATTTCTTAAACCGGGATTTTTTAAGACCGAGTAGAATGATGGTTTTGAAATGGCTTATTAATTTTTTTTGATCTCGTAGATTTTTGTTGTGGAAAATGGATTTCCATAGGCAGACAGTCCCTGTAAGTCAATAAGAATCTCTGTGCCCTCATCAGAATTCCAGAATTGAATTTCTGCCTCCCCGTTTTCATCAAGAATAATCATCGGCTCCCAGTGCAGGACAATGCGACTATCAGGTTTAACATGTTCGGGTATTTGCACATCATATTTCGGAGCATAAAATTCCTTGGGCTGGTGATAGCTATTTTTTAACCTGGTGGTCAAGATGCCGGGTGTCTCAATACTCTTGGGGTCAATATCCGTTTTTGTATAAAATGCCAGTACACCTCCTGCACCATCCGAGCCAAAAACAGCGGTTTTTGCCAGGCTTTTGTATGTCACCGCTCTATCAATGAGATTTGCCGGGTAGCTGGATATAAACTGGCTACTAACCGCTACATCGTCCAGTAATATTAATGCGGGAATTCTTCCTGATATAGTACGACCCCTTAGATAAGCGGTATATTCAAAATTTTGTTGTTCAATAATAAGCCCTGGTATTTGTCCTCTGATAGCTTCAAAGGGATTTTTCCATCCCGCATTTCTTACATCATCTGAGGAGAAGTCAACAACACCATCTCCTTTGCCATAGGCACCCTTCAATTTTTCCTCCCTTTCGTTTTTCCTGCTTCCCTCAACCACAACATCTTCAAGCCTTGTTACTTTTGTAGTATCAAAATTGTAGGTTCGGTCAATAAGGCCTCGTTTATCCCTTTTCTGGGCAAACACTTCTATGTCTCCGGAATTGGTCTTTTGAAGGACAGATTTAAAGCTGGTGAGGAGTTCTTTTAATGCTGGAAGGGTATCCAGTTCGAATTCCACGAAGGGTTTGTCTTTTTTATTTACTCCCTGGATCACAATTTCCTGATCTTCAAAGATGCTCAGTGTATCGAATCTAAAAGAGCCGTCCGAGCCTGTTTTGGTCTCCAGAAAGATGGGGGGGAAAACACTCTTGCTCATGAGCGTTACCTTACCTGTTTCCTTTTTCCTTCCCGAATACGATTTAAGCTTACCTTCCACACTAATACCCTGTTCAACAAAATGCTCAACTTCGGGTTTTTTTTTCTGAAGGACGTTGTCCCAAACAAATCTGGTCCAGCCATGGGTCATCATCAATAGGTCCAGATGTCCACCGGCCATGGAGTTGTTTGAGTCAAAATAATACATAGGGTTATGGATATAGCCTTTGAGGTCAGAGGCAAGGAGTAGCTCTGAATGTATGGTGTTTGCTGGTTGCCTATCCACAGTCTGCCCCAGGTCTATAGCACTCAGTGAAAACACCCCGGCCACTGGTTTGCCCTCCTCATCGACCACCTTGATTTTGGCACTAACCATTTCTCTGGGTTTATAGTCAGGCTTGTCAATACTGAACTGTAGTTTGCTGTAACTCTGGTTGTTGACAAATACTAACCGTTCGGCCACTGGATTACCCGATTTATCGAATAAGGTAATGTGTGTAATACCGGCTGGCATGTCCACTTTTGGAATTCTGGCAACCACCGCTTTTTCGGAAAGGTCCACTTCAAATGCATGAGAAATGGCCCCCCGGGTATGCACCACTGCGCTGAGGCTATTCTTATTTGGGGTGGCTTCATTAGACCTGAAGACCAACACTATGTTGTCTGGCAGATTGTTGGTGGCCGAGATCACAAAACCCCTATCAAGTGCTTTGGGTAGTTCAACAGTTTCACTATGCCCTTCCAACCTGGCCGAGTACACCTTCCCCCTTTGTGGAGTAAACTTAAACAGTCCCATACCATCATGCTGTACCAGCAACCGGGAAACCTCAGTCCCCTCGTTGTCATAGATGCCACCAGAGACATCAATTCCCCTCCCTGAAGTGTCAATGGCCTTAAAAGCTACTTTGCTGGGCACTCCCGCCACAAGATTGCCGCCTTCAGGGAAGAACTGCAGGTCGATGCCCTCAGCGATATTTTCGGGAACTTTTGCAGGATCATCACCAATTACGACCAGCTCCTTTTCAAAGAAAAAGGCTTTGTCAAAATTCCTCATCCAGTTGGTATAAGCACGTAGCACATAGCTGCCAGATTGTAGTGAATCGGGCAAGTCAAAGGATCCGTTTCCAAACCCGATATCTGCCCTCACCAGTTTATGGTCTATAAGCAGTTTTTCAGAAGAGTAGAGCTCTACATAGATGTTGTTACTTAATGGAGAGGGTTCATTGTATCTTCCTGCGGAGAGGTAGGCCTGGAACCATACTGTTTCTCCAGGGGCGTAGTATTTTCTGTCCGTATGTATATAAGCTTTTTCTTGAGGAAAGGCGGCACTAAACTCTACTAATTGGGTCCCCAACCTTTCGATAAATCGATTTGACTGAGCCAGGGCTATAGAATGGCAGAAACAAATCGAAACAAGAAGGACAAGGATTTTGGGTAATCTATGGATCATATCAAGTTGTTTCACGAAAGGGTTAATATATTATTGAGTTTGAAAGAGAAGCAATTTTCACGCCATAAATGACCTTGTTTTCCCACAATTGCACACAAGTTGGAGGGATATGCCTACCACAGTTTTTTCTAACGTTGACCATCATTTCTAAAACCGGGATTTTTTTAAGTCAAATTGAGTTTTGATAATCTTACGCGGAATTCTGAAAAATGATTTTCCTTTTCCACAAAGGAAATTCCTCATCATATATTTTCCGAGTGTGACCTATGTATTTCGGTTTAACCTGGTTTATGCTTTGATGCTTTTGCTTGGCAATGGTTTATTCTGAAAAAGTAATTCGGATGATTTTTGGGAATTAGGCCGTTGGCACCGAATCGACAGGTTGTAAGAATGGTTTTGGAATAATCTATTGACTTTTTTTGATTTGATATGTCCTGGTAGCGAAAAAGGGGTTTCCATAGGCCGAGAGTCCCTGCAAGTCAATAAGAACTTCTGTATCCTCATCAGAATTCCAGAATTGAATTTCTGCCTCCCCGTTTTCATCAAGAATAATCATGGGCTGCCAGTGCAGCACAATGCGGCTATCAGGTTTGAGATGCTCGGGTTTCTTCACATTATATTTGGGTGCATAAAACTCTCTTGGCTGGGAATAACTGTTTTTTAGACGAGTGATGTAGATACCTGGCCTTTCAATCTCTACAGGATCAACATCAGTTTTTGTATAAAATGCCAGTGCACCACCTTCACCAGCTGATCCAAACATTGCCGAGGAGGAAATGCCCTTATATGTTACCATCCGGTCAATATGCGATGCTGGAATAGATAGTAGAAAGTCAATTTCAGTAGGAATATCATCCAATAGAAGCAAAGCAGGTATTAGGCGCGAACCCATAATGCTTCGTCTATTTCTAATGTTTACCATGACAATCTGGCCTCGCTCACGAACGACCGTTACTCCAGGAATTTTGCCAATGATGGCTTCCAAAGGAGAGGAACTTGCCTGGACAGCGGCATTCAGGTTCGAAAAATCTACTACTCCATCCCCCCTTCCATAAACTTGGCTTCTCAATACAGATTCATCGGCCTTGAATTTGCTGCCTTCGACCACTACCTCATCAAGCTGTGTAGTTGCTGTACTATCGAAGTTGTAAGTTTGGTCGATAAGGTCACGGTAGTCCTTTTTCTGGGCAAACACTTCCATATCTCTGAAACTGGTCCTTTGAAGCACTGATTTAAAGCTGGTTGGGGGTTCTTTCAATGAGAAGGCTGTGTCCAGTTCGAATACCACATGGGGCTTGTCTTTTTTATTGACCCCCTGAATTATAATTTCATGATCTTCATAGATGCTCAATGTATCGAACCTAAAAGAGCCATCCTCGGTTGTTTCGGTCACAAGAAAAGTAGGAGGCTGTGAACTTTTGTTCAGGAACGTGACTTTGCCAATTTCCTCCTTTTTCCCGGAAAGATTTTTGAGCTTTCCTTCCAGGCTAATGCCCTTTTCTACAACGTGGTCAACATTGGGGTAATTTTTCCAGAGCACGTTGTTCCATTCAAACCTACTCCAACCATGGGTCATCATCAAAAGATCCAAGTGCACATTGGCCATTTGGTTGTTTGGATCAAAATAATACATAGGATCTTGAACATAGCCCTTCAAATCCGAGGCAAGCAGTAGTTCCGAATAGATGGTGTTTGCCTGTTGCCGATCTATGGTCTGGCCCAGATCTATAGCACTCATGGAAAATACTCCGGGAACAGGTCTGCCCTCCTCATCGGTCACCTTGATTTTGGCACTGACCATTTCTCTGGAACCATAGACTGGCTTGTCAATACTGAGTTTTAAGTTGATAGAACTCGCGTTGTTGATAAAGGCTAACCTTTCAGCCACAGCGTTACCCCAGTTATCGAATAAGGTAATGTGTGAAATACCTGTAGGTATGTCCTTCTTTGGAACCCTTGTTATGTTCACATTTTTAGAAAGGTCTACTTCAAATGCACGTGAGATGACCCCCTTGGTATGTATCACTGCACTCAGGTTGGCCTTGTTCCAGGTGGCTTCATTAGATTTGAAGACCACCACGAGGTCATCGGTAAGATTATTGTTGATTCCAATTACAAAACCCTGATCAAGAGCTTTTGGTAGCTCAATTCTTAAGCCTTGTTGCTCCAATCTGGCGGTATATGTCTTTCCTGCTTGAGGGGTGAACTCAAAAAGGCCCATGCCCTCATGTTGCACCGCCATTTGAGCCACCTCCAGCCCTTCATTGTCATAGACTGCTCCAGTGATAGTAACTCCTCTCCCCGAAGTATCAATGGCCTTAAAGGCTACCTTACTAGGGACGCCCACTACCAGATTACCACCTTCCGGGAAGAACTGCAGGTCAATATCCTGATTGATCACATTTATCGGGTCATCATCGGAATTATCATCACCAATCACAACAAGTTCCTTTTCAAAGAAAAAGGCATTGTCAAAATTCCTCATCCAGTTGGTATATGCACGCAGCACATAGCTTCCGGCTTGCAAAGAATCAGATAAGGTAAAGGCTCCGTTTCCGAACCCGCCATCTACCCTCACTAGTTTTTTGTCTATAAGTGATTTTTCAGATGAGAAAAGCTCTACATAGATATTATTGCTCAAAAGCGAGGGCTCATTGAACCTGCCTGCTGAGATGTACGCTTGAAACCATATGGTTTCCCCTGGGGCGTAATATTTCCTATCAGTATGAATATAGGTCTTTTCCTGCGGAAAATTGGCTGTATACGTATTAAGACTTGGCTGAAATAAACCCAAGTTGATCCCGTCTGTTGGTGGTGTAATTTGGTTGGCTCGAAGCCCGTCAGACTCGTATTCAAAGTCAAACGGAAGCATTTCGTATAGTCCTTCCGTAGAGAGATACCCATAGGCCGTTATGGATCTTGGATCCACCAAAAGGCCATTGGTATACACAAGTACAAAACCTTTATTAGCTTTTAAGTAGGTCAACTGGCCTTGACCATTTGCCATGGATTCTCTCAGGTATCGGACTTTGAGAAAGTCCTCAAATATAATTTTTTTGATTCTGTCATCACCAGTGTCTTCGATTTTCAGCGGAGTAACTGCCTTTTTTTGAATTGCTCCTGAACTTAAGAAACCCACATAGGGTCTATCATTTCGTTCAAGAGGATCTTGCTGGGTCAATTCGGATTCAAATAACTCTTGTTTAAGTGACCCTGATAGCAAAGACTTAAAGAAATGCCTTAGTGATCCTTCATAAGATTTCCTTCTATTAGTTATCCATTTTTGTCCTTCATCAGGATCATCTGACTCCATCGGTTTAAACCTTGGATAACCGACCATAAATTGCCGAATTCCATTACCCAAAAGAAAATTTTCCACCGGATAAAAGATTTCATAACCTGTATAGCTATTGTTGATTTGTAGTGTGAATGGCTCCTTTTCAACAATGGTATTTCTTTTTTGTAAGAATTCTGCCTGATAGAAATTAGGAATTTCTATGTCTTTTTTCCGGTAATGGTCACCGAGGATGTACTTTTTAAATCTCTCGAACTGTCTCTGCCATTTTTTGTCTTCTTTATCCTCTACTTGAGCAAATATGGGTGGGGGAGGTTTTTCCTCCAAAATTACTGAGCCCAAATCAATGTTCTTGGAATCAATGACTAGTCGAAAGGACTTGTAATTATAGCTTACATGGGATATGATCAAATCATAAATGCCCGGTTTTAAATTTGAGATTGTAAAATTACCATTCTCATCAGTCATGGTTCCAATGGTACTTCCAGAAAGATAGACATTGCAAGCCGGAATCGTTTCTCTGGACCCCTCCATCAGAACAATCCCTTTGACAGAGTAGGTCTGGGCAGCCAGATTTCCAGCAAGGAAAAGGAGGATTGTAGTAAGGGCTATGTTTCTGGATATCTTAATAAAATGATTCATTTATTCAAGTTTATGCTGTATAATCTGCCAATTTCTTTCAGACTCTAACAGAGTTGAAACGTTTACATTTCTGCTCATAATTGAAAGTGCTAAAGGTAGTCTTTGCCCTTACAACTTCTTTTCCAGAGGCTAGTTGTCGAAGTGAATAAACCAACTCGAGACTGTACCTGGTAATTTTCCCAACAGCCATCCCCTCATTGTCATATCTTATCCCAGATATATCAACCCCCTTACCTGAAGCATCAATGGCTTTCAAGGCCACTCCCAGGACCAGATTGCCGCCTTCAAAGAAAAAGGCCTTGTCGAAATTCCTCATCCAGTTGGTATAGGCACGCAGCACATAGCTGCCAGATTGCAATGAATCGGGCAAGTCAAAAGATCCGTTTCCAAACTCGCCATCTGCCCTCACCAGTTTATGGTCTATAAGCAGTTTTTCAGAAGAGTAGAGCTCTACATAGATGTTGTTGCTCAAAGGAGAAGGCTCGTTGTATCTTCCAGTAGAGAGGTAGGCCTGAAACCATATGATTTCCTCTGGGGCGTAATATTTCCTATCAGTGTGGATATAGGTCTTTTCCTGAGGGAAGGTGGGACTATAACCCTCCAATTGTGATCCCAGCCTTTCGAAAAATCGGTTTGATTGAACGAGTGCGATAGAATGGCAGAAGCAAATCGAAATTAGGAACATTAGGATTTTGGCCAATCTATGTATCATATCAAATTTTTTCAAGAGAGGGTTAATATGTTGTTGGGTTTGGAAGAATAACAATTTAGGCAATCAATGACCTTATTTTTATTCGATAATTGCCCTCAAGTTGAACGGATATGCCTACTACTGTTTTCTCTAACACTGACCATCGTTTCTTAAACTGGGATTTTTAAGATCGATTATAATGATGGCTTTGAAACGGCTATTAATTCTTTTTGATCTCGTAGATTTTTGTTGCGAAAAAGGGATTTCCATAGGCCGAGAGCCCCTGCAAGTCAATAAGAACTTCTGTGTCCACATCAGAATTCCAGAATTTAATTTCCGCCTCCCCGCTTTCGTCAAGAATAATCATGGGCTGCCAGTGTAGCACAATGCGGCTGTCAGGTTTGATATGTTCGGGTTTCTGCACATTGTATTTGGGCGCATAAAATTCCCTGGGCTGGTGATAACTGTTTTTTAAGCGAGTTATGTAGATACCTGGCCTCTCAATCTCTACAGGACCAATATCTGTTTTCGTATAAAATGCTAATGCACCACCTTCTCCTGCTGACCCGAACATTGCTGAGGAGGAAATGCCCTTGTACGTTACCATCCGGTCAATATGTGATGCTGGAATGGATAGTAGAAAGTCAATTTCAGTAGGAATATCATCCAATAGAAGTAATGCAGGTATCAGGCCACCTCTAATACTTCGTCTATTTCTAATGTTCACCATGGTAATCTGGCCCCGGTCTCGAAGAATCCTTACTCCAGGGAGTTTGCCAATGATGGCTTCTAAAGGAGAGGAACTTGCATTCACAGCGTCACTTAGGAGCGAAAAATCCACTACTCCATCCCCCCTTCCATAAATCGGGCTTTTCAATACAGCTTCATCGGCTTTGAATTTGCTGCCTTCTACCACCACATCATCAAGCTCCGTTATAGCTGTGCTATCGAAGTTGTAAGTTTGGTCGATAAGGTCACGATAGTCTTTTTTCTCGGCAAATATTTTCGTGTCTCCCGCTCCGGTCTTTTGGATCACGGATTTAAAGTCGCTCAAAAGTTCCTTTACAATGAAGGCTGTGTTCAGTTCGAATGTCACATTGGGTCTGCCTTTTTTATTGACTCCCTGAACCACAATTTCCTGGTCTTCAAAGATGCTTAGCGTATCGAATCTGAAAGAACCGTCAGAGGCTGTGTTCGTCTCCAAAAAAGTAGGGGGGATCACAGACTTGTTCAGAAGTGTGACGGTGCCCGTTTCCTTTTTCTTCCCGGAAAGTGTTCTGAGCTTACCTCTCAGACTAATGCTCTGTTCCACAAAGTGCTGAGTATCAGGATATTTTTGTTGGAGCACATTGTCCCATACAAACCTTGTCCACCCATGGGTCATCATTAAAAGATCCAGGTGTCTACTGGCTTCCGGGTTGCTTGTATCAAAATAGTACATCGGATTATGGACATAGCCCTTTAGGTCAGAGGTAAGCAGTAGTTCTGAATAGATGGTGTTTGCCGGTTGCCGATCCGCGGTTTGTCCCAGGTCTATGGCGCTCAGTGAAAACACGCCAGCCACTGGTTTACCCTCCTCATCGGTCACCTTAATTTTGGCACTAACCATTTCTCTGGACTTATAGTCAGGCTTGTCAATACTGAATTCCAGGTTGCCATAACCTGGATTGTTGATAAAGGCCAATCTTTCAGCCACTGCATTGCCCGATTTATCGAATAAGGTAATGTGTGAAATACCGGTAGGTATGTCCTTCTTTGGAATCCTTGTAATGGTCACGTTTTTAGAAAGATCCACTTTAAATGCACGGGAGATAACTCCTCGGGTATGTACCACCGCACTAAGGTTGCCTTTGTTTGGTGTGGCATCATTCGATCTGAAGACCAAGACGATGTCATCCGGCAAATTATTGTTGACGGTTATCACAAAACCCTTGGCAAGAGCCTTCGGTAACTCAACTGTCGTATTCTGCCCCCCTAACCTGGTAGAGTAAACCTTTCCCTCTTGAGGAGTAAACTCAAAAAGACCCATGCCATCGTGCTGTACAGCCAATTGGGCAATCTCTAGGCCATCATTATCATAGACGGTTCCAGAGACAGGAACTCCCTTCCCAGAGGCATCTATAGCCTTAAAAGCAACCTGATTAGGAACTCCTTGAACCAAATTTCCACCCTCAGGAAAGAACTGTAGATCAATGTCATTTGCAGTAGTGCTTACAGGAGTTATAGCAGGGTCATTGGCAATCACGATGAGTTCCTTTTCAAAGAAAAAGGCCTTATTGAAATTTCTCATCCAATTGGTATAGGCACGCAGTACATAACTGCCAGATTGCAATGAATCAGACAAGTTAAAGGCTCCGTTTCCGAACCCACCATCTGCTCGCACTAGTTTTTGGTCGATAAGCCGTTTTTCAGAAGAATAGAGTTCAACATAGATGTTATTGCTCAAAGGGGAGGGCTCGTTGAATTTCCCAGCAGAGAGGTAGGCCTGGAACCACACGGTTTCTCCTGGGGCATAGTATTTCCTGTCTGTATGGATATAGGTCTTTTCCTGTGGGAGAGCTTCCGTATACGCGCTAAGACTCGGGTGAAATACATCCAAGCCGATCTGGTCTTTTGGTTGTTTAATTTGACTGTTCCCAGATGGATCAATGTCATATTCAAAGTCAAAAGGAAGCATTTCATACAATCCTTCAGTGGAGAGATATCCGTAGGCGGTTATAGACATTGGATCCACCAAAAGGCCATTGGTGTAAACAAACACAAAACCCTTGTTAGCTTTTAAATAGGTCAATTGGCCTTGGCCATTTGCCATGGATTCTTTCAAGTATCTGACTTTGAGAAAGTCCTTAAATACTATTTTTTTGATCCTATCATCGCTGGTGTCCTCGATTTTCAGAGAGCCTGTTGCCCCATTTTGAACTGCTCCTGAAATCGAAACCGCAGCATTTGGTTTGTTATTTCGGTTGAGAGGGTCTTGATCAGTTAGTTCGGATTCAAAAAATTCTTGTTCAAGCGATCCTGAAAGTAATGACTTAAAGAAATGCCTCAGTGATCCTTCATAAGATTTCCCCCTGTTCGCTTCCCATTTTTGTACCTCATCAGGATCATCTGACTCCATTGACTTAAACCTGGGATAACCAACCATAAATTGCTGAATTCCATTACCCAAAAGAAAATCTTGAACAGGATAAAAAATTTCATAACCTGTATAGTTATTGTTGATTTGTAGTGTGAAAGTCTCCTTTTTGACCAGGGCATTTCCCGCTCGCTTGAATTCTGCCTCATAGGCATTGGGGATTTCTATATCTTTTTTCCTAAAGTGGTCACCTAGGATGTATTTTTTAAATCTCTCGAACTGCCTCTGCCACTTCCTGTCTACTTTATCCTGTACTTCTGTAAATGTGGTTTGGATAGGTTTTTCCTTCAAAAACACCGAGCCAAGATCAATATCTTTAGAAGTGATATTAATGGCAACGGACTTGAAATTATAGCTGACATGTGACACGATCAAGTCATAAACGCCAGGGTTTAAACCTGAAATGGTAAAATTACCGTTCTCATCGGTCATTGTGCCAATGGTACCTCCCGAAAGATAAACATTGCAGGCTGGTATCGTTTCTCTGGATTTGCTCTCTCTAACGACACCCTTGACGGAGTACGTCTGCCCAACTATGAGATGGCCAGCTAGAAAAAAGAGAATCGAGACAAAGCCTATATTCCTAGACATCCCATAAAGTACTCAAAGTGAGCAGTGTATTCAAGCCTAAGTGGTGCGATCTGCCAGTTTCTTCAGAAGCCTGTCAGGGATAGGACATTTCTTTTTCTGCTCATAGTCAAAGGTGACTATGGTCGTTTTTCCCCTGGCAATTTCTTTCTCGGAGGCCAATTGTCTAAGCGAGTAAAACAGGTCGAAGCTGTATTTTGAAATTTCCGTAACTGCTATTTTTATTTGAATTTCATCTCCATGAAAAGCTTCGCTCCTGTAGGAAACGGCCAGATCAGCCTGAATGGTACCAATGCCCTCAATGGATATCTCATCTGCGTAGCCTAATGACTGAAAGAACTGATACCTGGCCTCGTGGATAAGGCTTACCATAGCATCGTTGCCCAAATGCCCACCATAATTCAAGTCGGTCACTCTTACTTTGAGCTGAGTTTCGAAAACATAAGATTCGGGGAGGTCGATTTTGATTCTTGCCATAGATACTGCTAAAAGCCTCAAAGCTAAGACATAATGGCTGAATTTGAAGCTTTTATCCGTTCGAAATCGGACAAAATTTCCGAATTTTTGATATGGACAACTCTTTGAGGATGCCGGAGCGACAGGGTGAATTGGTAATTAAGAAAATACAGATAAATGGATTTTAAGAACTATACAATCAAATCTCAGGAAGCTATCCAGAAGGCGGCCGAGGTGGCAGCTGGCAATCAGCAACAAGCCATTGAGCCGGGACATCTGCTGAAAGCTATCCTCTTGTCTGATGAGAATGTAATTTCTTTTCTGACCAAGAAATTGAGTGTAAACAAAGTGTCTTTGGAACAGAAGCTGAACGAAATATTGGAAGGCTATCCAAAGGCTAGTGGACAGCAGCCTTATTTGTCTAACGATGCACATACTGCTTTGACCAAGGCAACTGAATATCTCAAAGAGTTTAAAGATGAGTATGTGGCCATAGAGCACATTGTGCTTGGCCTCTTAGGGGGTAAAGAAAAGATTGCCGCTTTATTAAAGGAGGTTGGTTTTGGAAAGAAGGAGCTGATTGCGGCCATAAAGGAATTGAGGGGCGGGAACTCAGTTACTGACCCCAATGCTGAAGCCAAATACCAGTCGCTTGATCGGTATTCCAAAAACCTGAACAACATGGCCAAGGAAGGAAAAATTGATCCGGTCATAGGACGCGATGAAGAGATCAGGCGCGTACTTCAAATTCTATCTCGAAGAACAAAGAACAACCCGATGCTTATTGGGGAACCGGGTGTAGGTAAAACGGCTATTGTTGAAGGTCTTGCACAAAGAATAGTGGATGGCGATGTGCCTGAAAACCTGAAATCAAAAACCATCATTTCCCTGGATATGGGGCTGCTGGTTGCCGGTGCAAAGTATAAAGGGGAATTCGAAGAAAGATTAAAGGCTGTGATAAAAGAAGTACAGGATTCAGCCGGAGAGATTGTCCTTTTTATTGATGAAATCCATACCCTGATTGGAGCAGGTGGTGGCGAAGGGGCTATGGATGCTGCAAACCTGTTAAAGCCTGCACTTGCCCGAGGAGAACTGCATGCTGTTGGTGCCACTACTTTAAAAGAATATCAAAAGCATATTGAAAAGGATAAGGCGCTGGAGCGAAGGTTTCAGACCGTGATTGTTGATGAGCCCGATCAGGATGACGCCATCTCCATTCTTCGGGGGATCAAAGAAAAGTATGAGGTGCATCATGGTGTACGAATAAAGGATGACGCGGTAATTTCAGCAGTTGAGCTTTCTTCCAGATATATATCGGACCGATTCCTGCCAGATAAAGCCATTGATTTGATGGATGAGGCAGCCGCTAAATTGCGCCTCGAAATAGACTCACTTCCGGAAGAACTGGATGAATTACAGCGCAGGATAATGCAGCTCGAAATTGAGCGCGAGGCCATTAGAAGAGAGAAGAACAAAGACAAGGAGTCTGTGCTTTCCAAAGAAATCGCTGAACTCTCGGAGACACGAGATAGTCTCAAGGCGCAATGGGAAAATGAGAAGTCCGTGATTACAGGAATTCGACAAGAGAAGGAAAATATTGATCGCTTCAAACAAGAGGCCGAAAAGGCCGAACGTGAAGGAGACTTGGGCCGGGTTGCTGAAATACGCTACGGCAAAATCACAGAAAGTGAACAGAGGTTGGAAGGATTCAAGGAGAAAATGAAAGAGATGCAGGGAGAAAAATCCTTGCTTAAAGAGGAGGTCGACAGTGAGGACATTGCTGAAGTAGTAGCCAAATGGACCGGCATTCCGGTCTCCAAGATGATTCAGA
Source organism: Roseivirga sp. (assembly GCA_029262895.1). Classification (GTDB taxonomy): domain Bacteria; phylum Bacteroidota; class Bacteroidia; order Cytophagales; family Cyclobacteriaceae; genus Roseivirga. The sequence continues at coordinate 36,837 of JAJCYM010000057.1, forward strand.
GTGAAAGAGAGAAATTGCTTCACCTGGAAGACGAATTAGGTAAACGTGTGGCTGGTCAGAAAGAAGCCATTTCGGCACTTTCAGATGCTGTGCGCAGAAGCAGGGCAGGACTTCAGGACCCCAAAAGACCTATAGGCTCTTTTATTTTCCTTGGAACAACCGGAGTGGGAAAGACTGAGCTTGCGAAGGCATTGGCTGAGTATCTCTTCAATGATGAAAACAATATGGTTCGCATAGATATGTCGGAGTATCAGGAGCGCCATGCGGTGAGTCGTTTGATCGGAGCTCCTCCCGGATACGTGGGTTATGATGAGGGGGGTCAGCTCACTGAAGCGGTTCGGAGAAAGCCATATTCAGTTGTCTTGCTGGATGAGATTGAAAAGGCGCATCCAGACGCTTTCAACGTCTTGTTACAAGTGCTGGATGAAGGTCGATTGACGGATAACAAAGGTCGTGTGGCTAATTTCAAGAATACCATCATCATTATGACTACCAATATTGGCTCTCATATGATTCAGGAGAACTTTGAGAAGATCAATGAAGACAATGTCTTTGATGTGATGGATGAAACAAAACTTCAGGTGTTTGAAATGCTGAAGAAATCTGTTCGACCAGAGTTTCTAAATCGTATTGATGAAACCATCATGTTTATGCCTTTGAATAAGGAAAACATAAGGCAAATCGTTGAGATACAATTTGGACTGGTTCAAAAGCAGCTCAAGGAAAATGGTATTGAGATTGAAGCAAGTACCGCAGTATTGGATTACTTGGGAGAGCTAGGTTTTGATCCTCAGTTTGGAGCAAGGCCGCTTAAAAGGGTTATTCAGAGAAAAGTACTTAATGAACTTTCAAAGAGGATTTTGGCTGATCAAATTCAGAAGGACGCTGTTGTTAGCATTGAGCTTGACAGCAATCAGGAGATTCAATTCGTGAATATTGATACACCAGCCGACCCTTCTATCGAGGGCGAAACCAAAACAGCCGATAGCTAGGGACAAGATATAAAAATGGGTTGAGGAGTTCTCAAGGGCTTTTCAACCCAAAATTTTTGGTAAATTCTTTTTATAGCTTCTGCTCACTTTTAGCTTCTCATCATTCTTGAGTCTTACAATTAATTCCCCATTGAAATAGGGTTCTACCTCCTTGACGAAATCGGAATTCACCATAACAGAACGATGTATTCTTAAGAAGGAGGTACCCTTCAAATGAACTTCCAGAGATTTTAATGATTCACGAACAAGGTAGGACTCCTTGATGGTATGCACATTGACATAATAGTTTTGGGCAACGATATGGGTAATCTCTTTTAAGGGTATAAAGATTATTTTGCCATTGGTTTTTACGATCAATTGACTTGGGGAAGGTTGTGTTGTGTTGGTGATTAGGCGCTCTACCTCTTGAACATCGGCCTGTTGAAGGTAATCCGTAATTATTTTTTGGAGCCCTTCCTGGTTTTTATTTTGATTATCAAATTCGGCACGGACATGTGCCAAAGCTTCGAAAAACCTGGTGTCTGAAAAGGGTTTGAGCAAATAGTCGCTGGCGTGTACCTCGAATGCTCGTAGTGCATATTGATCATAGGCGGTTACAAAAATAACCTTTGGAATTGATTCGGGTTGCAGACTATTCAATACTTCAAAGCCATTTATTTTGGGCATTTGAATATCCAAAAAGATCAAGTCTGGCTTTAGGTTTTCAATGGCTCGTATGGCTTCTAATCCATTTTCACAGGTGTCCAGCAATTCAATCCCTTCGCTCTTTTGTAGAAGTAAACTTATACCATCCCTGGCTTCTTTTTCATCATCAATTACTATGGTTCTTATAGTTTTCACTCCGTTTTGGAATTCAAAGGGATAACTAACTCCGCGATTACCCCACCCCGTTCAAAGTTGGAAATAGAAAACCTGGCCCGTTCGCCATATAGCTTTTCGATTCTGGATACTGTATTTCTGATTCCGATCCCTTGCGAGTTTTTAAGGTTCCAGTCTGGAGCCAATTCCGGACCGGAGTTGATTATGGTGAGGTGCAATTCATTTTGAAAAATGCTTGATTTAATGCTGATAGAGGAGGCACCAAAGTTTTCGGAAAAACCATGTTTAAAAGCATTCTCAACAATGGGTTGAAGAATGAGATTGGGTACCCATGCCTCAAGAGTATCGGGATCAATATCAAAGTTAATCTCCAACCTTTCCTTGAATCTCAACTCTTCAATGGCCAGGTACTTTTTCAAAAGTTCCAGTTCATAAGAGAGCTTGACCAGTTGAGTGTCTTCCCTGCCAAGTGTAGTCCTGAGTAGGTCACTCATTCCCGAAATCATTTCCACTGCCTGTTGGTTGTTTTTCTTCCTTACAAGCATGGAAATGGTATTGAGAGCATTGAAGATAAAATGAGGCCGCAATTGCATTTTTAAATTGTTGAGCTGCGCTTTTGAAAGCTCGGATTCCAGTGCCAGCGAATTCATAAACTGTTCCTTGTATTTGCGATTGATATCTAAGGCGATCATAATAAGCAAAATCGCAGCATAAATAAGTGAGCTCATTGGCATGTTTGAGAAAAAACGCCTCATGGCGCGCCCCAATTTATCCATTAAATCTACCGGCCCGGACAAATAAAGATTCCAGGTGAGGTTGCCAATGATGTAATGGATAGAAATCGAAAATACCCCCACAAGAAAAAGTAAGAATATCCTGACAAGGAGCTTTTTATTACTCAGTTTTTGAAAAATATCATAAATGAAAATACTCAGAACGAACCAAATGTAAAATTTGATAAAGGCGGAAACGGCAAAGTCAACCACCCGTCTATCATCTTGAAAAATAATGGAGCTTTCCATCACCATGATTCTTATTCTGGCGAAGTCTAGCAGTGCAACGAGCGTCCAGACGATAAAGCTTACTAAGACAAATAGCTTCTTTGGTGTGAGTCTTTCAGCTATCATTTCCCATCTGATTCCATTTATGTGAAGTATACGAAGAATTTCTGAGCTTAATTCTTTAGGGTGATTGTAGCAAATTCTCCGTCCTTGCCAATGTCATCGTTCCAAGTGGAATTTGCCCCCACCGATCCGATCACATTAAATTTGCTCAATTGTGGGCTAATGTCGGTTCTTTTAACTCCTAAGTAATAAGCCCTTTCAGCTACACCAAAATAGAAGGTGACATTGTTTATGTCAACATTGATCCAGTCGCTTGTTTGAATTCCTTTTGCATCTGTAGTTCCGTTGTAACCATCATAGCCGTCACCCTGCCTGACCGGCCCTGCCGAAAGCATCAGGTCTACTTTGAACTGCCTGTTGGTGCCATACCAGAGAGCACCATTGCTTTGATTATTGTCATGATCAATGGAAACACTGATTGCCGGGTTAATGGTGGTAATTGGGTTGTAAGTTTCCAATTTGAACCAAATGCTGTCCGTTTTGACATCATGATAATAGGAAAAGGCCTTGCCATCTGATGAATTCTTATTTCTCACATCCCCTTCCTCATCTTCCAGTAGCTTTTGCCAGGCAAATTGCTGAATAGCGCGAGGCACCAATGCAGGTTTGAAAGTTTCAAGAATAGGAACCGATACCCTTAGAGAGTCCCATTGCAAAGAGAGGTTGAGCTCATGTTGACTCGTCTGCTCCAGGTCATATTTCAGATACTCCTGATGCGATACAGTCTCCGGTACGATATCGAAACGGATGACATCATGGCTTTGCTCGTAGTTGAACACACCCCATTGATTGACAATTTGATTAAGAATTAATGTCCATCTCTTTTCATGAGGTTCGACAAAAAGGGAATAATTGCCAGCCTTTATTCTTTCGTTATTTATAAGAACGTCTCTTGAAAAACTGATCTCAGTAGCCTCATTCGCTCCAGCCCTCCAAACTTTTCCGTAGGGAACCACTGAGCCAAATATCTTTCTCCCCTTAACCGCTGGTCTGGAATAGGTGATTGAAACATCAATGTTGGAAAATGTTTGGGATATAGTAGATTTTGGACTGATGTTCACAGCGTGAGTTGGCTTGGGTTTGTCGTATTCAAATTCATTTGGGACAGCTGTGAATTGATGAATCAGCTTGCCGGCTTCTTTTGGATAGTCAAAAAGCACCAGCCCTCGTGCGTTTTGGATTGGTACCAAATGGATCGGTTTGTCGGGCAGTGCCAACTTCAACTTCTGCCAGGCTATGACGTTAGCTCGGCTCCCGGTCACAAAGCGTGAAAGGGGATCATGTACGGAAGTGATAGATAGCAGAGGCACCTTTAGCGATTTCAATTCTTCCATAAGATCAGCCGCTTTCATTTGATCTCTGTACATCCAGAAAGTATATCGGTCCACCTTCTCAAGATTGTTCTTGACTATAGCACGGATCGGCTCAGGTTGATTTGAATGATGGCTTTGAAAACTGCCCGTAGGCTGAAAAGTCGGAAATGGCCGCAGTTCTGCATCAGGAAAAGTGTTTTTAACCCTGTTCCTTCGATCAGATAGGGAAGCTGCTTTATTTGATTCGAGTTGAGCCATTGGAACGTTAATGGTGCCGTTAATGGCAATCACTCCCTTGGTCATTTCAGGGTGTTTGAGCCCAAATTGGGCGGCAATAAATCCTCCAAGTCCATTTCCAGCAATAAATGCCTTTTCTATTCCTTCTGCACGGAGCAATCCCAATAGGGCATTATCAATATTCTTGAACCAACTCATGTTGGCAAGGTCTCTTTTTTTATCTCGGAGATAGGGCGGAGTTCCTCCAAAACCAGGCAGAGTAATGGCGTAAATGGTGTAACGCTCTTTATTGAGATTTATAAAAGGCTGAAAGATTTTCCAATCAAAGCCGGTAGGAGGAATCAGAATTAGGGTTTCAGGTCCAGTTCCTTGCTTGCTTACTTCTCCCAGTTCATTGCTTTTTGTCGTGTTTGATTCGTTCCAATCGTAAGCCGCGATTTTCGTATTAAAGAAGGCAGAAAATCGAGGGTAATTATATTGGTTCAACCATTTTTTTTGATAGGCCAAATCGGGATCACCAACCAAATCGAAAATTGTGTTAAGGATGGTTCCCCAGTTTTTAGTCCGGTTGGCGATACTTTCTCCTTGCTTTTCCGCCAGATTCAAAGCTAGTGCCAAGCTGTCCATGGTTGGTTCTGAAACGGACTTTTCGATATCGAGATAGTAAAATAGATCGTACAATTTGGCCCTGGATTGCTCAAGGGTTTCCTGGGCAAAGGTGAGGCTAGTGGTGAGAATAAAGGATAAAATCAGTACACGCTTCATAGCTTTTTTTAAAAAAGCTATGCTTGATTTTTAAAATAGACCAGCAGTTTGAAGTAACTGCCACTATAGCTAAGTAAATCGCACCTATGAGAAGTGAATGGAAGAAGGCCGTTGAGAATATCCTAAAAAGCCACTACTCGATGATAATATCAAATGGTTTCAAAAAACTCAAGACTCCCGGAAGTGAGAACCGCGCCTTAGAGATATTGTTGGTTTCAGGGTCAAAACTGTAGTTGGCCGAAGTACTGAAGTTGGCCCCGCTTAGGTCACAGCGCTCAAAGGTAGAACCACTTAGATCGGTTCCGCTGAAATCTGATTTGGACAGATCTGAGGTGACAAAGTCACATTCTTTCAATTGGCAATGGACAAAGGGGATTGCCGGTATTTTCAAGTCCTTGAAATGGCAATAACTCAACGCACAGTTTTCGAAAGAAACAGCAAGTAGCATCTTGCTAATAGGCTCCAGGTCAAGCCCTGATATTTTGCAATGTTTGAAGCTTACTTCCTGCCATTTACAATTGACCATGCTGATATTAAGCAGGTTGCAATCTTCGAATGAGCAGTTTTCGAACAGCGCATCGGTAAAATTTGTCCTGGTGAAATTGCAACTTACAAATGCACATTGCTCAAACGAATGATCCTTGAAAGAGACCTCGGTGAAGTCTCTTCCTTCGAATTTCATATTAAAGTTGTCCATTGTCATGTGCTGCTATTTTGAGTTCTTTTGGTGCCCTTTCATTTCTACACGAATAAATGGCCTTTCAAGTTTAACCCTTCTTAGCCAACCAGGCCTCACGTCTTTGAGCCGCCTTGCTATCTGCATTTTGATCCCAGGTGGTTCTTCGTGCTTTTGAAGCCTCTAAAGTAACCTGCACAGATTTCTTCACGCCCCATCGTTCAAACTCAATGGATATCTTTTCTCCCGGCTTGTGATTTTTCAAAATATCATTGACATTAGAAATCCCCGCAAGGCTGGTTCCGGCAATTGTAGTGATTTGATCTTCTGCCTCAATACCAGCATTGTAAAGGGGGCCTCCTATGGTAGCATTTGATGTCAGTTGTCCACGCCCATCCCGAATTCGAATATTGTCTCCCAGACTAGCGGCCTCGGGATTTGACAAATTGAAATTCAACCCCATTTTCTTGAACAGGCTGGTATAATCCGGCATTTGACTGTTGAAAATATAATCTCCGAAAAACTGGTTAGCAAACCTTGCTCCTGCGTACTCGGCCAGTGTGGCCTGTAAATCACGAACTGCATATGGAATTTCGGGCTTTCCATATTTCTGCCAAACCAACTTCATATAATCATCCAGGTTTAGGCCATTATCCATAGACCTCAAGGACATGTCCAGGGCCAAACCCAAAACAGAGCCATAAGTGTAATATGAAATAAAAGTGTTACCTCGGTTTACAGGGTCTACTGAGCGAGCAGCATCCACAAAAGGAGCCTGATAGCTCATCTCGATAGGTGTATGGAATTTGCGTCCTGGGGCGTTGATCACATAGTTAACTGCTCCACCAAGTCCATTGGCATATTGCTTTTTGGTAATACTGCCAGACCTTGCTCTTATCAGGTTGGTATAGTAGCTGGTAAAACCTTCTGCGAACCACAATTCTCCAGACATATTGGCCTCTTCAAAGTTGAATGGCTCCAGGGATTTGGGGCGAATACGTTCAACATTCCAGCAATGGAAAAACTCATGGGAAATAGTGCCCATAGAGGTAGATGCCAATGGCCGGTCAGCCGGTTTTCCGCTGACCACATAAGTCGAGTTTCTATGCTCCATGCCATCTCCACTGGCATTTGGTACGTAGCAGGAAAGGAAAGTGTATTCACCATAATCAAAGTCGGGTAACTCTCCGAAAACAGCTTTTTGCTGTTCGACCACACCCATCAATTCCTCAAAATACTTATCCACCTCGGCATCTGTCGCAGGGGTATGCAGTGCGAGACGAATGTTTTTCCCATCAAGCTTTCTTTCTCTCAAATGAAAGTCCGCAATCTCTGTAGGGCTATCCATGAAGTAGTAATTGTTTGGTGCATAATAGGTACCATCATCCATTGCTTTCATTTGGGTGGCCACCTTCCAATTGGAACCTTGAGGTAAATTGTACTTCACCTTTACAGGCCTGTGCCCAAGATTTCGGGCAAAAGCAAATGTGGCGGGAATGTTCAAATGGGCATGAGTTTCGTCAACTCCCGAATAAGTACCGCCTGCCCGATTGGCGTAAAGTGTATATTTAAAATTGACCGTTCCGTCATGTCCGCTAACATCCCATTGATGAGGGTTTGGTCTTGTAATTTTGAGCTCATTGCCTTTGCTGTCTGTGGCTTTAACCGAATAGACATTTTTAGCAAACTCATGCAAGGCATATCGGCCGGGAGAGGTACGACTCATGCGCACCTCCAGCACCTTATCTTCAAGGTTCGCAAACTTGATAGCCACATCCATTTCATGGTGAACCACATTGTCAAAAGAGACTTCGTATTCAGTATAGGTTTGGGCTTGAATGGCCAAGGCGATCAAGCTTAGCACGATAATAAGTGATGTTTTGAGTTTCATAAATGTTGTTTTTATTTCTGTTCTGACAGCTTTTGAGTTACTAATAAACGGCTCTGACTTCAATTTCAATAAACTTGTTCGGATCTACCAACTGATAAACCCCAATAGTACTTCGAGCCACTTTATTCGGGTTTTCCGCATTATTAAAGTATTCTCCATAGGCCTTAAACCAGGCTTGAAAATCAGGCTTGTTATCGTTTTCCGGATCAGGTGCGACATATACCTTCATAGAAATAACATCCTTCAGGCTTAGCCCTTCTTCACCCAAATATTCATTGATCCGTTTTAAGGCACTTACACTTTGGTCATACGTATCACCAAACCGACCTCTATCTCCTTCTGGTTTAGATTCATCCTTCACATTAGCCACTATGCCACTGGCGAAATAAAGACTGTTTCCAGCCGGAACTTTTACCCCTTTAAGGATAGACGATCCATCACGTTCCAATCTTGTGATACCTTGCACCTCATCATCGTCATCATCCTCCGTTTCACATGCCAAGAAGGCCAAAGGTAGGGCCAGTAGTAGGTAAAAATATGATTTGAATTTCATAGCAGAATCTTTGCCTTGAATATACAAAAGTTCAGTGTTCAGACGGGATTGGTTTTTACAAAGGGCATCACTATCTTTCAAATCGACCTTAACCGAAATACACATGAAATTGTTTAGATCACTTTCTCTGCTCACCTTTTTGCTCTCGTTTATTTTGTTTTCTGCCGAAGCGCAGCGCAGGAAAAAACGTAATGTTGAACCCGAAGGCACTACTTATGATGCCAAGCTTTACAGCGCCTTGGAATGGAGAAATATCGGGCCATTTCGCGGAGGTAGAGCTACTGCAGTGTCCGGGGTCACCTCCGATCCACTGACCTATTATATGGGTGCTACAGGAGGTGGAGTTTGGAAAACTGCTGACGCTGGAAAAAGTTGGAAGAATATCTCAGATGGTTTTTTTAAAACAGGCTCTGTTGGGGCCATCGCGGTTTCAGAATCTGACCCCAATGTTATTTATGTAGGCATGGGTGAGGCTCCGGTTAGAGGGGTAATGACCTCGCATGGTGACGGAGTTTACAAATCAACAGATGGGGGTAAAACCTGGAAGCATATGGGGCTTGACAAGACTCGCCAAATCTCCAAAGTGCAGGTGCATCCTGCGAATCCCGATATTGTATTTGTGGGTGCCCAGGGTAGCCCTTATGGTGCTACAGAAGATAGGGGCATTTACCGATCCCAGGATGGAGGTCAAACCTGGGAAAAGGTACATTATATTGACGAGAATTCCGGGGTCAGTGACCTGAGCATGGACATGAATAATCCGAGAATTGTTTATGCTGCATTTTGGGATCATAGGCGTTATCCCTGGTATGTCCAGAGCGGTGGGCCAGGTTCCGGAATCTGGAAAACTGAGGACGGAGGTGATACCTGGACACAGCTAAAAGGTGGATTGCCAAAAGGGGTAATGGGAAAAATTGGTGTATCTGTTTCTGGTGCCAATCCAGAGCGGGTTTACGCCATCATAGAAGCAGATAAAGGAGGTTTGTATCGTTCCGAGAACGGAGGAAAGACCTGGACCCTGATCAACCCTGACCGATTGCTCCGTGCCCGTTCCTGGTACTATATGCACATTCAGGCACATCCAACTGATGCTGACGGTGTTTTTGTAATGAATGCTCCGGCATTGGAATCAACCGATGGTGGCAAGACCTTCAGAAATATGCAAACCCCGCATGGGGACAACCATCGCATATGGGTAAATCCCAAACAGCCCGAATATATGATTAATGCTAATGATGGTGGTGCCAATGTTTCCATTAATGGTGGGAAGAATTGGAGTTTACAGAACAATCAGCCGACAGCGCAATTTTATCGCGTTAATGCCGATAATCAATATCCATATAGAGTCTATGGAGGGCAGCAAGATAACAGCTCCGTGTCCATTTTGTCTAAAGATGAAGGGCCGGGAATTGGCTGGGAAGATTTTTATCCTGTCGGGGGCTGCGAAAGCGCCTATTCAGCTTTTGATCCTGACAATCCACAATATATCTACTCAGGCTGTTATCAGGGAATAATCTCTGAATGGAATGCTAAAACTAAACAGACCAAGGATGTGATGGCCTATCCATTTCAGGGTTTGGGTACTAACCCCAGGGATGTGAAATATCGATTCAATTGGAATGCGCCCATCATTGCTTCCAAACATGATCCATCTGTAATTTATCATGCCGGAAATAAGTTACTAAAGACATCCAACAGGGGAATTACCTGGGAAGAAATCAGCCCTGACCTGACAAAAAATGATACCTCCAATATCAATTGGGGCGGTGGCCCGATAACGAATGAAGGTGCCGGTGGAGAGATTTATCACGCTATCTATTATGTAGCGGAGTCACCACATACGCCTGATGTAATTTACACAGGTGCAGATGATGGCTTGGTACACATTACCAAGGATGGAGGCGCCAATTGGACCAACATCTCACCGCCAAATGTGGAAGAGGGCATGGTGAACCAGATAGAGGTCTCTCCGCATGACCCGGGCACGGTTTATATCGCTTATAACAGATACAAATTCAACGATTTCACACCTCATATTTTCAAATCTACGGACTATGGACAGAATTGGACCCGCATCGTAAATGGGATTGGTGAAGAGGCTCATATTAGGGTGGTTAGAGAAGACCCAGCCAAGAAAGATTTACTATATGCCGGAACCGAATTGGGGCTCTATATTTCCTTTGACGGGGGAGTGAAATGGAACGAATTTCAGCAGAATTTACCCGTTGTACCAATCACGGATTTGATGGTGCATCAAAACGATTTGATTGTGGCCACCCAAGGTCGGGCATTCTGGATATTGGATGACATTACGCCATTACACCACCTGGAAGAATCGGCTGGAGCTGACTTCTTTGTTTATGAACCAAGAGCCACCATTCGCGATAATGTTTTTAGAAGCAATAATCCACAGCTAGGAAAGAACCCATATCCCGGACTTAGCATGTTCTATTATATCAAAGAGGATGTAGACTCAATTCCATTGTCGGTAGAAATTATGGATGCTGATGGTGGCAAGGTCAGAAATTTTGCCACGGATGAAGAGGATAAGCAAAAGAAGATCACTAAGAAGTCAGGGATGAATCGGTTTAACTGGAATTTGTCTAAGACAAATTTCGATGGGGTGGATGGTGTCTTTGTAGGCCTGGGAGCTGGTGGCCATAGAGTGGCACCTGGCAATTATACCGTAAAGCTCACCTATGGAGAAACGGAGATATCAAAAACATTTGAAGTAAAACCTGATCCAAAATGGGAAGCTGCACCGCGAGAATATGAAGAGCAGCAAAATGAGTTGGGACGGGTGAGGATAATGATTGAGTCTTTGCAGGAAAAGGCCAATAACCTACGTTCTGTCAGGGTTCAGATCAAGGATTTGAAATCCAGAATTTCAGAAGAGGATTTTGAAGAAATCCATACAAGGGCAGATGAGCTGATTGAAGAGATTGATGGGCTAGAAGACAGAATGGTACAGCCGAAGCAAAAGACTTTCCAGGATGTGATTAATTTCCCAAACAAATTGGAAGTGAACCTCTTGCATATTTACGGTGCAATCAATGGCATTGAACCTCCGGTAACTGATGGTCAGAAGCAACGTGTGAGGGATTTGCAGCAAGAGTTCACCAAGTTGATGGATGACATACAATCACTGGACCAAAAAGTAGCGGATTTTAATTCACTAATCAGAGAAAATCAAGTACCATTTATTTCACCCAAAAAGAAGAAGTAATTCTAATTCGATCATCTCTTTAGATTAATGGTTGCGAAATCCTGATTTGAAATGGTGTCGTTGTAGGTCATAAATTCACCAACTGCACCAATTAGGTTGAAATGATTAAGGTCAGGGTGGATATCCGATCTTTTCATCCCTATGATATAAGCCTTATTGGGCAAATCGAGATAGTGTGTAATGTTGTCTTGGTTCAGCTTAGTCCATTGGCCAATTTGATCGGTTACGCCAATGACGCCATGATAGCCATCACCTTCCCTTCTAAGCCATACTGAAATCATTTTTTCGAAGGTGTACTTTCTATTATGCTTTCCAAACCACTTCAACCCGGTGCTTTGGTCTTGATCTGTGTCTACCAAGACGTTCAGTGCCATAGCCTTTGGGTTTGGATCATTGTATAAATCAAACCTAAACCAGATTGAATCCGAAGGGGCATCAAAATAATAGCTCATTGATTTAGCGTCCGAAAGGCTCTTGGAGACCCCATCTTCTTTTGGATCTTCAAGAATCTGCTGCCAGACTATATTTTGAACCTTTATGGGTATGGCTGGTGGTTGGAATTGCTCTTTGATCTCGAAGGTTCCTTTGACATCTCCCCAGGCTAATGACATCACCAGGGTTTCAGGGTCTTTCAAATCGAGGTCATACTTTAAGTTTTCGGTGAAGCTCTCAGCCTTTTCCGGTGTAATATCAACGCGCAATGCATCAAACGATGGGTCATAATTGAAACTACCCCATTGACCAGACAATTGATTGAATATAATGGTCCAGGTATTCTCGTTTGGGATAACAAAGAAGTCATAGTTTCCCTTTTTTAACGGTTGGTCATTGATGAGCACGTCACGATTTAATCGAAAAGAGGTGGCTCCATTGGCTCCTGCTCTCCAAACCCTTCCATAAGGTACCATTCCACCCCATATTTCTCGACCTTTTGCAGCCGGTCTATGATAGCTGATACTCACCTCTGTCGTTCCTAAAACCTGGCTGACAGCAGCTCTTGGACTAGGCATTAATGGAGTGCCAATTTTTTGATTTTCCTCCCAACCCTTGTTAATGAATCTATGAACCACAGTATTGACCTGAAGTGGATATTCCAAAAAAGGAAGGGCTCCAACCATATCCATGGGTCGAAACATAATTTCGAGATGTGGATTCATCGCCATAAATTTTTGCCATTTGAAAATGGTTGGCTTGACGATATTTCTGGAACCGTAAGAATCACCATTTGAGGCGATCACCAGAATAGGAATGTTCAGGTCTTTTAATGCCTGTGTAAGGTCAATCGTGGTGAACTCAGAATAAAAAACTTCATAGGCGTAGAGACTAGTATTTTCCTTGCTAATGTTATTTACAAAGGGCGTGTTTTTAAGATAATCGCTGGTAAACTTATGTTTTGGGATTCTATCTTCAATTGTTCCTAACGCAATTTCGAATACCGGAAAAGTATGATCAATCAGTGTTTTTCGCTGATCTTGAGAGATATTCTGACCTATTTCCTTTGGGAATAAAAAGGAGGAGGTAAGATAACCTTCAAACGAAATAAGGCCAGTCACACTTTCCGGGTATTGCGTAGCAAAATGCCCAGCCATTAGAAATCCATCAAGAACACCACCAATGAATGCCTGGGTGATTTTTTCGTTTGCCATCAGTCTTTGAATGGCCTTGGAAACTCCGGAGGTCCAGGTAAGTTTTGATGGGTGGAGTTTTGTAGGTGGTTGATAGGCGTCTGTGCCTCCAAAACCGGGTAGGGTAATGGCGTACATTGTGTATCGATCTTGATTGGCCGTCATAAACGAATCAAAAATGGCTGCCCCGTATCCCAGTGGAGGAATTAGAATCAGACTTTTCGGACCATTGCCTACTTTCTTTACTCCACCCAGTTCGTTGTTGGCAGTCACTTTCTTATTCAAGGGTCTAGATTCTAGAAGTTGGGCATCACCATTGATAGCTGCAAAGGCCAAAGAGGTCATTTTGAATCGTTGAATCGCCCCGTCAGCCGCTCCCATTTCATCATACAGTAATTTGTAAAAAGTGACTAAATTCTGAGAACGATCGTGCTTAGGCTGATTTGAGTCTGTTGCCACTTTAAGCAGATCAAGCCAGTCTTTTTGAGTACTTGGTTCGATGTTCAAATCAAGACGTTGGACAAGTGCTTCCAGTCTTTGCTCCAGCGAATTTTCGCTCTGGGCACGAACGGAATTAAGGGTTGCAAGTAAAAGAACTAGTATAAAATGCCTTCTCATGGTTCTGTATCTATTCAGAATCAAAATGAGGGCGAATTACTATTTCCTAAAGCAATATTCAGGGGTTTGAGTACAGCATGCAGTGACTTGCATGAGAAGTCAATTATTTGAAGAGTCTATGAGGGAGTTAATATTATTTCTATAGCCTCGACTCACCTTTACTTTGACGCCATTGGTGAGATGAGCAAAAAATTCACCATTGTAGTAAGGCTCGAGTTCCTTAAGGTGCCGGGTATTGATGATACTCGAATTATGGATGCGTAGGAAAATGGTGCTGTCCAGCCTTTGTCCCAAACCTTTGAGGCTTTCCCTCACCATGAAGGTATGGTTAACAGTGTGGATTTTGACATAGTAATCGTCCGCTTCAATCCAGTAGATGTCACTGAAATTGACAAAATGAATCTTGCCAGATGCTTTAATGACTAATCGGTTAAAGGCGGGCCTGGTGTTGTTTACCTCATTGATTATTTGGTTGGTAGAATCACTGGCCGAATCTCCAATACCCTTTAGAAGTTTAGCAATCTGATTATTCAGATTGACGAGCGTTTTATTTTTGATATGAGATTTTGCCCTTTCGAGCACCTCGTTGAAACGCGCATTGGTAAAGGGCTTTAGCAAATAGTCTAAAGCCTGGATTTCAAAAGCACTAATAGCGTACTGATCATAAGCGGTGACAAATATGATAGTCGGCAGAGGATTCATCCTGATGTTGTTGATCACTTCAAAACCATTGATTTCAGGCATTTGAATATCTAAAAATATCAGGTCGGGGCTGTGTTCATTGATCTGCTCTATACTTTCAATACCGTCTTTGCAAATTGCACAGATTTGGATTTCCGAATCTCCTTCAAGCAATGTCCGGACGCCCTCGCGGGCTTGTTCCTCGTCATCTATAATGATGGTTTTAATCAGTGCCATGATACTCAGTTATAAACGGGAATAGTAAGCTTACTTGAACACCTTGATCGTGATTTTTAATTTCGAAACTTGCCTTAGGCCCAAAAAGTCGATTGAGTCTTTCTCTGGTATTACTGAGTCCTATGCCTTGGAATTTATCCAATGACCACTCGGGGTCCAGAGGGGGTCCAATATTGTAAACAGTGATGCTTAAATTCTCTCCCAGTTTGGAGGCATTTATTTGCAACAAGTTGTGTTTTAAGCTTTTTGAAAGACCATGTTTGAATGCATTTTCAACTATGGGTTGAAGTAAAAGATTGGGGACCAATGCTGCCTCCACCTCGGGTTTAACCTCGATTTCTACAGCAAGCTTATCAGTGAATCGCACTTTCTCTATGGTCAAATACTTTTGAATCAAGCTCATTTCCTGCTCGAGGGTAATGAATTGTTTTTTCTCTACAGTTAGTGAACTTCTTAGGAGGTCACTCAAACCAGTGGTAACATCGATGGCGTTTTCATACAAGTTCCGTCTTATGAGCATCGTGACCGTATTGAGGGAGTTGAATAAAAAATGCGGTTGAAGCTGCATCTTCAAATGCTGTAATTGCGCTTGAGTAAGAGCACCCTCTAATCGAAAAGCATTGATTTCCTGTTCGCGATACTTTCGATAGAAATCCAAAGCCAGAAGAGCTACCATTATGAATATATAAATGAGAAGCACATCAAAGAAGGTGTTAGTTTTAATCAATGAAGTTCCTATTCTAACCTCTTCCCAAAAGCCATAAAGAAGCGAGGACTGGATGAGCCCAATGACTTTTGACACAAAAACTCTAAGGAGTTCCTGGATTAATATGAAAATGGGAGAGGCAAGAAGAAAAATCAAAACAATTTTGTGCCAGCCCAAATGACTTAGTTTCCTGTAGACCAGGTACATGCACCAGCTGATCAAAAACCAACCGAGGTATTCGGATATCAACCCACTTGAGGAGGACGTAGACAAGGAATTCAGAAGTTCTTCAACGGGCTCGTTAGAATTAGCCTGATCCGAGGGAACCAGCATCCTAAGGCCACCGTTTTTTACATTTGCAACTAGCTGGCTCTGGATTAAGTTGGATTTGTAATAATCCATATAACCCATGAGAGCCCAAAAGAAAAAATTGAAGCCTAGAAGAGCCAATGGCCGCGGCTTAGACATATATTCGTAGCTAGATTAGATTCAAATTAAATTTAGTGGTTTGCTCACTGGCAAACCACTAAATTTTCCGATGTCAACAAATACTCGTGTTTAATTCCCTTTCCCTTTTCCCTTCTTTTTTCCTTCCCCCAGGTTGATTACCCGACTCCCGGATGTACTCATAAATTCTTGCAAAAGATCGTTGTATTGCTCTTGATCAATCACCTGATGAGTTTCCGGAATCTTGAGCTCAGCCGCGTCTACCTTCGTTTTTTCAACGCGCTTAGCTAAATAGTGATGACTTTTTGATTTATACTCCAGCACGAAACCGTCCAGGCCCGAATAGAAATCTGGAGAATGGCTATAACCAATTTCCGAGGTATAGTATACCTCTATCTCATCACCATTTTCAGTTGTAATAATCGCCTTTTTACATGTATAGTTTGCGATTTGCTTTGACCCACTAACGAGTTTTATACTACCGGCCTGCTTCAATTCTCTTTTCACGGCATAATCCTTTTGAGATAAATTGGCTGTGGTAACAAAGTTATTTTTGTCAAGATCAAAATAGATTTCAGCCCCGGCAATGGCAAAAGACGCATTGGCATTTTCATTCGGAATTACTGCTGATTTTCCTTTATTTTTTCGAAAGGAGAATCGAATTTCTGAGGTAGTGGAGTCAGGTAAGGACGCCATTTGGGCTTTTTGTTCCTCAGACATATTTGCCTTAAGAAAACTAACGTGTGTATAATAGACCACTCCCTCATTTAATTTTTTTAATGGAGTTGGTCTCTTATCAATATTGCCTATTGTCGGTAATAGGGCAAGAAGTGTAACTATTAGAACTTTCATCATGTGAAACTTTTGTGTGAATAGGACTAAAACTAAATCGCAACTCACTCAAACTTTAGTAATTTTCAGGCGCTTACTGAATTGCAGTGGTGTATTGCACTTGTAGCGCAGTAGGCTGATAATACTTGATTAAACCAAGCCATCTTATGCAAAGGAATTTAATTGAAGAATTAGGAAGTCTTGCACTGGCCACCCGTTTAAAGAATTTAAGCGAGAGGCTGGCTAAAGATGTGGGCAAAATTTACAAGGAGCAGTCTATAGATTTTGAACCACGGTGGTTTGCAGTCATTTATGCCTTGAAAGACAATAACGAACTTGCCGTTACGGAAATGTCGGTGATGTTGAAGCAGACTCACCCTGCGGTGAACCAAGTCGCTAACATCTTGGTAGAAAAAGGGTTAATTGAGGAATCTAAGGATGACAAGGATCAAAGGAAACGGCTGCTTAGGCTTAGCAAAAAAGGTAAGAAGCTGGTCTCGAAAATGGAAGGCCTTTGGGCCGAAATCAGGAAGGCCAATGATGAATTGTTAAATACATCAGGAAGTGATTTTCTTTCTGCCATCAAAGCTCTGGAAGAGGCTTTGGATGAAAAGAACATGTATGATCGAGTGAAGGAGAAGATGTCCTGAACCGTTCAGTTTCGTTCTGATTTTACGTCCGAATTCGTTCAATAGTCATTGGTAAATCATTGATGAAAGGCCACTAAGTATTTGTTAATCAGTGCTTTGAATTTTATGGAACTATTTTTGGTAAGTAGTTACGAAAATTGAGAATTTTATGAGATTTAAAGCAGTCCTGCTCTCTCTGACATTTACGCTTTTCACAGCTCCTTCCTTTTCACAAAACCTCGATAAAGAAGCCATAGTTAGCAAGTTGGCTGATCTAATGAATCGCAATTATGTTTTTCCTGAAAAAGGAAAGGCTATGCACGATCTGATAAAGGCCAACTTGAAAAAGGGTGAATATGCCGATATTGTGGATAATAATGCTTTTGCCGATCGGCTGGATGCCGATTTGAAAAGCATCATACATGACAAGCACATTCGAGTAAAATTTGATCCGGAGAGGATAGAAAAAATGAAGAGTGGTGCCGCCAATGGGGGCAGAAAGCCACCAAAAAATTTCGGTTTTGAGAAAACAGAAGTGAAAGATGGAATCGGTTACCTGGATTTAAGAGGATTCCAAGACATCCGATTTGCGGAAGATGTGGCAAAAGAAGCCATGGATAAGCTGATTGAAGCTGATGCTATTATTTTTGATCTCAGGAAAAATGGAGGAGGTTCGCCTTCCATGATCCGCTTTATCAGCAGTTATATTTTTGGGAAAGAAAGGGTTCACCTCAATGACTTTTATTGGCGCCCAAGCGACAGCTTTTCCGAATCATGGACCAATCCCGATTTTGCTTCTCAGCACAAGCCCAACATTCCGGTTTATGTACTGACCAGTAATTACACTTTTTCAGCAGCAGAGGAGTTCACCTATAACCTTAAAAATCTTAAAAGAGCAACTATCATTGGGGAAACCACGGGAGGAGGAGCTCATCCTGGTGGGCCAATGATTATTGACGACCAGTTTTTCGTCAACGTGCCACAGGGCAGGGCCATAAACCCAATCACCAAGACCAATTGGGAAGGTGTTGGGGTAAAGCCTGATATTGAGCTATCGGCCGAAAAAGCACTTGAAAAGGCTATAAAAATGGCCAAAAACGCAATTTTGGCAAAACACTAATCCGAATAAACAGCAATTACTAACCGAGCCTCGAATAAACTTAATTGTAGATTTGGGCACAATTACTCTATAAAGGTCATGATCAAAAATTATTTCATTATTGCAATCAGAAGTCTGCTTAAAAGCCGCACGACTTCATTTATCAACGTGCTTGGGCTATCCATTGGAATGGCATGTTGTATTATAATTTTCTTGTTTGTGCAGGACGAAATGTCCTATGACAAGTTTCACTCCAAATCAGATGATATTTTCAGAGTGCTTACCATTGATGAGGCCCTCGGGGTTAGCAGTAGTTTGGTCGGTATTACGCTGCCAGCTTTGGCTCCCGCTATGGAGGACAATTTCCCTGAAGTGGTTAATCGGGTAAGAATGCTACCTCAGGGGCGTCAACTGATCAATTACGAGCAGCAGGGCTACTACACAGAACATTTTGCTTATGCCGAATCTTCTTTGTTTGAGATTTTTGATTTCTCTTTGATTGAAGGCAATGTTGAAAATGCGCTTACGGAACCTAATACTGTTGTCTTTTCCCAGTCTATGGCCAAAAGAACTTTTGGAGAAGAAGATGCCATAGGCAAGCGAGTGGATATTGGTAATCAGACGGGCTTGGAAGTGGTGGCCGTGATGAAGGATATCACAGAGAACAGCCACCTTGATTTTGATGTGATTGTGTCGATGGCTCAGGCAGATACAGCATCGGGTTTCTCTCAATTTCTCAGCTCATGGCAGAGCATCAGTATGGTAACCTATGTTGAGCTAAGCAATGCAGAGGCCGAAGCTAATGTGGAGGCTAAAATGGAAACTTTGATCCGCGATAATAATGTAGGAGACAATTTTAAAGTCACACTGCAACCGCTAAGCGATGTCCATCTAAGATCAAAAGACACCTTATTTGAAAACTACAATCTTAACAAAACAGATATTGGCTATGTCTATACCCTCGCGGCTGTGGGGATTTTTGTGATCTTAATAGCCTCCTTTAATTTTATGAACCTGTCAACGGCACGTTCGATAAATCGGGCACAAGAGGTAGGGGTCAGAAAGGTTTTTGGAGCCATAAGGGGTCAGCTTATCAATCAGTTTATGATAGAGTCCGTGCTTATCGCCTTTATCTCATTCCTGATCGCTCTGGTCATAGTAGCCTCCTTGGGTTCATTCGTCAATCTTCCATTTGAGGAGAATTTGGCCAACTTATTTCTTTCAAACCCGATTTGGCTCGCGGGTGGATTGTTGTTCACAATTGTTTTAGGACTCTTTTCGGGCAGCTATCCGGCTTTGATGCTCTCAAAATACAGCCCCACCAGTATTTTGAGAGGCACATTTAAGACAAGTTCTCAAGGTGTTTTATTAAGAAAGGGTCTGGTTATTTTTCAGTTCACCATTTCTATAATAATGATTATCGGTACTACCATAGTCTATGAGCAGTTGCAGTTAATGAGGAATGCCGACAAAGGTTTTGATCCTGAACAAGTAGTGACGCTCAATGTGGGTCACCCGAGCTTGCAGCAGTCTATTCCTGTGCTTAAGAACAGACTGGAGCAGAACCCAGCTATTTTGAAGACAGCTTTAACTCAAGGTATGCCGGGCCGAACCTTCGGCAGGAGAGGAGTTACGCCTGAAGGTGCTTCTCCAGACGATACCTGGATCATTAGCGTCTTAACTTTCGATGAGTCTTTCATTGACCTGATGGGTATGGAGGTTGCTGAGGGCCGAGCGTTCGATAGAGAGATTCAAACCGATCAACAACAGGCAATTTTGATAAATGAAGCCATGGCAAAAGAGTTGGCCTGGGATGATCCTGTAGGAAGAAAAGTGAACTTTGGTCAGAACGAGAGGACCATAATCGGTGTGGTAAAGGACTTCCATTTTGCGTCAATGAGGCATCAAATCGAACCTTTGGCCATGTTCTTTAATCCAAATGGGGGTGGTAACCTGGCGGTGAAATTCTCGGCAAATAACGCGAGTGCAGCCATGGAATTTGTTCAGGAAGCCTGGGATGAAGTTTTTTCAAATAGCCCCATAGAATATCGGTTTTTCGATGAGGAATTTGGTCAGCAGTATGAATCTGATGAAAGGTTTGGGCGATTGGTTTTCAGTTTTACCTGGCTAGCCATTTTTATAGCCTGTCTAGGATTGTTTGGACTTTCGACCTTTACCGCTCAACAGAAAATCAAGGAGATTGGAGTTAGAAAAGTGCTTGGCGCCTCTGTTGCTGGCATTGTGATGTTATTGTCAAAGGAGTTCACCAAACTTATTATTATCGCCACAGTTTTTGCCTCACCACTGGCCTATTTTATGATGCAGGCCTGGCTGAAGGATTTTGCCTATCGCATCAGTATTAATTGGTTTTGGTTTGTGGTTTCTGCTTTGGCGGCATTGGTTATTGCCTTGCTGACTGTCAGTTTTCAGTCCATCAAAGCAGCGATGATCAACCCGGCCAAATCTTTACGATATGAATGATACCAATTCAATTGTAAAATGGCGCGAATAGAAATTAAATTATCATCGCTTGATTAAGGCGAAAAATGAAGGCATAGCATCGCTATGGCCGATTTTTTCAACGAAGAGCAAGCGGTAAGAAATGATTTGTATCCGTCATATTATGTTTGACTTGGTATTAATTAGCGAATTTTAACAAATCATTCCTCAGATTACTAAAACCTAAATCTAAATTTTGGGTATAATAGTTGTGATCTCACATAATTGGTTTTTAAAAGTATCTTAATTAGGTGGAAATCCTTATTTTTAAGATGCACCTAATAATTGGAGATTGGTTAGAATGAAATTTACGTGTTGATATGAGAAATTTGAAGAGAGTATTTGTATTTCAAACTTTGGCGCTTTTAAGTGCAATAGGTTTAAATGCAAGTGTAGCTGATAGTGTAAAGTATTTACAACCAAAGGCGGAGCATATTAAGGAAGCCAGGCTGGTGGTAGGGATACTGGACTACTACCATTATCGCGAAACGAACCTGAATGATTCGTTGTCATCTGTCATTTTTGATAACTTTCTTAAATCACTCGATGGTAATAAAAACTACTTTTTAGCCTCTGATATCCAATCCTTTCAGAAATACAGATTTGAGTTTGACGATGATTTGAAATCTGGAAATCTGGTACCCGCATTTTTCATGTTTAATATGTACAAGAAGCGAGTTGAGGCAAGACTTGATTATGCGTTGGCTCATACCGGGGATGACTTTGACTTTACTTTAAATGAATCCTATAGCTTCGACAGGGAGAAGCAACCTTATGCTCAGAATGAGCAACAACTGGATGATTTATGGAGAAAGGTGCTCAAAAATCAGGCATTAGGTCTGAAATTAAGCGGTTCAGATCAGGCCAAAATAACTAAAACATTAACAGATAGGTATAACAGATTCAAGGGCAATGTTTCCAAATACAATAGCAACGATGTATTTGAGATATTCATGAACTCCGTCACCAATGCTTTTGATCCACATACAGGCTACTTTACGCCATTAGGTGCTGATGATTTTAGGAGAGAAAGCAGCAAGACGATGGAAGGCATTGGAGCCACATTGCAGCAAGAGAACGATTTTACGAAGATAATAGAATTGAGACCCGGTGGTCCGGCATTCCTCAGTGGCCAGATTGATAAGGACGATAGAGTAGTAGGCGTAGCACAGGGGGCAGAAGGTGACATGGAAGATGTGGTAGGTTGGAGATCTGATGAAGTGGCAGGCAAAATCAGAGGAGCTAAGGGTACGCTCGTGAGGTTAGAACTGCTGCCTGCAGGATCAAGTCCAGGAGCACCTACTAAGGAAGTACACCTGGTGAGGGATAAAATCAAATATGATGAAGCCAGGGCCAGCAAAGAAGTAGTTCAATACACCCAAAATGGTAAAACTTATAACCTGGGCATAATTAAGGTTCCCGATTTCTATTTGGATGCCGATGAGCTTGAGCAGGGTAAAAAAGACTATGTGAGTACTACCAACGATGTGAAGAAGCTTATTACTGAAATGGAAGAGGAAGGCGTTGATGGGGTAATGCTCGATTTAAGAAACAATGGTGGTGGTGCACTTTTCGAGGCAATCAATTTGTCAGGGCTTTTTATTGAAGGTGGGCCTGTTGTGCAAATCAAATACAAAAATGGCCGAATTGAACGAGGCAATGACGATGACAAGACCATGTTTTATGATGGCCCTGTGAACGTTATGATCAATAGGTTTTCAGCATCGGCTTCCGAAATTTTTGCTGGAGCTATGCAGGATTATAAAAGGGGGGTGATTGTAGGAGAACAGACTTACGGTAAGGGTACTGTTCAAAACGTACGGGGACTGAATGACTTTATAAGAGGCAATGAGGAGGACAAGCTTGGATTAATAAAATATACTATCGCCAAGTTCTATCGGGTAAATGGCAGCAGTACACAGCACCTTGGAGTTTCTCCTGATGTTGAGTTTCCTTCAGCATTTAATGCTGCTGAATTTGGAGAAAGTTCACGTCCAAGTGCCTTACCATGGGATCAAATTGCATCTGCCGAATACACCCCACTCAACTACGTTGATAAACAACTGATTGATGCCCTCAAGAGGAGTCATGCTGATCGCAGGAAGACAGATCAAAGCCTTGTCGACTATATGGCCGACATTGAGGAATTGAAACAAGTGAGAAGTCGGAATGTAGTTTCTCTCAATTTCGATAAGAGAAAGAAGGAGCAGGATGACAGAGACGAACGTAGAGAAGCCAGGGTTAAGATTGGAGAATCTCTGGGAGACCTGGAGGTCAATAACGTTAAGGATAGATCTCTGGATGATTTGAAAGACCCCTATTTGAAAGAGAGCATCATCCTTTTAACTCAGCAGATTGTATTTGGCAAGAAGAAGGGATAGAGAAAAAGAAAAAATGAAATAGAAAAGAGCCGCTTAATAGCGGCTCTTTTTACTTAAGCTTATATGATCTTGTATCAGAGGTTTGTTTAACTCCCCTTTATTTTCTTCATGTTCAACGGAATTTCACCGGGCCCTTGTTTCCATGTTCCCTTCAACTCACCATCTTCTAATTTTCCTGTATAACTGCCCTGGATTTGATTGATTTTTAAGGTTAGCGTACCATCCGTATAAGTGGCTTCATCCATTTTTAATCCCATGGCATTTTGGTCTACACTATCCATGGTGGCTTCCAGTTTACCCTCGTTGAAACGAATATGAAATCTAACACGCAGTTTAGTTCCTTGAACTTCAAGGGTTCCTTCCCAATCAGCAACTACTTTTTTATACTCTTCTTGAGCCTGAAGTGTCCCAACCGCAAGACCCAAAATCATTAGTGTACATATTAATCTTTTCATAGATCTAATTTTAATTCAATTACCATTCCAAAATTAAGAATAGAACTTAAGACAATCTCCGAAAATGGGTAAACGGTTTAATGGCTAAATGATCGCCTGTTTTAAGGTGTTTATGTAAATATTAGGTGTTAGCCAATCTCATTTCTTAATACCTCCAAGGGAGGACGGCTTATAATTCCCCGACTGTTAGAAAGCCCAATCAGAATGGTCAGCCCGGTGATAATCAGGTAAACTACGAGTATAGGTAATGGATTAGGGATAAACTCGGTGTCGAACGAGAAATACGCCAGGGCCCAACTACCCACAAGGGATAATAGAATACCGGACATAGAGGCTAGACTACCCAGGAAAAAGTACTCCAATACATTGATGGATAGAATCTGTTTTTTACTTCCTCCGAGGGTTCTTAAGAGTATACTTTCACGTATCCTCTGGAATTTGCTCAGAATCACAGAACCAATCAAAACCAGCAGTCCTGTGATAATGCTGAACAGGGCCATAAAACGTATGACAAAAGCGACCTTACTCAAAAGGTTATCGACTGTGGTAAGAATAAGACCAATGTCAAGTACCGATACATTTGGGTATTGCTTGACAATTTCCCGCTGGTAAACCGCAGCCTGCTCGGGAGAAGTAACCCTGGTGATCAAAACATGGAACTGAGGGGCTGATTCCAGCACACCTTTAGGGAAGAGCACAATGAAGTTGGTTTGTATTCCACTCCAATCAATGACCCGGTAACTGCCTAGATAGGTCCTTACAGGAACTCCTTGCACATTCCAGATAATTTCATCACCAATCTCAAAATGTTGAGACTTGGCAAACCCTTCATCCATAGAGATAAAAATGGTGTCACCTGGGGAGTTGTATTGGCTTAGCTCACCTTCACTTAATTCCTCCGAGTTGATCAGGGTATCCCTGTAGGTGACACGAAATTCTCTGTTAAACAGAAAATTCCTGTACTCTATGGTTGTGTCTTGCAAGGCTTCTTTTTGGGTGATTTGATTGATGGTCTGCATTCTCATCGCAACAACGGGCACCTGCTGTATAATTGGCAATTCGGACTTTACAGTGTAGTCAGCAATCTCGTCTTTTTGATAACCCTGAATATCAAACAAGAGCATATTAGGCCGATCATTTTCGGTGCTAATTTGGACCTGATCTATTAAAAGGGTCTGAATAAAATAAAGTGTAGTGATCAGCGCGGTACCTAGACCAATACTGGCGATCAGAATCATTGTTTGGTTATTGGGTCTGTATAGATTGGCAAGACTTTGACGCCAGGTATAGCTCCAGCGTGAAGGGAAAAACTTCTTAACCATCCACATGGCTAGTTTGGCAATTCCTGCAAGAAAGGCGAAGGACAAAAGAATAAAGAGTGTAAAGGCCAGACTGCTTCCCAAATCCTGGATTTGGATGTATGCAAAAATCACTATGAACGAAATTATACCCAGGTAGACAAGACTCTTAAGGGGGTCAAACTTCTTTCTGGAATTATCCGGTACATTCCTAAGTGTCAGTAGGGGTGAAGCTTTTCGAACATTAAGTAGAGGGATAAGTGCAAAGAGAATAGACACGCAGAACCCTATCAATATTCCACCGAAAACGGATGTCCAGGAGATGCTTAAATTCACTTTCACGGGTAGGAAGGCAGCAAATACTTCTGGTAATACACGTTGGATTAGGGTACCAAGCAATGTTCCTGTTATGGAGCCTATCAATCCGATAACAGCTATTTGAATCAAATAAATTAAGAAGGTATCTCTCCCTTTGGCTCCGAGGCATCGTAAAATCGCCACACTACGAATCTTCCCTTTAATATAAATATGAACGGCACTGGCAACACCTACGCATCCAAGCAATAAGGCTACGAAGGCCACCAAATTTAGAAAGCTCGCCAGGTTTTGAAAGGTTTCTCCGGTTTCCTCTTTTCTTTCATCAACAGTATCTGCCCACATGCCCTGGAGCCTAAGCTGTTCACGATCTGCCTCCAGTTTTTCATCCAGGTTAAAATCAGGATCCAAATCGTTGAGCTTATAAAATTTGCGGTAGAAAACGCGGCTGCCTTTCAGAATCAGATTTGTATCATCCAAATATGACATAGGCATATAAACCGCAGGAGCTACTAGAGTAGCTGCAATGGATTGAGACGGAGAGCTAAGTAATTGGCCTTCGATAACAAAATTCACATTGCCTATTCTAACAGAATCACCAACCTGAGCATCATATTGAATCATCGTTGACTTGTCCACAAGTACTTTCCTGCTTCCGTCTCGGAACGACTGACCAGCTGAGGCTGGAATGGTTTCCAGCGCACCGTAATAGGGGAAAGCCCCTTCCAATGCTCTGACATCCATCAGCCTGCTCTGGTCGTTCTTCATGAACAATAGCATTGACGCAAAACTGAATTCCTTGGATTCTTCATGAGATACTGAGTCTAGCCACTGGTAATGAAAATCATCAAGGCTACTGCCTAATTCCAAGTCAGCGCCAAGTAATTCTTTGGCTTGAGAATTAATGTCATCCTTAAGATTTTCGCTGAAAGAGTTTATGGCAACCAGCGCAGCAATGCCGAGAACGATGGAAGAAATAAAGAGAAAAAGCCTTGATTTACTTTTGCGACTATCTCTAATCGCCATCAGTACAAGCCAACGAAATTTGGTCATATCACTGCTTGGGTTTCTGTGATATTTGAATCTGATACCAGCTTCCCCCCCTTAATTCTTATGATACGCTCTGTCTTTCCGGCCAGTTCCAAGTCATGTGTAACCAAAACGAGAGTGGTACCTGACTCGCGGTTAAGCTCAAAAAGCAATTCTTCAACGGATGTAGAGGTGTCCTCATCTAAATTGCCCGTGGGCTCATCTGCAAAAAGTATTTTTGGACTGTTTGAGAATGCCCTGGCGATAGATATTCTCTGCTGCTCACCTCCGGAGAGTTGAGTGGGATAGTGATCATGGCGATCACCAAGACCAACCCTTTCCAACAGGTTCATGGACCTGGATCTGATGTTTTTCTCCCTCCTTAACTCCATGGGTACCATTACATTCTCCAATGCGGTGAGTGTTGGGAGTAGCTGGAAATTTTGAAATATAAAGCCTACGTAATTGTTGCGAACTGCGGCTCGCTCATCTTCGTTCATGTGATCGAGCACCTGTCCATATAAGCTCACGGAGCCTGAAGACGCACGATCAAGGCCGGCACATAAGCCAAGCAAAGTAGTCTTGCCACTGCCTGATGGCCCGACTATGGAAAAGGTATCTCCTTCAAACAATTGGAAACTTATATCGGAAAGAACCGTAAGATTTTTTGTTCCGCTTTGGTAAGTTTTGGTGAGGTGTTGTACCTCCAGCATTAGCGCCATAGAAATCAGTAATAGTATAGTATATTGAAGACGAATTGTGCGCTTAGAATGTTCAAGCTCAGAGCACAAACTCTATAAACATATGCATTTGTTTTTGAAGAAGAGACGAAATCTGATAGTAAGCCTACTCATGAGTATGTTAGTGGCAAATTTTGGTGCGCAAGACACCAGAAGAAAGAGAATCGTCTTCTTTGGTGACAGCATCACGGCTGGCTATCAACTTACCCTTCAAGATGCCTTTCCCTATTTGATTCAAAAAAGACTGGACTCTCTAGGCTATGACTATGAGGTTGTGAATGCCGGACTCAGCGGAGATGCATCTACCGGGGGCTTAGATCGCCTAAATTGGGTGATTGGACAGCCTCTTGACATTTTTGTATTGGAGCTGGGAGGCAATGACGGATTGCGTGGGTTGAGTCTTCAGCAGACGGAAGAAAACCTGAAGGCGATCATAGATGGTGTGCGGGCTAAATATAAGAATGTCACTATTCTGTTGGCGGGAATGCAAATCCCTCCCAACCTGGGGACTGACTACACCAAAGAATTTAGAGAACTTTTTGGCAAAATTGCCAAGGATAAATCCGTGAAATTGATTCCATTTCTGCTGGAAGGTGTTGGAGGAGAAAAGGAGCTCAATATGTCGGATGGAATACATCCTAACGAAGCCGGTCATGCCATTGTAGCTGAAACCGTCTGGAAATATTTAAAACCGCACCTTAAGTCAGCGTCTTAGAAAACTTTGATAGCGATCGAGTAAACCGAGCGTGAGCTGGTATTCAGATGAGCCCATGATATAGTTGTCTGAGAAGCTGCAGAATTTCATAAACTCATCAATAACCCGATCATCGATTCCGGTGATCATCTTCACAAATTTCTTATTGAATTTGGAATCTATTTTGACTCTTCTTTCTTCTTGAAGATTTTTTGCACTAAGCATCTTCTTGAGGCGTTTCTCCTGCTGAATTTGTTTGTCAAAAACGTCTAGAAGGCCAGAAATGGTGACGCCTCCACCATAATCCGTACCCCAGCTCATCTGTGGTTTGCTCCAGTCTTTTGGGTTTTCCGGAGGCCTGGGAAGTCCGACAATCTCGATTGGCTCACCTCTTTTTCTTTTCAAATAAAAGTCGTCAGCTAATTGAAAAACCACAACCGAATCCAATTCATAAATTGCCGGGATCATAAACAGCATCAACTCTTCGTCCAGAGATTCAATAATATTATCATCAATAATTATCTCGAGCGGTTCGTAGCCGATCGAAGAGAACCGGATGCTATCACCTATATAAACAGGGATATAGAACGTTCCTTTGGATGTAGAACTTGTTCCTTTGCTTCGATTGGTGACTAAGATGGTCGCAAATCGCACAGGGTCTTTATATTCTGCATCCATCAATCTCCCCTTCAATTCATAGGCCGCCCCATCTTGGCCAAATGCGGATATGCCCGTTAAGAGAAATAGTATGGTAAAGTGAATGAAGCGCATCACGAAATTAATACGCCAAGATAACGAAGCACCTCTCTGGAAAGTCAGGAATTAACTTTTTTTAACGCTGGTTACCCGACACTTTGAACAAGAATTTATCGAAAAGTACGACCATCCCGATGAGTAAAATAGCTAAAAAACCAAACCAGGCATAGGTGGGGTTGAAATCCAGATTGATATTGAACGATGGCATTTCAACATCTTGAAGGAGGTTGTTCAAGGTAAACTTGCTTGTGCTAAGTATGTATATGACGGGTGTAATAAAAAGGGCCAACAACGACAGTATTAACCATTTCGGCACACGTATGGGCTCTATTTTGGCTTTTTCGTAGGCCTCAATCTTGGACAGAACGGATTTGTTGAAACCCATTGATGGTTCCTCAAGGCCTTCTTCTTGAAGTAGTGATTTTAATTCCTTATCTGATAAATCAAACTCTTTCATAGCAATGATCTTACTTCTTCATCTAACATACCCTCAAGTTCTTTGAGTAACCTTTTTCGAGCCCTGTGCAATCTAACTTTTACATTGGACAACTCCCAACCCGTAATTTCGCAGATTTCCTGTAGTGAGTTCTCATTCATGTAAAATAAAGTGATCACCACACTGTCTTCCTTACGCATCAGGCTCAAGGCTTTTTTTATATAATTGGTTCTTTCCTCGCGCTGTAACTTCCGCCATTCATTCCCAGATTCGCTGTACGCTACCAGATTGTCTTCTGAAAGAACATCAGAATCGGCCATCGGCAGCTTTTTTTTACGAAGCTTAGTGAGCGCTGTATTATAGACTATGGTGTAAAGCCAGGTAGAGAACTTTGATTTGCCTTCGAATTGTCTGATGTTCTTGTAGGCTTTTAAAAATGAATCCTGGGCTACCTCCTCGGCATCTTCCCTGGATTTCATCATTTTCAAGGCGAGGGTAAATGCCATCCCCTTGTACTCTTCGATGAGCACATTGAAAGCTGATGTATCACCCTCTTTTACCTTGGCGATAATCAGATCCATAGCATAACTCTCATTCGAAGGCTTCATTTTTTCTATAGGACAACCAAAGGTAAAAAGAGGTTACAGATTAAATTTATGAAATTTGTGTGTAACCATTTTTGAAGTTGTGCGGTCAAAGCCAATGAAACACAAGACAGAATTTAAATTAAAGTTATCATGGAAGTAGCAGTTGTATTTATATCCTTATTCGTAGGCATATTTTTGAGTATTTATTTTTATCAAGTAACAAGGCATAGAGAAAGAATGTCATTAATAGAAAACGGAGCAGACGCCAAACTCTTCCAAAGTGATGCGCGGAAAAAACCCTACTTTTTTGCCATGTTGTTGGGTATTTTGTTTATCAGTGTTGCTCTAGGTATTGGCGTTGGCCACGCCATACATGTGAACTGGGTAGAAGATTCCTTTAGAAATAGAGATAATCCTGTGGCCTACTTTATTAGCATATTCTTCTTTATAGGACTTGGGTTTATGGCAGCCTATATGTTTCACAAGAAAGAATTGCAGAAAGAAAATTAGTTTTTGACTATTACCAATTCTATCATGAGATTTGGATGAGTGAATAACCCCTTGCAGCAATGTGAGGGGTTTTCTTTTGTGTGTGCTATCCTCGGGATTTGTGAATCCCGTCATGCCGGAAAATAAATCCCTATATTTTAATAGAGATTTATTTATCCGGTATCTAAGAGCCTTTCTTCTCCTTAATCAACTCTGCCAATTGAAAGACAGCCATTGCATAAAGTTTGCTGTGGTTGTATCGCGTGATTACATAGAAATTATCCAGGCCATACCAATATTCCTTCCCACTTTCATTTTCAAGAATAATCATAGTTGCCGCCATGCCAGGACTCAGTGATTCCTCAGGTTCAAAGCCTATGGCTACATAGTCAGACACCTTGTTTTTGGGTTTTAATGACTGCTTTCGTAGGCCGGTAATATTTTTGGTCATGGTAGCCTTTGAACTCACTGGTTGACCTTTTTTCCATCGGTGTACCTTGATATAATTGGCTACGCTGGCTATGGCATCCTCAGGAGAGTTCATTAAGTCTCGGGTACCTCCCTGCTCGAAACTCTTGGCATAAGCACGATAGCTACTCGGCATAAACTGGGAATAACCCATAGCGCCCGCATAGGAACCTTTAACTGCAGCTGGATCTAACTTTTCTTCCTTGGCCATCACAAGGAAATGATCTAATTCAGACCTGAAGAACCTACCTCTTTTGGGATATCCGAAACCCAGCGTGTATAAAGCATCAAGGACGTTGTAGCTCCCTTTTATCTTGCCGAAGTAACTTTCCACCCCAATAA
Organism: Roseivirga sp.; assembly: GCA_029262895.1. Classification (GTDB taxonomy): domain Bacteria; phylum Bacteroidota; class Bacteroidia; order Cytophagales; family Cyclobacteriaceae; genus Roseivirga. Next base: position 67,795 of record JAJCYM010000057.1, read on the forward strand.
TTCCCAAAATCACTTCTATAGAGACCCCTGTCTCTTCACTTACTTTATTGAGTGTGGCTTCGTGAGCCTTCCAGAATTCTATACCAGCCTGTGCACGCTCTTCTGTGACAAAAATCTTGCGGTATCTTCCCCAGGTCATGGTGCCCTCAGCAGGGCGTGAAATCTTTTTTACGATCTCTTCCTGGTATGTGGCCTTTTTCAGGATGCTTTTGACCTCATCAACTGAAATACTATGTTTCTCTGAAAATTTCTGAATGAACGAATTCACTTCGTTTTGGTCAATCTGGGCTTGTGCCGAAGAGATTACTAAAACCAGCAGTAGGGTAGAAAAAATTAGGCCTTTAAACATATGCCAAATTAACGAAAAACTGACCTTCAGGGTATTTGATTCACCATTGATCATGAGTTTTTTGTCTCTGGCAAGATGATGCAAACCAATTTACACCGGTTTCTAGCCTTCGAAATATGCCATACGAGAAAAAGCTTCTATAAAATTCATCGGATTTTCGGCTAGCCGGTGGCAATAATAGAGGTACCACTCCTTGCCATATATCAAGTAATCACGGACTTGAAAACCTCTTTGCTTGAGTTCAATGAGCTTTGCTTCATTGACTCCATGGAGCATTTCAAATTCAATATTTTCATGGAACTTGGTGTCTGACAGCTCAATCATTTGCTCAATTAGCCTAATATCATGGGTGCCAACCGAGACTTTCTTACCATGCTGTAAAGCCATCTGCACGATCCTTAGATATTGATTGTCTAGGGATTCCCCTCTTCCGAATGCAACAGATTCAGGTTCCTCAAAGGCACCTTTTACAATTCGAATTTTACCTGGCAAGTGCATTATTTCCTCGAAGTCGAAATGCCTCAAATAGGCTTGAACAGTGATTCCTATATTTTCAAACTTCTTAGCTTGATGGAAGTACTGCTCTAGTACTTTTTCCATTTTTTCAAAATCTTCCATGCTTATCATGACCTCAACATTATTCTTTTTGGCATGGGAAACGATCTGGTTCAAGTTATTTTCTATGCAAGAGTCGCTTACACTTAGGCCTATATGTGACAAATCAAGTGAGATAGAGCTATTCAATCCTTGCTGAGCAATGGTGGTAATAAGCTTTAGAAACTCCACAGTTGCCTGGTGAGCTTGTTTTTCAGAGTTTGTGTTTTCACCACAAAAGTCAACAGTAGTGTGTATACCAAGATGATTTAATCGGATGACCTCAAGTACGCATTCTTGAAGCGTTTCTCCACCTATGAGCTTTCTAGCACCATGTAGAAGAACCTTATAGAGTTTCGGGTGGTTTAAGATATAATCCTTTACTTTTTGATTTTTTGCCAGGTGTTTAAGGGCTTCAGAGATAGTGCTTAATGCTGTGTGATCCATTTCTCATTGATTGATATTCTGCATAAATTATGTGAATACATTATTTCAATCAAGACGGCACTTTTAAGTGCCCAGAATACTAAAATGTAACTTATGAGAAAGGCCAATGCAATGAGCAAGTGTGCTGTGACAGCCACGATGAGTTTTTTTTCGGCAAAATGGAAACCCTGTATACTCAGCCAGTTGATGTATAAGGAAAGGAGATATTCTGAGCTGATGAGGCTTATGCCAAATGTGAGTAAAAAGATGCTTACAGAACATCTAAAGGAATTGGAAAATGATGGCTTGGTTCAAAGAGAGGTATTCCCCTCAGTACCACCCCAGGTGACTTATAGCATTACCCAAAAAGGGAAAAGCCTTGAAGGTATTTTCAGGCAAATGTCTGATTGGGGCATGGATCATTTGGACAACGTCAGGGCGATGGAGGACATGGTCATAAAAATATCTGCATAAGACACTTTCTCACTTCGATTCACAGAGCCAGAGGGGCCATTTTATACTTTTTGGTAACCCGGTTACAACAAAGTGCCGTCTTGACAGGGTTGATCAATCCATTGATATTTGGGAATGAACATCAGTCAACCAGATAGAAATAATGGACCGATTGGCTTGCAGGGAGGTAAAGGGAGCTATAACGATACTGCAATCAGGCAATATTTGTCAGCTGGTTATTTCGAAGAACGAATTTTATTTCTGGACTCCACATCGAGGGTTTTTGATGCACTTAATAAGGGGGAAATAGCATATGGCCAATTTGCAGTTCACAATAGCTGGACAGGCTTTTATAATGAAAGTCTTAGTCATATCGCACAGAATACTTTCTCCATCATCGCCAAATACTCAATACCCGTGAATCATGCATTGTTGATCCATAAGGATCAGAATCTTCAACAAATAGATCGGATTATTACTCACCAAGAAGTGGTTAAGCAGTGTAGAAAAACTATTAAGGAAAGGTATGGGCATTTGTATTTGGAGCATACATCCGGTCAAATGATCGATCCATCACATACGGCCTCTCACATTGCCAGAGTGAAGAGTTTCAGAAATACTGCCTTAATAGGTAATCCCGGATTGGCGGGTATATATGATTTGAAAATCGAGGATGGACATTTATCAGATAACGGAAATAGTCAATCGACTTTTTTCTTAGTGGCCAAATGAGCTTCAAGTATAGATATGTTTTACCCAGCCCAGCCCTCTCTATCCAAACTCCTGTATTGAATGGCCTCAGCCAGATGCTCAATTTTGATTTCATCACTTCCGCCAAGGTCTGCAATAGTGCGGCTTACCTTGAGAATACGATCATAGGCCCTGGCCGAGAGACCTAACCTTTCCATAGCCGTTTTCAAAAGCTTTTTGCCCGCCTCATTGATCTGGCAAATCTCTTTTACCATTTGTGAGGGCATCATAGCATTGGAATGAAGGTCGTGATCTTTGAGGCGTTCGTGTTGAACCTTTCTGGCTTCAATTACTCTTTCTCTGATTTCTTCACTGCTTTCAGATTTTCGATCCTGGGTCATTTGATCAAAGGAAACCGGGGTAACTTCAACATGTAGATCAATTCTATCAAGTAAAGGGCCACTTACCTTATTTAAATAGCGCTGTACCTGCCCTGAGCCACAAACACACTCCTTTTCAGGATGATTGTAGTAGCCACAGGGACATGGGTTCATACTGGCTATGAGCATAAAGTTAGCGGGGAAATCCAGTGAGACCTTTGCTCTTGAAATCGTTACCCTTCGCTCTTCCAGGGGTTGGCGCATTACTTCTAACACCGTGCGTTTAAATTCTGGAAGCTCATCCAGAAAGAGCACACCATTGTGGGCCATAGATATTTCTCCGGGTTGTGGTACTCCACCCCCTCCAACCAGTGCGGCATCGCTAATGGTGTGATGGGGAGACCGGAAAGGGCGCTTTGTGATTAAATCGCCTTCCGCACCAAGTTTACCGGCAACGGAATGAATTTTGGTAGTTTCCAGGGCTTCTTGCAAACTAAGCGGAGGAAGTATTGAGGGAAGCCTCTTGGCCAACATCGTCTTGCCAGCTCCTGGAGGGCCAATCATAATTACATTATGTCCACCGGCCGCTGCGATTTCGAGCGCTCGTTTGATATTTTCTTGCCCCTGAACATTCGCAAAATCAGCATCGTAGTTGTTTAGGCTGTGATAGAATTTATCCCTTGTATCATATTTCAATGGTTCAATCTCTCGCTTACCCTCTAAAAATTCAACGGCCTCTATCAGGTTACCTACTCCGATTACGTCCAAATCATTAACAATGGCCGCTTCATTAGCATTCTGTTGTGGAAGAATAATGCCTTTAAAGCCCTGGTTTCTCGCCTCAATAGCTATCGGCAAAACCCCTTTGATAGGTCTGAGATTTCCATCTAGAGCCAATTCGCCCATAATCACATAATCTTCCAGATTTTCAGCACTGATCTGTCCCGAGGTCTTAAGAACACCAAGCGCTATGGGGAGGTCATAGGCCGAGCCTTCTTTGCGAATATCAGCTGGAGCAAGGTTAACCACAATCTTCTGACGCGGCATTCTGAAGCCAAAATATTTGATGGATGATTCAACGCGGTGTTCACTTTCTTTAACTGCGCTATCAGGCAATCCGCTAAGATGAAAATGCAGGCCCTGGCCGATAACAACCTCGACTGTAATGATTCGAGCTTCTACGCCATGGACGGCACTACCATATCCTTTAGCCAGCATCCACGGTTTGCTTTTCGATGAGATTGATCAGGATGTGAATCACTTTGATATGAATCTCCTGAATGCGATCGGCATAGCCAATATGGGGAACGCGGATTTCGACATCTGCTAATTCTGCAAGCTCTCCTCCGTTCTTTCCGGTGAGTGCCACCACTTTCATTTTCTTTTGTCTGGCCATTTCTGCTGCTCGCAAAACATTTTTGGAATTACCACTTGTACTGATGGCCAGTAGGGCATCCCCTTCCTTACCCAGGCCCTCCAGGTATCTGGAGAAAATAAAGTCATAGCCGAAGTCATTCGCTGTGCAGGAAATATGACTCACATCAGAAATAGCAATGGCGGGTAACGCTTTTCGGTTTTCGCGATAGCGGCCCGTTAGTTCCTCTGCAAAGTGCATGGCATCACAATGAGAGCCCCCATTGCCGCAGGAAAATATCTTCCCTCCATCGTTAATGCAGTTACCAAAAAGCTGCCCTGCCCTGTCAATAGCCTTGATGTTTTCCTCGTTTGCCAGAAAGCTGTCCAGTACCTTGGCCGACTCCCTAAGCTCTTCTATAATCAAAACCTGATTATCCATTGTCTATCAATTTAGTTCAAGAACTGAAAAAATTATAAATATATCAGTATGAAATCTGACGAATCTACACGGTTTGCATGGAGATTAACTTGGTGTACACACCATTCTGGTCGAGAAGTTCATTGTGCGTACCCCGTTCAATAATGCTTCCCTTCTGTATTACCAGAATCTCATCAGCATGTTGAATGGTGCTTAACCTGTGGGCGATTACCACAGACGTCCTGTTTTTCATGAGGTTGGTAATGGCTTCCTGCACGAGTTTTTCAGACTCTGAATCGAGAGCGGAGGTGGCTTCATCCAGGATTAGGATTGGTGGATTTTTCATTACTGCCCGGGCAATGCTAAGTCGCTGACGTTGGCCCCCAGATAGTTTGGAACCTCTTTCACCAATATTGGTGTGGTAGCCATTTTCCAATTCCATAATGAAGTCGTGAGCATTGGCAATTTTAGCCGCCTGTATCACTTCTTCCTCCTTAGCCTCAGGTCTGGCAAATGCAATATTTTTAAAAACCGTGTCATTGAAAAGAATGGATTCCTGTGTGACAATACCCAAAAGCCCTCTTAAGGAATCAATCTCAATGTCTCGAATTGGCACACCATCGATGGTTATTTGTCCACTGGTTGCATCATAGAAGCGTGGAATGAGATCGGCCATGGTAGATTTCCCCCCTCCTGACGAACCGACCAGTGCTACGGTTTGGCCCTTTTTAATTTTCACATTGATATCAGACAAAACAGGTTCTTTCTCATAGGAGAAACCTACATTCTGAAACTCAATAGACTCTTCGATACTGGTTTTAACAAGTGCTTTCTCTTTGTTGGTAATTTTTGGTTGCTCATCAACTAGTCTGAAAACCCGATCTGCTGACACAATTCCACGTTGGATATTACTGATAGACTGAGACAGACTTTTCACAGGGGTTATTATCTGGCTAAAGACTGCGATGTATACCAACAAGCCTGATCCTGATAATTCGGATTCGTTTTCCAGAACCAGAGTACCACCGTAAACAAGTATCGTGGCTACAACCAGAATGCCCAAAAACTGAGATACAGGGGAAGCAAGTTCATTCTTTTTCGCCATTGATATATTGACCTTACGATAGATCGAAGTCTCAGCTTCAAAGTGATCGTTTATATATTTTTTTGCGTTAAACGCTTTTATGATGCGCATGCCAGAGAAAACTTCGTCCAGCGTATTAAGAATTCTACCCAATGATTCCTGGCTTTGAATGGCCTTTTTCTTTAGCCGTTTGACTATTTCGGAGATGACAACACCCATGATCGCGAAGAAAATCAGGGTGAATAATGTCAATGGTACCGATTGAATAAATAGAAATCCAAGGTAAACGATAATGGTAGCGGGTTCTCGAAACAACACTTTTATCCCACTTACCACAGTGACTTCAATTTCCTGAATATCAGTGGTCATCCTTGACATGATATCTCCTTTTCGTTCCCCCGAAAAGAAGCCTAGGTGTAGTCCAGTGGTGTTGTGGAAAACCTTGTTTCTAACCCTTTGAATTACATTGGCCCTGACAATCCCCATAATTACATTGGAGATGTAAGTAAAGAGGTTTGAAAGCAATGCAGAGATGCCTATTACAATGCTCACATAAATTAAAGTGCTTGACTTGCCATAGGTAGTTTCGACCTCAAGTAATTTTTGATAGAAAATACTATTGAGATATTCGATATCAATGCTGAAAGGTATTTTCTTGGCCTTTTCCGCCAACTCGTTCGCATCCATTTGATCGAATATCACATCGAAAAGTGGCCCTAAAAGAGCTAGGTTGACGACTGAAAAAATAATTGCCAAAAAGGCAAGTATTGCATACGATGGAAAGTGTTTATGATAAGGTTTGGCGAACGCCAGAATTCTCCAGAAAGTCTTCATAAATCAATTGAGAGGGGCAAGTTAGGCATAATACCAATTCAATTATGAAATGGCGCGAATAGAAATTAAATTATTATCGGTTGATTAAGGCGAAAAATGAGGGCATAGCATTGCTATGGCTGATTTTTTCAACGAAGAGCAAGCGATAAGAAATGATTTGTATCCGTCATGTTATATTTGATTTGGTATAGTATTGAAAAACGGAGTTTTAGAACTCATGTTCCCTTTTGGCAATATTGAATCTCAGAGAAATAGAGGTAATAAAACTATTGAGGTCTCTCGAATCAATGGCACTGTCAAAGTTTCTCAGCACGTTTCGAAAATCAATAAACAAATTATGCTTAAGCATATAGGTCCCGGTAAGTTCCAGGTAAGTGTTGGTAGTGGTGACACCCTGTCCAATGGTATTACCCAAATTCCCAATTCTGTCATCTGTACTTAAAAGTAGGTTGCCGCCATTATTAAGTCCTGCATCATCTTCCCCGGAAGTGCTTCGAATGATCTTTCCCGTGAGGTTCAATTTATCTATTGGTTGATAGCGTCCGACCAGCACCAGCTCCTTGAAATTTGCACCGAGTGGGTGGGCCAATGGGTTACGATAGTTGGTGTAGCTTAAGGCAGGATCATCATAGGCGTAAAAATAGGGGCGGGCTATATTGTATTCAACTTGTAAATCCAGCGTGTTCACATTAAAGGCATCTATATACTTCACACCAAGCTGGACTCCGAATTTATTTCGCCAATCACCATTGCCACTTCTCAAAGCGTCAATGACGAATTCATCAATTAAGAACTGCCCATAGAAAGAATACTTATCCTTCACGTTCACTTTAAAATCAAGGCCTAACAAGGTGTTCCCCGGACTGCCTCTTTGCTGTTCAATTGCCCTGTAAAATATGACGGGGTTAAAAAGATTGATATCTGCTTTTGGTAGAATAACAGTTTCAAAAAGGCCAATCTCTACGCTCTTGGAAATATTTACTCCAAGACGATGAAAGCTCATGAATTTTGTAGGGTAGTTGCCATCGCCAGGTGAAACACCATTGGCAAAAATGATATCTTCTGTAAGTTGAGAAAAAATATTGGTGTACTGGAACCTGCCTACCCTGGTTTGCAATTTGAGAAAGAGATAGGGACTCGAAAAGTCCGATAAGACCATTGAACGAAGCCCGTTGCCAATAAAATTCTTGTCATATCCAGCCTGTATACCAATGCTCTTGGTGAGGTTGAAAGTCAGGTAGCCTCTGGCATGAAGAAGGTCAAAGTCGTTGTTGTCATTATTCTTCCAAAATCCTTCATTCGGAAAGGCACGATCACCCCGAACGTAGTCAAAGACATATTGCGCAAACCGAGACTGGGTGGTGGAAAGGAAGGAGTAAAAACCAATTTTTCCATCAATAGACCCATATGCCTCCGCACCACGAGTATTGGTGAATAGTGTTTCATCATTATCAGAATCCTTTCCAAATGTGAAATCGATGACCGGATTAAGGTGAAACTTAAAATTTTCGCCATTATAATAATAGAGGTCAGATTTTTTGAGATAGAACAAGTCCCATAACGTTTTCTTAGAATCACTGGTTTTAGATTTGGTCCACATCCAGTTATCATTCGATAGATAGTCGAGGTTGAAAAGATCCTGTGAAGACATGCCATCTCGAAACTCGTTGGCCTTCAAAATTAAATCTGAAATATAGGAGCGCTGTAGGGGTTTGTGAGTGTTTTGAAAGAAATCTAACTGACTGCCATATTTGATGGAAAGCCGATCAATCAAATGATAATAATCCCTGTTGTAGGGTGCAAAGGTGCTCTGGGCAGGGAGTACCTGCGAAATCAGAATGAAGGCGAAAAAGGCGAGTAGTTTTTTCATTTAACCCGGTGAATAGCCGCAAGATAACAAACCAAAACTCAAAACAGGGAATCGGCTATTTAGAATCAGCAACTTTATGAATAATAAAACTATTAAATTTGTGTAATAATCTACAACTCACTACATTTGCAGTCCTTTTTGGAGGAAGCAATAACATAGAAAGCAATGAAAAAAGACATTCACCCAGAGTATAAGCCAGTCGTATTTTACGATACATCGAGCGAATTCAAGTTTATGACCAAGTCTACCATGAGTTCAAGTGAGACTATTGAGTGGGAAGATGGCAATACCTATCCATTGATTAAAGTGGAAGTTTCGTCCGCTTCACATCCTTTCTACACTGGTAAGAAATTGTTTGTTGATACTGCTGGTAGAGTAGAGAAATTCAACAGAAGATATAAGAGTAAGTAAGCCAAAAATCAGGCTTAAAGACAAGAGAGTCTTCATGGTGCGAATCATGAAGACTTTTTTATTTTTGTGCATGCGTATCACCCTCTTTGATCAGGACGATATCCGGCAGAATCTGCTGCCTTTTACTTATACCAGACCCGTTTCGGATATAAGGGTTGGTATCTTGACCATAGCAGAAAAGTGGCAGAACCATGGCTTTGATATCAGTTTTGATACAGCCGACTATCTGAATAAAAAGTATCCCTCTGGAAATAATTCCATAAGAGTTAATGGAGCGCTCTGCCCAACATCTCAATTGGTAGAAGCGGTGAATGCCTTAAAGGAAGGCGAAAAATTAGTCTATCAAGGTCTGACCTGTGCCGAACACGGCCATGGTGAAAACGAAATTGGCTTTAAGGGAGATTGCCTCTTTATTGAGCATACCTGGGATATCTTCTTAAATAATGGAGCACAGATCAGAAGTGATTTTGATTTGCTCACTGAAGGAAGAAGTTCTCAAAGCATCAATGATGAACACAGCATAGTTTATGGCAAAGAGAATCTCTTTATAGAAGAAGGAGCAAGGATCAAAGCAGCCATCATAAATGCAGAAGATGGGCCTGTTTATATTGGAAAGAACGCCAGAGTTCATGAAGGCAGTTTGATCAAAGGGCCATTTGCATTGTGCGAAGAGAGCCATGTGAACATGGGTGCCAAAATCAAAGGAGATACCACGGTTGGGCCTTATTCCAAGGTAGGTGGGGAGATCAGCAATTCTGTGATTTTTGGTTATAGCAATAAGGGACATGATGGCTTTTTGGGAAATTCAGTGATTGGAGAATGGTGTAACCTTGGGGCTGATACCAACACCTCAAATCTTAAGAACAACTATGCCACGGTTAAACTTTGGAATTACGGCAGAGGAGGTTTTGACAATACCGGGCTGCAGTTTTGCGGTTTAATGATGGGAGATCATGCTAAGTGTGGAATCAATACCATGTTTAACACGGGCACGCTTGTCGGGGTCGGAGCCAATGTTTTTGGATCAGGATTTCCACGCAATTTTGTGCCATCATTTTCTTGGGGTGGTGCAGCGGGGTTTAGCACCTTCCAGCCTCGAAAATTTTATGAAGTGGCAGAAGCTGTGATGAAAAGAAGAGGTAAAGAATTTGATGAGATGGAAAAAGAGATCATCGATCACATCTTTGACAGCTCAACAGCTTATCGAATCTGGGACAAGAAATAACTATGCTATTCAAAGACATACCGGGGCTGGAGAGCATAAAGCAGCGATTAATAAACGCTGTTAAGAATCAGCATGTGGCTCATGGGCAATTGTTTGTAGGAGCGGAGGGGTCGGCCAATATGGCCTTGGCTTTGGCTTACGCCACTTATCTCAACTGTGAAAATAGAGGTGATGAGGACGCTTGCGGTACTTGCCCTTCCTGTGTTAAAAACCTAAAATACATTCACCCCGATTTACACTTTGTGTTTCCTACCGCGGCCACCACAAAAATTAAGAGGGAAGATGCGATCAGCGATAAATTTCTGGTAGAGTGGAGAGACTTCTTACAAAAGTCGCCATATGGCAATGTCACGGATTGGAGTTTCCATTTTGGATGGGAAAACAAACAAGTGATCATTCCCAGGATGGAAAGCAGATCAATCATCCAGAAGTTATCTTTAAGAGCCTTCGAAGGACAGTATAAAGTTATGTTGATATGGCAACCCGAATTGATGAATTCGAGTGCTGCCAATGGCATTCTCAAAGTTCTTGAAGAACCAACAGACAAGACCATTTTCTTGATGGTATCAACGGATGCCAACAAACTGCTGACCACTATTTTATCCAGAACCCAGATGCTTAAAATACCTGCATTTGGAGATCAGGATATCTCGGAATATCTGCAGGAACAGATGAACATCGAAGCGCAGAAGAGCACGAATGCGGCTTATTTGGCAGAGGGCAATATGCGCCTTGCATTGACATTGACCGAAGGTAACGTGGATGAGGTTCAGGCTACCTTCAAGGATTGGATGAGGACCTGCTTTAATTGGGATTTCCATACCATGACGAAAATGGGTGAGACCTTTCAAAAAAGTGGTAAAGAGTATCAAAAAAATCTATTGGGTGCCGGTACCAAGGTAATGAGAGATACTTTGGTCAATCAATTTGAGCCTGAAATGGTAAGGGTAAATGAGAATGAAATGGACTTCATTCAAAAATTTGGTCAGGTGTTTACACACCAAAAAATAGATCGCTTAATTCCTAAACTGGAAGAGGCGCAATACCATATTGAGCGAAATGGTAACCCAAAAATTGTTTTTCTAGACCTGTCCCTGGCCATTGCGAAAATTGCCAGGGCAAAACAGTAACCCATGGCCAAGAACCCGAACGGGAGTGAAGTCAAAATTTAGAGCTTGATGAAGATTAGGATAGGAACCAGGGGGAGTAAGTTGGCATTGTGGCAGGCGTATTTTGTAGAAGAAAGATTGCAAAAAGCCGGAGTTGAAACGGAGATTGTTACTATTGAAACCAAAGGCGACAAGATTCTTGATGTGACTATAGCCAAAATTGGTAGCAAGGGAGTTTTTACTGAGGAAATTGAAGAGCAACTGCTTCAAGGTAAAATTGATATTGCCGTGCACAGTGCAAAAGATATGCAATCAAGCTTACCCACAGGTTTTGAGCTGATTGCATTTGCTGAACGGGAAAAACCAAATGACGTGCTTGTTAGTCGAAATAATGACCTTTCATTAAAGACAGGTGGGTTTACAATTGGCACCTCATCAACCAGAAGAGTGGCCACCCTAAAACATTTCTACCCAAACATCCAGACAGCTCCGATTAGGGGCAATTTGCAGACAAGGATTAGAAAAATGGACAGTGGTGATTGTGATGCATTATTATTGGCCTATGCAGGAGCCCATCGTATGGGCTATGATGAGATGATAGTTGAAGATACTTCATTGACCGAATTTACTCCTGCAGTAGGTCAGGGCAGTATAGCCATTGAGGTGCACGAATCTTTAAACCCCGATAAGAAGAAAGTCGTTCGAGAGCATATCAATCATATAAAGACTGAAATCTGCCTGCTGGCAGAGCGAGCTTTTCTTAAGAAAATGGATGGTGGATGCAGTATTCCGGTCTTCGGTTTGGCAAAATTGGCAGGTGATTACCTAGAAATTACAGGAGGGATTATTAGCTTGGACGGTCAAAACAAAATAAGCTATACCCAAAAGGGAAGTGCTAATGAACCTGAAGTGATTGGAGAACAATTGGCACTGGAAGTATTAAACAACGGTGGTAAGGCAATTTTAGAAGAGATCAAAAACAATAACAATGAATAGAAAACTAGCAAAGTTGATGGCAATGGTGTTACTGGTCAGCATCATTGGAGCATGTTCTTCAAGCTCTGACAGCAAAGAAGGAGCCTTAGAAGGCAAAGACTTTTTGGTCACCATTAAAACAGATATGGGGGATATTAAGGCTATTCTTTATGACAAAACTCCTCGCCACAAAGAGAACTTTCTGAAGTTGGTCAATGAAGGATATTATGACAGCCTATTATTCCATAGGGTAATGCAAAATTTTATGATTCAGGGAGGAGACCCTGACTCAAAGAAGGCAATTCAAGGTCAGTCATTGGGTACTGGAAGCCCTGGTTACACTGTTGATGCTGAGTTTTTGCCTGAGTATTTTCATGAAAAGGGAGCACTTGCCGCGGCCAGGCAACCGGATCAATTTAACCCACAAAGAGCTTCCAGTGGTAGTCAGTTTTATATCGTTCATGGACAGACCTGGACTGTGGATCAACTGGCAGGAATAAAACAAGGCATGATGGTTCAGGCCTTCAGAAAATTAATGCAAGAGCAACCTGAACATGCTTTGGCCGTGGAGTATCAGGAAGTTTTAACAAATAGCCCCAATGACAACGATGCAATACAGGCCAAGGTGGATGCCACAATAGACAGATTAAGTGAAGCAACAGGAGTAGACTTCTCCATAGCTGACAGGCGAATTGAAAAGTACAGTACGGTAGGCGGCTATCCACCCTTGGACGAGCAGTACACCATATTTGGTCAGGTGATTCAAGGCCTTGATATAGTCGACAAAATAGCGGCTACGGCTACAGATCCGAATGATCGACCAATGGAGGACGTTAGAATGTATATTTCTGTTGAGGAGGTATCTAAGTCCAAAATTGCTAAGGATTTTAATTATGATTACGGTGTCCAGTAGGGCCTGATCGCGGTTTTAAAACTTTTACCAGATGATTAAACGAGTGTTTTTTGTGGGCTTTTTATTGGGCTTGATTCAATTGCAGGCAGAGGCCTTTCAGAAAAAGAGCAAATTCGATTATATAGTTACCATCAGAACCGATTTGGGAGAAATGAAGGTCATCCTTTATGATAACACTCCTAAGCACAAAGAGAACTTTCTAAAGCTGATCGGAGATGGGTTCTACGACAGTCTCACTTTTCATAGGGTAATTAAGGACTTTATGGTTCAGGGCGGCAATCCGGCATCAAGGGGTGATGGTAGTCAGGGATTGAGCTATAGGATACCGGCAGAGATTAATACCACCTATTTCCACGAAAAAGGAGCCCTTGCTGCGGCACGGCAACCAGACCGGGTTAATCCCGAGAAAGAATCTTCACCAAGTCAATTTTACATTGTCGATGGCGAAACTTTCACAGGAGAAAGGCTTGTGCCTTTTAACACCTTTGTGATTGATGCTGCCCTCAAAGCATTAAAACAAGACGGTCCCATTATCACGCAGTTGCGAGAGGCCTTAGATGAAAGCAGAGAGGCGTATAACAAAAAACTGACTGAGCTAAGCCAGGACATTGCAGCAGAAACAGGCATTCAGGTTGTGCTGCCAGAGGAGAGATTGAAAGTATATTCAGAGGTAGGTGGAGCTCCACATCTGGATGGTTTATACACCATTTTTGGAAAGGTAATTCTGGGTTTGGAAGTGATTGACAAAATTGCCGAGGAACAAGTCGGAGCTGGAAATGTGCCTCGCAAGGATATAAGGATGTATGTGAGTGTGGAGAGGATGAAGAAAAAGAAAATCACCAAACGCTACGGATACGCTTTTGATTAAGTCGATGGGAAGGAAAAAATCAAAGCTTGCAAAAGAAGGCACAAAGAGTCCTTTGAAGGCGCTGGTTTTTTGTCTTTTCATAATTGCCCTTACCGCTTGTTCCGGTAATTCAGATACCCTTGTAATTATGTCTACTCCTTATGGGGAAATGAAGGCCGTGTTGTATGACGATACCCCAAAACACAAAGCCAACTTTTTGAAGTTAGCCCGGAAAGGGAAGTTTGACAGCGTCATTTTTCATAGGGTAATTGAAAATTTTATGATTCAGACCGGGGACCTTTCTACCGGTACTTGGGGAGAAGCTGCTGATTATCAAATTGAGGCAGAGTTTTTACCTGAAAAATATATGCATGAAAAGGGCGCTCTTGCTGCGGCAAGACAGCCCGACAGCAGGAACCTGGAAAAGAAATCCAGTGGTTCCCAGTTCTACATTGTGCAAGGTGAAAAGTATGACGATGCCGGCTTACAGGCACGAGGAGAATATAGAGAATTCCTTAAGCTCAATGGATATTTTGAGAGATTGATGCGGGTTGATCGCTACATTGAGTTAAAGGAGAAGTACAACTATTATGTGATAAAATCTCAGGAAGATTCTACCTACGATTTTAATGTGGCCCTAAAAAACCTGGTTTATAACTCCAAAGAATTTATTGAAAAGGAGTTTGGCCCACAGGTAGATCCCGGTTTTAACGACTTCCAGAAAGAGAGGTACGCCACAGTAGGTGGCACTCCACACTTGGATGGTGAATACACGGTTTTCGGCCGAGTTGTAGAAGGTTTGGAGGTGATTGATAAGATCGCTGCCCAAAAGACAAACTATCGGGATAAACCGGAACAAGATATCAGAATGCATGTACGGTTGGAAAAAGTGAAACGTGCAGTGCTTACTGAAAAATACGGCATTAAGTACCCGGATAAGTAATGAGAATCCTCATCACAGGTTCAAATGGCCTTTTAGGGCAAAAACTGGTTAAGCAAATAGCTGCGGCCGGAATAGATGAAGTGATTGCCACTAGTCGGGGAAGCAATCGCTTGCCCAATGCCGACCATTACCAATACGAATCGCTTGATGTTGGCGACAAAGAAGATGTCTTAACAGTAATCGGAGAACACCAGCCAGATGTCGTAATACACACTGCGGCCATGACCAATGTTGATCAATGCGAAACTGAAAGGCAGGCCTGTTGGAGACTGAATGTAGAAGCGGTTGGCCATGTAGTAGAGGCCTGCGAAAAGACAGATGCCTTCCTTATTCACCTGTCTACTGACTTTATATTTGATGGAGAAGCAGGGCCTTATGATGAGACCGCTGAGGCTAATCCCATTAGCTATTATGGAGAGAGTAAACTGGCTGCTGAGAAGTTAATTCAGGCATCATCTCTGAACTGGGCAATCGTTAGAACCGTCCTTGTTTACGGGATTGCCCATGATATGAGTCGTTCAAACATTATTCTCTGGGTTAAAAACTCTCTGGAGGAAGGCAAGCATATCAAAGTTGTAGACGACCAATTGAGGAGTCCAACATTAGCGGAAGATTTGGCTGCTGGTTGTTACTTAATCGCTCAAAAAAGGGCAGAAGGGACATTTAACATTAGCGGCAAGGATTTGCTCACGCCCTATGATATGGCCCTTAAAACGGCAGACTTCTTCAACCTCAATACCAGTACTATGGAGCGTGCCGATGCTTCCAACTTCTCTCAGACGGCCAAAAGACCAGCTAAGACAGGGCTATTGATTGATAAGGCCAAAAAGGAACTAGGTTATATACCAAGGACCTTTGATGAGGGCATTGCCATTCTGGCCAATCAAATGGGCTTTGAGACCAAATAGAGCGATTTGCTTTGTAATCCGAGGATATTTCGAAATATTTATTGGTTCAACTATTAACAACCACATCAACTTAACCTTAAAATATTAACTCTATGGCTGCTAATTTAGGCGATGAGGGCAGAGGGCAGTGGGG
>JAJCYM010000058.1 GCA_029262895.1 Roseivirga sp.
TCCTCTTTCAATTATTCTGGAAATGCGTAGGTTTTCAGCCATGGAGGAGTCCAGTTCTCCGGCTTCGTGGAACGATATGTTTCAGAATGTCGAAACGAGTTTTTCTCCCTGGAAATTTGCTCCAACTGACAGATTCAATTGGGCTGATGAAATGAAAGGCGACTCTGATTAAACATCTTTGAAGATTATGAGTCCAAAAACAGCTAATCAAAATTATCAGCGATGAAAAGAATAATCATTTTTACCCTGCTACTGGGCTGTTTTACTTTTGGATCAACCGCACAAGTGTTGAAAAAGGAAATTATTAAACTTTCAGATGCTCCTGCAGAAAACAGTATCAAGAACAAAGGCAAGGAGAACATAGCCTTCAGTGAAATGTTGAAGCAGTGGAAAGGAATAGAAGACATCAATAAATGGATAGGTGAAAACTTCCATTATGATATATCAAGGGCCGTTGCACTAGGCAGCAAAAGGAATGAGGGTCCAAAAATCGGGATTTTCTCGCCAGAGGAGATGTTCATTAACAAAAGTGGCATCTGTGTAGACTTATCACGATTTGCTTTTGAGACTTTAAAGCAAATCGTGCCTGAAACAGAAATTCACTACCTGATGATTGACTTTGAGCCAATCGAAATCCAGGGAAGCATTATCCGGAAACACTGGGTAGTGGCATATAAGAATAACGGAAAGTTCTATGTAACGGCAGACAGTAAAAGGCCCGGTTTCATTGACGGTCCTTATGAAAACGTTCAGGAATTTATTGACAAGTATGAGACTTTCAGGGAGCGCAAAATTGAGTCGTTTAAGCTCTTGAATGATTACAAAAAGACGCAAAAGAAGAAATTGGCTAAGACTCAACGAAAGGGTCAAAACGAAAATCAAAAACTAAAGGGACAATAAACTCTCTAAGATTGACTTGATATAAGCAAATGACTGTTTAATAATTTGAAGGCACTAAGGACATATAGCTTAATACTCATTTTGACTGGCTTGCTGGCCATTCCATCGCATGCCCAACAATCTTCTTTTGAACAAAAATTGTCTGAAGCGGCCACTTCACTTACCAAGGACGAGGTGACCTACGATCCAAGCTATTTTTCAATCTCCTACCCCAATGGCGATGTGCCGAGCGGGAAGGGTGTTTGCACTGATGTTGTTATCAGGGCTTATAGAAAGTTGGACATCGACCTGCAGAAAGAAGTGCATGAAGATATGAAGGCTCACTTTGACCTATACCCAAAAAATTGGGGACTGACTAGAACTGACCGGAACATCGATCATAGAAGAGTGCCTAATTTGATGAAATTTTTTGACAGGCATGGTAAGGTGAAGCCAATCACGAACGAAGCTTCGGACTACGTGCCAGGAGACATTGTCAGCTGGAATCTGGGCGGTGGCGCAACACATATTGGCATTGTCGTGAACAAAAAGTCGAGCGATGGAAAACGTTATTTGATTTCCCATAACATTGGCAAGGGGCAGGAATTGTCTGATTGTCTATTTACCTACAAAATCATCGGTCACTATTCTTATAAGAAGCAATAAACAATTATGAGTGAAAATTTGAACCAAGTGCCAACCATGGCCGACATGACCGCAAAGGGCGAAGCTCCGGAGATCCTTTTTTGGGTAGGCTGTGCCGGTTCCTATGATGATAGGTACAAAAAAGTGACCCAGGCCTTTGTCAAGATTTTAAATAAGGTGGGTATCTCCTTTGCTGTATTAGGGCCGGAAGAAACCTGCACAGGAGACCCTGCAAGAAGAGCCGGCAATGAGTTTTTGTTCCAGATGCAAGCCATGGCTAATATTCAGGTTATGGATGGCTATGGTGTCAAAAAAATTGTAACGGCCTGCCCACATTGTTTCAATACATTGAAGAATGAGTATCCCGAATTAGGAGGTAACTACGAGGTGATCCATCATGCCACATTCCTGCAACAACTCATTAATGAGGGCAAGGTTGGACTTGCCGGTGGCGGGGAGTTCAAAGGCAAGAAAATCACCTATCATGACTCTTGCTATCTGGGCCGAGCGAATAACATCTATGAGGCACCCAGAGAAGTATTGGCGGCCCTGGATGCTGAGCTGGTGGAAATGAAGCGATGTAGAACAAAAGGGCTTTGCTGCGGAGCAGGTGGTGCACAGATGTTCAAAGATGCTGAGCCTGGCAGCAAGGAGATTAATGTGGAACGAACCGAAGAGGCCATAGCAACAGGTGCAAATATTGTAGCTTCAGCCTGTCCATTTTGCATGACGATGATGCGGGATGGTGTGAAAGCCAAAGAAAAAGAAGAGAGCGTGGTAGTGCTGGATATCGCAGAACTCATTGCTCAAAACGAAGGAATTTAGAGCCTATTTCTGAATCAATTTGCCCCTTCCTTTGATCACTTGACTGGAGATTTCAGGAGATCCTCTATAATACAAATGCCTCGGGCCCTCAATATGTACGGCAAGTGCTTTTGACACATTGATTCTGGCAATACCTGGGCTTTGATCACCAGTTATCATCTGGGCGTTACAATTCAAGACATCAAAGTTATAAGCTGTTAGATCACCAACGTGGCTGATGCTAAAGTCAAATTGATCGGCTGTTCCTGCCAGGAACACATTCGCTACCCCTTGCATATCAAGGTCCAAATTCTGACAGTTAATTTGAAGCCTTACTTCAGCAGCACCACGAGCCACTAATTTAAATCGCTCTGTATCAAGCATCGATCGGCTTGTTACTGTAGACGCTCCCGCAGCATCAATAGAGTCCAAAGCGCGGTAAGTCACGTAAGCGTCCAGAACCCGCTCTCCCTGAATGAAGGCATTGTTAAAAATCCTAAGCTGACCTTCTACAACCTCCACTGTCACCTTATCATGGACGTTGTCATCCGCACGGATTACCACCTTATCCTCATTGCCTCTTTGTATGTAAACATTGATTGGTCCATTGGCGTGAATGGAATTGAAAGCCGGTACCGGAACGAGTTGTTCCGATACCATGAAATTAGTCCATCCGAAAACCAACACGGCCAACACTGTGCTGATTCCAACCATGAATTTCATTGACTTCATTGCAGCAATTTAGCTTTTATCAATTCATTAGTGTAAAGGCTGGCACGGGAATCACCAGCCTCTGCGCTTTGACTTTCTTGCCATTGAAGAAATCCAGCATTAGTCTTTCCACGTCAGGTGTGCTCATAAACATGTCATGGCCCGCACCATCGATGATCACATGCGTTCCATTCTTAAAGCCCTTGATCAGCTCTTTAGCACTTGGAATAAATGTCCTTCCATCCAGGGTTCCGCTAAAGAACAAAGCATCTACGGAAGATTTGGGATTCTTTCTGAATTCATCCCCCAGGTCAGGCAGTCCTAATCCCATACTCACATCTGGAAATGGAAAGTTAGTAGAACGACCCAAAATTGCCTTATCGGATTCTTTCAAAACGCGCTTCCATCTCCTTTCTGAAATACCTGACATGGCATCCATAGCAAAGGGCATGGCCTGCACTCTTCCAGCGAATTGCCTGAGGCCTGCGACCATTAGTGCAATCTCAGTAAAATCACCATCCAGCATTTTCTTGTAAGCTCTTGGTAGATTCTTGGAGTCGCTCGGATTCTTCACAAATATGAACGAAGTCACCAATTGCACATCAAATTCACTGATCCCAACTTCAAATTCCGTTCCACTTCTAGGGTCCTTAGTTTTAACCTTCAGCGGATTCTCCCTAAGTCGTTCGTGCACCGTTTTCATCATTCCCATTAGCTCGGGATATTGTGCTGACGCGGCTTTGTCGGCTTCCAACTTCTCACTCAGGTTCTTCAAAAAGCCGTCTGTCAAGGCCGGCATTTTGATAGTATGATCAGGACCTTCAAGCCCAACAAGAACCACCTTGTCTATGCTTGATTCAAATCTTTTGATAAAGTTGAAGCCCAGATGGCTACCATAGCTAATTCCCCATAGGCTGATCTTAGGGATGCCTAGTGCTCTTCGTAAATCCTCCAGATCACTCGCGCTTTCTCTGGTATTATAGGCACTGACATCCGTACCCTTTTCTTTCCAAAAGGCTAAACAGAGTTTGGTCGCCTTTTTCATTTCATTCGTATAACTTTCAATACTACCCGGTTCATCCAATGGGAAAGTGGCCGAATTGCTACAACCTGGAATTTCATTAGAAAGGCCGGTTCCGCGCTGATCAAAGGCGATGACATCTGCCACGGCTCGCAAGGCCATAAACAGCTTAAACCTTGCCCCCTTTGCCGTAGAAATACCTGAACCTCCAGGTCCGCCAGCCAAATAAACTATCGGACTGCCTGGGTTTGGGTTCGTGCTTTTGAATCGGACAAAGGAGAGTTTGATTCTCTTATCACCACCCGAACTCCGGTTCTCTTGAACCGTGAACTCTCCCAGCTCAGCTGGTACTTCCACACCTGCACTATTTTTGAATGTATAAGGTTTAATTGTAAGATCGCTCTGGCCTAATCCCTGCAAAGCAGTGAAGGTTAAAACGAGTGTAATGATCAATATTTTCTTCATGATTTTGAGTTTTGATTTCCTAAAGCTCAAATCACTCAAATTCATGAACAGCAATCGTTCGTCTGGGCCAAGGCGACCCTATTCTGCTGAATTCAGATCAATATTTTTCTTGTATTGCGAAGGGGTAACTCCTTCTATTCGCTTAAAGGCAGTGTTAAAGGCGGTTTTTGAATTAAAGCCAGCATCATAAGCAATTGCCAGGAGAGTCAGATGTTCAAAATTTGAGGATTCAACCCTTTCCTTGAATTCATTGACCCGATACTGATTGATAAGGTCATAAAAGTTCATCTCAAAGCTCTCGCTTAAAAGCAAAGAAAACTGATGCCTGGATATGTCTAACATTTCAGCCAACTGTGTTGCGGTAAGTTCGCTTTTTAAATAAGGCTTTTCGCTCTTCATCAAGTCTATCAATTTGGTTTTGATTGGAGCATAATCTTGTTGATTGCTTGACTTTTTGGTACTTGGCTTGGCTCCACTAGGCTTTAGCAAGTCTACTTGAGGTTGATTTAATGCGCTATAGGTGATTGCGTAGATTAAGACAAAAGCTACCAGGTAAAAATAAATTTCGTAGTCGAAGCTGGCATACCGATCCTTGCTATAGAGAAAGTAGACTCCCGCCAAAATCACGAAGAGTCCCATAAAAGCCCAAATCAGGTATTTCAACCAGAGCATTTCTTTTTTGGTCAGGGCCGAAAACTCTGCCTTAATATTGGTTTGGTAAACCTTAAGCACCTTGAGGCTGTCCTTGCAATAGCTCACACCAATGAGAGCTGTGAAAATAACCAAGAGGCGATAATAGAGTGTGTATTGATCTGTACCAGCACTTAAGGTGGCGGTGTAGTAGTCGAGTACTTGGATTTTCGACTCGCCATCCTTAATCAGGAATGGTGAAATTATGATAACGTTCGTGATATAGGGAAAGAAACACCAAAGGTCTTTTCCCTTGATTCCTTCGGCCTGCCCACACATAAACTTCACGTACAGGTAAATCAATGGGGCAATCAACAATCCTCCACCCCAGTCCAACCGAATCAGATGAGGAAACTGCAAATAAATATCAAGACTTTTGAGAGATTGGAGAAGGCAGAGCACTCCTAAAACCAATACCAGCACGGCCAAAACCCGATTGGCTTTCCTGTTTACTTTTCTGTTGAAAAGAAAAGCACCGAGTATCCCTGCCTGCAGTGCCCCCAGTTGAAGAATGGTTGTGGTCAAGTTGAGTGTTGTGTTTCGCCACTAAAATAAGCATAACTTAAAAGGACTCTATCCAAAAGACATCAGAGTTTCCTGCGGATAACTCTGATGGGTTCTGAAGAGTTTTCTGCGGATAACTCTGAGAGGTTCTACGAACAACTTTGAGAGGTTCTGAGGATAAACTCTGAGGGCTTTAGGTGACTTAGGAATCAGTACATCTAAAACAGCAAAGGGGAGCACCCTTACGGTACTTCCCCTTTGCATCAACCAAAATAGTGTCTATTAACTATAGTTCTTAGTTTCTTGTCACCGTTCCTGTTGGAAGTGAGCCAAGATTTTGACCGAAGTCATGTGTAATTGGTGCGGTGGCTGCGTCAGTGGCTACCGAAGACACCAATGGTTTTAGAAGAAATGGGGCCGGTGAATTGTCCGGAACTGGTTCCACAGAAATCACAACCATTCTACCCCTTATATCAAGAGGAAAAGTCTCACCTGTTGGTGCATTATTAAAGAAATCTTCTCCTGGGATTGGAGGACCGGCATTATTTTCAGTTCCGCTGAAACCATTGCCACTATCTCTAACACCAAATTCTGTAAATGTACCTGTAGAAATCGGTCCTGCATCTCCAACAACCCAGCCTTCATAGGCCCAACCCGTTGGCAACGTTGGCAAAGTAAACCCAGCTGTTGGAGGAGCACCTGGCGTTCCAAACCAAACACCATATATATCATTTCCGTTGTTACCGGCTGTCTCATCAGTAGGTGTTCTTAGAAAATAAGTACCAGCGGAAGCAGAGAAGTCACCCAGGGCAGGAGCAACACTTGTTGAAACGGTTGCGCTATTTCCGGAAAAATCTCCGGCTACCAGCTTTTGGTCTGATGGTGTAGGTGCATCATCAGGCACAGGCTCCACTGTGAGTATAAACTTTGTGGCTGCCGCTAAATCAGTAGCATCAACGTCAAAGGTATTGGCTGACCATGCTCCCGTAGCGTCCACGCTGAAGGTTCCTGTCGAAACAGGCGATCCATCAACAAGTATCCAGCCTTCATATATGGCTGCGCTGCCAAGGTCTTCGAGTCCTGATATGTTTAATGTCAATTGTGCGGAAGATGGTGTACTATCGTCATCTCCACAGCTTGAGATCACAACAGTCAGTGCGATCATCAAATAAAGTGCTTTTTTCATTTCTTAATTTTAGTTTGTTCAAAATTCGGATTGTGGTATCACAGAACTATCACAGAGAACTCAACAAAGGGAGAATGTTCGTAACAAATTGATCACGATAAACCTCAAGTATGATCAGACAATTTTTGAGGTTTTATATCAAGCCAACCAGTACGCAACTGTTGCGACAGGGGCGAATCGGAAATGATGTGCTAAGAAAGTGTTGAGCATGAAAAAGGCCCAACCGGGCCCTTAGTACAACAGGTTTTTTACTAATTAAATTTTCAAAAAGAAACCCAATGAATAGGCTGGTTTTGCAAGGATTCTTCTGCCTGATAATGCAGTGCCCACCGAACCAGAGATTCCAAATTTTTCATTGAAGCTATAAGACACTTCGGGTGTTAAGGCAAGGTATTCCAGATTATTGGAGAAGATGCCATTTGAAGGGGCTTCGAGGTCGCTGCCATTTCTCAGTGATTTTACCCCATTCAATTTGAGAGCAACAAAAACTTTCGGGCTGACGGTATAACCCACTTCCAAACCATAACGCAGCTCATCGGAAAAATTCTTTGACCTGTTGTTAAAGCCCAACAAGGTGGAAACATAGGTTTTGCCTTTGGCAAATGATCTGCTGGCCTCAAGTGTGACCATCTGATTAAACTCCCCATCTCCCGTTTGCAGCACTCCCGTATCACCACCTGAAGCATTTCCTAATGGAATACCGAAAGTAAGGCTGGCACTTATCACAATTGGCTTATTGGTAATCAATCCGTATTTCAGGGTAAGATCTGTATCGCCAAAAGAGTTAGATGCATCACCTGCAGCAATCAAACTACCGGTCAATCCAGAGACTTGCTCATTGAGCGTGGTTCTTGCAAAAAAGGGAACATAAGCGATGGCCGTCAACCGATCTGTCAACCCGTACTCACCATAGAAACTGGTGATAAACACACCTGCAGTGGCTATATCGAGTATGTCTCCACTCGGAGCATAATACTTATTGGAGCTCAGGACAAATTGACTCAGTTTGAAAAAACCTCTATTCTTAAGCTGTGGCCATCCCCCTCCTGCAAATGCCATCTGCCCAATGCAGAGTAAAGTGGCGAACGTAAATATTTTTATCCTCATGTTCCTTTTAATTAAATGTGCCAATGCCAAATGGTATTCTGAAAGGCTTACAGTAAATCAACACGAAATCGTAGGAGTTCAATTGGGCCTCGGTCATGGGTATGGTATAAGTCTGAGCACCAGAATTGCTTCTTAGTTTTGCAACCTCAACACCTCCGGAAACACTGGTTCTGGAATTCGACAAGTATACGTAGAGTCCCGGGCCATTTGACGATGAGAAATCTGCACCGAGGGCCAACTCAAGTTCGTTGCCCATTTCTCGCAGAACAAATCCACCGTTTACCGTATAATCTCTATTTCCCATAAATACTCCGGCTCTCTCAGTTAAGGGAACTTCCGTCACCATAGCCGCGACACCTACTTTTATTGAATCAATTACGGCCTGAAAGCTGGCTCTTATATAGGCGTGACCAGTCATTAGGGCTCGGGCAACTCCACTATCATCCACGCTTATGATCGTTGGATCAGAACTGGACCAATTCAATGATACCTCTTCCTTCTGATTGAACATATTAAAATAGTCGGCCTGAAAAGTGAAAGACTCTCCTATCTGAATACTATCTACACTCCGGCTAATTGATACATCAGCCGGCACCTCCAATTCCTCCACGATATCTGTGCCTATGCAGCCATAGAATGCCAGCACCAACACAATCGGCATATACTTTATGAGTTTCATATTTATTTATTGGTGATAGGGTAATTGAAACGAAAATGAAGTTCCCTGATTGATTCTGCTCGTCAGGTCGATCGTGGCATCATGAATTTCCAAAATCTTCTTCACAATTGCCAAGCCGAGGCCGGTATTCTTATTATCCAATCCCAAGCGCTTGTCCCCAATATGATAGCGATCAAAAACAAAAGGAACCTGGTCTTCAGGAATACCTACACCCGTATCCGACACTTGGATTTCCACATCATCAATACGCTCGTTGGTTTTGATGGTGATGGTGCCGCCCTCCGGGGTAAATTTCAGGGCATTATCAATTAAATTTTGAAGTACACGCTCAATTAAAGCCACATCTGCATTGACCAACTTGATATTATTGGAAATCACTGATTGAATCAGAACACCCTTTCTTCGAGCCAAAATCAAATGTTTCTGCACCACATCCTGAATAAGCTCATGGATAAAGAAAGGCTCTTTTTTGGGTGTTATCTGTTTAGATTCCAACTTGGAAAGTTCAAAAAGCTCGCCCACCATTTTCTTTAGCTTTTCGGTACCATCTAAAACAATTTGCAGGTATTTATCTCTCTCTTCGGTACTAAGATCATTCTTCTTCATCATCATGGTTTCCACATAACCATGGATCACAGCCAATGGAGTCCTTAGGTCATGAGAAACGTTACCAACAAGCTCCCTTCTTAGGTTCTCCATGGACTTGAGGTTCTCGATGTTCCCCACAATCGTATCGGCCATATCATTATAAGCGATGGCCAGATTGTTAAATTCTCTGCCCGCTTTTGTCTCTATTCTTGCTTCCAGATCCCCATTTCTAAACCTCCTCACTGCAGAAATGATCTTGGTCAAATTTCGTGTGATAAACCATATGGCAATCAGTCCAACAATCAGGGCCGCCATTAGTGTGACTAACATTGTTTTTCCTCCAAGCATGGTAATGTAGTCCTTCCATAAAGTAGATGCCACCGACTGATACAGGTCACCAGCCAATACCACATAGACATACCCTAAAAGCACATCATTGTCCATTATAGGAGCAGCACTGAATATTTGTTCGATTTCGGGATGTCTTGGATCATCGCCCAAAATGCATTGCTCTCCTGCAGTGGTAATAAATTCAGCGATGGGTTCAATACGCACGTCTTCCATGATCACCTTTTTATAGGGAGCCACGTAATTGAGAATCTTACCTTCCGGATCAAGTAGGTAAACCTCGATACTAGGGTTAATGGCCATCAGATGATGCATGATGTCATCCATAGCAGCTTCGTCTACTTTTCCGTCCACAAAGGTTGGTTTTACTTCTTTGATAATGCTTTGTGCTATTGGCGCATTGAGTCGTTGGTTTCTTTCCTGAAAATACTTTTCAGCAGCGGCAGTAGACAGCTTGATATGCGCCAACCCCACTATAACCAGGAGTACGAAAAAGGTTGCGGAAAGCTTCCAAAACAGACTTATTCGTTTGTTCTCTTTATTGTTTAAGCTGGCCATGTTCTTCATTTATTAGTTCATCATTGAAACGATACCCTATTCCCCAGGTAGTCAGAATGTACTTCGGCTTCGAAAGGTCTTTTTCGATCTTAACCCTAAGCCTATTGATGTGAGAGTTGACCGTGTGCTCATAGCCCGCAAACTCATACCCCCAAATAATGCTGAGCAATCGTTCTCGTGAGTAACTGGTACCCGGATTTGAAGCCATAAGAGCCAACAAATCAAACTCCTTAGGAGTCAGGTCGACCCGTTCATTGTCCAAAATGACCTTGCGTTTATTTTTATCTATTACCAATTCTTCGAAATAGAGCGTTTCTGAATCCGGGTCTTTCGCAGGTGTACTTAAAATATCAACACGCCTCATAATTGCCTTGACTCTGGCTATGAGTTCACGCACGCTAAAAGGTTTGGTCAGGTAGTCATCCGCACCCATCTCCAATCCGAGTACCTTGTCAATTTCCTCAGATCTGGCTGTAAGCATTAATATTGGAGTTCTTATTTCAGCCGCCCTTAGCGCGCGACATATTTCCAATCCGTCTTTACCAGGCAACATTACATCCAAAATAATAATGTCGAATTCCATCTTCAGCGCTACCTGCAGGGCTTCATCACCATGATCAATCACCATGGTTTGACAACCCATATCTTTCAAATGAATCTCAATAAGTCCACTGATATCTTTGTCATCTTCGACAATGAGCACGCTCTTTTCCATAAGTTTTCAATTTGGGTTGAACTTATCACAAATCTATCACGACAAACTCAACAATGTGTAAAGCCAATATTTAAGCCATGAATGACCAAAAGGTTCAACAATATTTGAAAGGGCACAACAGCGGTGATGGAATTATCCTTTCAAAAAATTGGTTCGGAAGGACAACAGAACGACATTTGAGGTTATTATTTTTGAATTATGTTGACTCCATTTGACAGACTTAGTGATACATCCAGAATATGGGTTTATCAGGCCGACAGACCGCTGACGGCTGATGAGCAAAGTGAAATACTTGAAAACACCTTGAATTTCATTTCAAAATGGGCCGCTCATGGCCAGGACCTGCAAGCCGCAGCAACCATTAGATACAATCAAATCCTAATTATTGGAGCTGACGAATCTTTTAATATGGCCTCAGGTTGTTCCATCGATTCTTCTGTTCACTTTGTACAACAATTGGGAGATAGGTTCTCAATTGACTTTTTTGACCGGATGAAACTGGGCTTCTTAATTAATGAAACCGTGAAAATTATGCCTTTATCCGAAATTAAGGCATCAATTGAACGTCAGGAAATAGACAAAGACAGCCTGTTCTTTCAAAACACAATTACGGCTAAAAAGGAACTGGAAGGCAATTGGCTCGTTAAAGCAGGGGAAAGTTGGCTGAAAAGATACTTTAACGTTCACGAAAGCGTATAATAAATAGCTAATTTGCTAGAGATGAGAAAAAACAAATTCTACCTCATTCTGCTCATGGTCACCAGTATGGTGGCCTGTAAGTCTTCCCAGAACTTTCTGGGCATTGATACGCCTGCAACTACAACCACGGCAAGTACCAATGAGTCTGAGAATCAAGGCAAGTCTGTAAAAATCAAAAAGAGCTATCAGAATGAGGAATATGAAAAGGCCGTCAGAGAATATTCCGATGAATTAAAGGACGATCCGGAATCACCGGTTTTCAACTATTACATTGCCGAATCTTATCGCAAGCTCGGAAAGGTGTATATGGCGAAAGACCACTATGCCAAAGCCATTACAGGAGGTTATAATGATGATGAGATGGAGCTGCATTATGCGAAAGCCCTAAAGGCCAATGCAGATTATGACGAGGCTGAACGCGTTTTACAGAATTATCTTGAATATGTAACTGTAGCCAAATTCGAGGATCGTGCAAAGAGAGAGCTTGCCAATCTCAAAAAAATCGACAGCCTGGAGTTAATTGTTAAGAAAATTGAAATCTCTGAAGCCACAGCCCTTAACACTGAGAATTCTGAGTACAGTCCCTTTGTACATGACAATGAAATCTATTTCGCAGCCACACGTGAAGCCTCGACTTTTGAGCGTTTTGGTGTGCCTTTTAGTGATATTTATAAAGCAAAGATTGACGGTCTTACCATAGATGGCTCTTCTGTTGCTCCACTTCCAGAATTATTTAATGAGAGCGAGATCAACGAAGGTTCATTGGCCATTTCTCCTGATGGCAACACACTGGTATTTGCCAAAGGAAATTCAGATGCCAAAAGAGGCCGGGATAATGTCAACCTTTTCATGTCCACTAAACGGAACGGCCAATGGTCTTCTCCGGTGATCATGCCCATAAGTGATCCAAAATCCTGGGATTCTAGCCCCGCCTTCAGTAGAAATGGCAGAACCATATATTTTGCCTCAGATCGACCGGGAGGTTTTGGAGGGTCAGACATTTATAGTGCTAAATTAAATGAAAGAGGCAGATGGGCTGATGTTAACAATATGGGTGCGACCATCAACACTGCCGAAGATGAAATATTTCCATACGTTTCTCCTGATGAAAAGCTCTATTTCTCTTCTGACGGACATGTCGGATTTGGTATGTTGGACATTTTTGTGGCAGTTCGTAAGTCTGGTAAAGTGACAATTGAGAATATGGGGCCATCTGTGAATTCTGCTTATGACGATTTTGGCCTGGTTTACTCTGACCATCCATTTGAAGGTTTTTTCACGTCAAACAGGCCAGGAGGTGCGGGTGCCGATGATATCTACAGCCTGGTGGATGACTCACCAGAGCATAAGAAAATTCAATACGTGCTTAAAGGAAAGTCTTATACCCTGAATGAAGATAGTACGCAGGTCATCCTCGCAGGTGTTAGGATAAGACTGATGACCAGAGAAGGGGAGCAAATAGACGATATGATTACTGGGCGAGGTGGCATCTTCGAATTTCCAGTAGATCCCGAAATGGAATATGTACTGGTTGGAGAAAAGACTGATTTCTTTACGGATAGAAGAGGTTTTTCTACACTTGGACAGGGCATTGCTCCAGAGGATTTAGTAGAGCGAGCGATTACTAAGGAGTTTAATGCCTTTGTGGAATTGAATCCTATTATTGAGGACGCTGCGATAGTATTGCAGAACATTCTCTATGATCTGAACAAAGCAGAGATTCGACCAGATGCTGCTGTAGAATTAGACAAGCTGGTTCAACTACTCAATGACAATCCTGATATTAAAATTGAGTTGAGTTCGCATACTGATTCAAGAGCCGGAGATGACTTTAACCAAGACCTCTCACAACGAAGGGCACAGGCTGCGGTTGACTATATCATTTCTAAGGGCATATCGCGCGAAAGGTTGGTTGCCAAAGGCTATGGAGAATCTCAGTTGGTCAATGGCTGCGACAACGATAATCTTGGATGCACTGAAGAACAACACCAGGCAAATCGTAGAACGGAATTCAAAGTAACCGACAAGGGCGGCAACTAATCTAAAGGCACTAGATAAATTTGAATAGCCACGAGTTTAAACTCATGGCTATTTTTTGTTGAATCTCATTGCAAAAATGATGCATTTCTAAGGAGTAGCCCTACTTCGATTTAATAAGACTTTTAAAAAAGATACTTCGTTCCTCAGTAAAAGAAAGGATTGCTCGTAGAGATCGCTTTCTTTTAATGAGTTTAGCCAATAACCCTCCATATGGTAAGGACTGCAACCATTGCATCATAAGAAATCGGTTTATACTTCAACTCCGTTCAGCGCTTGGAGGGGGGCTGTCCACTGTCAGCGTGACCATTGATTGATTCAGATGCCATGAAAGTCTCGGCCAATTCAATGGTTTTGACAGTGGCGTCTTTTCTTTTCCTTCTTTTCTTTGGTCGTACAAAGAAAAGGAGAAGCTTGATCGACAGGATCAATAATACCTAGTTCAAGAACCTCTTTTTTATATTTTTGTGTCTCAATTTGAATCACATGAGTGAGCGGTACATGCAACGAGGCGTTTCTGCCTCCAAGGAAGATGTTCATAATGCCATCAAAAACCTGGATAAAGGCGTTTTCCCAAATGCTTTTTGCAAGGTAGTTCCCGACTATTTGGGTGGTGATGAGGCCTATTGCAATATCATGCATGCCGATGGTGCAGGAACCAAGTCCTCGCTTGCTTATATGTACTGGAAAGAAACTGGTGATTTAAATGTCTGGAAAGGCATAGCACAAGATGCCATCATCATGAATATTGACGACCTGCTTTGTGTGGGTGCGGTAGATAATATTCTGCTTTCTTCAACCATAGGCAGAAATAAGAACCTGATCCCAGGTGAAGTAATATCAGCGTTGATCAATGGTACCGAAGAGGTACTGCAAATGCTCAGGGACAATGGTGTTAATATTATTAGCACAGGAGGCGAGACTGCTGACCTAGGTGACTTGGTGCGCACGGTAGTTGTCGACAGTACGGTGAATGCCCGTATGAAAAGAGAAGATGTGATCACCAATGAAAAAATTGCCCCTGGACAGGTAATCGTTGGCCTGGCTTCCTTCGGACAAGCGAACTACGAAGACGAATATAATGGTGGTATGGGTAGCAACGGTCTGACCTCTGCCCGTCATGACGTATTCAATTCGAGCCTGGCCGAAAAATACCCAGAGAGTTTTGACCCTTCTGTACCTTCAGACCTTGTCTATTCTGGAAGTTATAATCTCACCGACCCAGTGGTAGGCAGCCCATTGGATGCTGGTAAATTAGTCCTCTCCCCTACGAGAACCTATGCCCCCGTTATGGCCGAAATGTTAAAGCACCTTCGCCATCAAATCGGAGGATTAATCCACTGTAGTGGTGGAGCACAAACCAAGGTTTTGCACTTCGTAAATGATGTCCACATTATTAAAGACAACCTGTTTGAGCTTCCTCCACTCTTCAGAATTATTCATGAGGAGAGCGGTACCGATTGGAAAGAGATGTACAAAGTTTTCAATATGGGCCACCGGATGGAGGTCTATATTGATGAAAAATATGCCTCAGAAGTCATCTCAATGTCAGAAAGTTTTGGGGTGCCGGCTTCGATAATTGGTAGGGTTGAAGCGGTGAAAGGCAGAAAATTGACGATAAACAGCAAATTTGGTACTTTCAACTATTAGTTCGCTAGTAATCAAGTAATTACATCCAATATTTTTAGTACTAATTCAAGGTAAAACAAGCGTTTTTACGTATTTTCGTATTCACCTTGACTTACAGAACCCAAATTCTGTAGTACACCTAAACGCTGGCATCACCAATGAACGACAAGTTGCGTTCATATTTCACCTTGCTACTCGGGCTGACATTAATTGTTGGCAACGCTGTGCCTACTTTTGCCCAAACCCAGATCACAACCATCAACACAAACGCAGTTACAACTGGGCTAACTACTTCTACTTATACAGCTACTGCACCATCTGATGCTAGTGGCCTCATTGTCGCAAGCCGAGAATATACTGTGAACTATGGACAGATTCAGAACCTGTTCGTCACAAGCTATGTAGCTGGTGGAACCACCTATGATAATTTCGTTCTGCCCGATACGCTTATCATCCAAAGAACTGATGCGGGTCGTCAATTGGTTATTTTCTATGAGTATGACAATGTAGAATCAACGGGCCCTCCCTATAACATCGATATCGATGCCGAGGAGGAGGATAACGAAGAGGCACTTTATCAAAGCGGCTTGCTAAATGCAGGATATGACAATATTCTCGTCAATACTGCCACCAACTTTGCCAATGTTGAGCGAATTGACATTATCTATAATTCCGGAGTAGTTACCTCCTCTCCTTCGACCGCTGTCTTCCCGATTATAGAAAGAGGTGGAAATGATGATATCAAGGTAGCTGCAATCAAAGCGCTAGATGCCAGTGGAAACCCAAGTGAGTATTATCCAACGGTTGTTGATGTTAATAACAACGGCACTTCTGAATGGGGGAATTCTGGAATTGCACATCTTTCTCTTGTGCTCAGGCGACAGGATGCCACATCCGACCCTTTGCCCCAGGTTACTTTGGGCTCACAAAACATTCATGGTTCTGCCGTTTCATTTACCGACTTTGGTGTGCTTGCGGGTGAAATTGTTTATGGATATTCAATCATGGGAGATGATGTTGATGTTACTCCGGTATCGAACATTGTTGATCATACCAATGCCACCAACTTCCCTACCAATACTGGATCGGCATCCGGACTTGATCTAATTGCTGGTATTTCTACAGCTGTGTCTAGTGATGTCAATTTGGTTCCTGCTACAGGACCTGGAGGGTATAAAGCTGCATTAACTACCTGGTTAAAGGCGAATGAGGATGCCGATGTCACTACTTCAACAGATGGTTCGTCAGTTACAGATTGGCAAGACCATGCACTTGGTGATCACGATGCCACTACACTGACCACAGCCCCAACCTACGAAAGTGATGCTGCAGCAGATATAAATTTTAATCCCACCGTTGACTTTGTTGATGCCACTGAACGCGGGTTGCAAATCGCTAACAATACCGACTTCAACACCGCTACATCATATGCTACTAAAGGCTTCAATGTTGCGATCAGAACAGGAAACGACATCACTACCAAGCAGCAAATTTATGAGCAAGGCAGTAATGATCGAGGCATTAATGTATATATCAGAGCCGGTTCCCTCTATGTTGGTGGCTGGAACGAAACCAATGATGGCACAGGATCACCTTGGACCTTCAACTCAGTAAGTTCAAGTTCAATTGCCACGGATACTGAATATATCGTTACAGTAGAATTTGATGGTAATTCTGGTGAAACCGGTACTGTGACTGCCTATTTAAATGGGCAGAGCATTGGTAGTTTTTCAAGTGTTGGTCTTCTTTTTTCAGACACTGATGGTATAGGGATTGGCGACACCAACTCCCAATCGAGATATGATGACGGCACCACAGCAGCTGCCTCTTTTTACGGAAGTATTCCGGAGTTTATCTATTGTAACGAGCCAGGTTCATTCACTACAGATCAACGAGATAGAATTGAAAGCTATTTAGCCCTGAAATATGGGATTACCCTTAATCAAAGCACCGCCAACAATTATGTTAACTCCGAAGGGGACATCATTTTCGATACCAGCACTGCTGCATCTATTGGAGGATATCTTGAATACAACAATGATATTGCCGGCATTGGGCGCGATGACAACTCGGAATTTCTACAGTTGCAATCCCAAAGCGAGAATGTCAATAGCATCGTTGAGATGAATAGGGACAATCCTGCAAGCATTGGTATAGACAACACCTGGCTAATTTGGGGCAATGACGCTGGTGCCACTACCTCAAGTAGAATTGTGACCAAGCCTGAAACCATTAATGAGCGCTTAGAACGTGTGTGGAGAGTGGCAGAGGAAGGCTCTATGGGTGTAACGGATATCTCATTTGATCTGACCGGCTTAGGTTTTGGTACAACAGCAAGCGACTTCTCTCTCCTAATTGCAAGCAACTCATCGGGGGCAGACTTCTCTTCTGCTACAGTAACTACAGGCGGAACTTTCAATGGAGATGTAATCACTTTCAGCGATGTCAATCTCAGCGATGGTGAATATTTCACCTTAGGCACTCAATTCTTTATTTGTACTCCAGGGAATGTCCAGGATGGGTTGTCATTGTGGCTTAAGGCAGACGCGGAAACCTTCAATACTGGTACTACAGCAGCCACCAATGGTCAGACTGTTGAGACTTGGGGCGATCAGGGAAGGAACGATTTCGATGCGACAAATGATGGTGGCACCACAAATAGAGCGCCCACCTGGGTTGAAACAGATGTGAATTTTAATCCTGGACTAAACTTTCCAGATGATGCCGGTTCCAATGCCATAGGCTTTAATCTCGGCAGCAACTACATATTTGCTGAAGATGCTGGTGCTGGCCTTCATGTATTCAGTGCGATAGAGCCAATTGACGCAGGGACCAACAACAGCACGCGACAGCAAAAAATGATTTACAGCTTTGGAAATCGTACTGTAAGAAACGTTGGACTAGGTTCGAGCGATCAACGAGGTACTATTCAATACCCCGGTAATAATGTGAACTTTAACATCTCTCCAAATGCGGCAGCCTTTCTCGTTGAAGGTGATTGGGATATCAGTGTTGGAACAAGTGACACACGGCAATTTCTTATTGATGGTGAGGTCATTAATTCTGTAACGGCAAGTTTTCAGCTCGATGATGCCAGTATTGATCAAGCGGCAACCCATGGTTCAAACCAAGGACCTGTATCAATCGGTCGCCAGTCGGAAACAAACAATCTAAATAATAATAATGGCCGTAGGTTCTATGGTGATATGCAGGAGATCATCGTTTATAACGAGGAAATTACAGACCTTCAAGCACAACAAGTCAGAAGTTATCTGGCTATAAAATATGGTACAACACTCACTGATGATAATGATAACAGTTCTACAAGAGACGTGATTTCCGGATCCGTTGAAGAAGGTGATTATGTGGCCTCTGACGGAAGTACAATCACTTTTGACTATAGTGAAGACACAGGGTTTGTAACGAATGTGGCCGGTGTTGGCCGTGATGATGATACCTGTCTGAATCAAAAACAGTCTCGTAGTGTGAATTCGGATGCTATTCTGACTGTGGGTCTAGGAGAAATTGCAGTCAACAACGCAGCCAATGCAAATACCTTCGATGATGACCTCGATTTCTTCACTTGGGGATCAGATGGAGCAAGCACCGCCTTCGGAAACATTACTACGGCAGGAACCCCCGGTACTGTAAATGAGCGCATGCTTCGAATCTGGAGAGCTCAAGACAATGGAACTGTGGGGGCTACCGATATTTCATTCGATTTAACTAGCCTACCTGGCTACAGCACGAATGCCGGTGACTACCAACTGATTATAGCCAGCGGAGGCGACAACACATCGCTTGAAGCAGGAACTACTATAACAGGAGGAACTTTTAACGGAACAGTGCTAACATTTGACAATGTGAATCTGACAGATGGTCAATATTTCACTCTCGGTGTTTCGGCAGACCTTTGCGGACCTGGGGGCGTAACTACAAGTATGGTACTTTGGTTAAGGGCCGACAACGGAACATCCACCACAACGGATAATACCTCCTTAACTACCTGGACAGATCAGTCAACAGCAGCGAATGACGGCACGGAAGCAACAAACCCTCCACTATTCAAAGACAACACAACAGATAATATCAACTTCCTTCCGACAATTGACTTTGATGGAACAAATGACAGGCTTTCGATCGGTGATTTAAGCGAGATCAAATCTGCCACAGGAACGGGTAACTATACCATGCTTGGAGTAGGCATTAGACAGGATGCCAATGACAATTATGTGCTTGGTTCCACAGGAGGAACAAACGATGAAGAGCTCTATTTTGGTTATACCAGTGCCAATACCACCGCAACTCTGGATCATGAAAACAATGCGATCAACCTTACCAGCCTAAGCGCCTTTGACAGTCCGGCCCAAACCCCTTTCCTTCTTTTCGGAGAATACGATGGCTCAGGAAGAATCTTTGAAGAATTACGAGATGATAATTTCAATCGAAACACGGATTCAAACACCACAGACATTAGTGGAACTCAAACAAACTATATAGGCGATGTGACCAATACAGGCAACTACAATGGACTGATTAGCGAAGTACTGGTCTACAATGCCGCAATCACCGATCTCGAAAAGCTGAGAATCTATTCCTACTTTTCTATCAAATACGGAATAACATTACCTCAGGATAACAACAACAACGCCATATTAAATGAGAACATTTCCGGCTCAGTTGATGAAGGAGATTTAGTGGCATCGGATGGAACAACCATTATTTGGGACGAATCTAATAGTAACGCAACATACCACAATGGAATGGCTGGAATTGGTAGGGATGATGACGCCTGTCTAAATCAAAAGCAGAGCACAAGTTCAACAGATGGTACAATCTTAACAATGGGTCTCGGTTCGGTGGCTGCTGACAATGCGGCCAATTCCGGCATACATGATAACCTGGACTTCCTGGTTTGGGGACATGATGATGGCGCAACTGCACAAGCTTCAGCCAATACTGCTGATCTGCCAAGTACCGTCTCCGAACGGATGACTCGTGTTTGGAGAGTTGAGGACATTGGAACTGTAGGGGCAACCGAAATTCAATTTGATCTGACTGGCCTGGGTTACGGTACCGATGCGAGTGATTTTCGTTTGATTATTTCAAATTCTCCTACAATGGCTAGCGGTTCACTAACCACTGGCGGCACATTCAACGGAAGCGTGCTTTCATTCTCTGGTGTGGATTTGACCGATGGTCAATATTTCACCCTGGGAACAGCCCTCACAACTTGTGGTCCCGGAGGCGTGAATACAAATATTGCCTTGTGGTTAAGAGCCGATTTGGAAGTCTTCTCAGATGCCGGTACAACACCAGCCACAGATGCTGACAACGTACAACAATGGAATGACCAAAGTTCTCCTGCAGATAATGCTTCAGAGGTTGATGGTGGTGGTGGGTCACCAGTTGAGCCAACTTTCGAAACTAATGAGTTCAATTTTAATCCGGCACTACTTATCACTGATCAGAATACCACCAACAATTCCTATATGGAAACAACGTCTAATACCGTCTCAGGGGATATGACCCTGATTACGGTATTCAATACTGCTCAAAATCAAGGATCTACTACTGATTTTTCCAATGCTCCAGCTCTAATAGGGGCTAATTCCGGTGGTACAAATGACTATGGATTGGGTATGTCTCTAGGCCAACTCCACTTTAATGCTGCTGATAATTCTTCCCTGAATGCTCGAAGTACAGGAACCTACAACGATGGTGAACCTTATATAGCCACGGGTACCAGAGTTCAAGCTGCCTCGGGTGCCATTAATCTATATGCCAATTCGGCTAGTGTTGCTACTGGTACTTCTGATAATGTTGCACTCTCAGGCCCTACCACCTTTGGCATTGGCAACCACAGCACTTATACCAATGGCGGCCAGTTCCAGGGAGATATTGCAGAGGCGCTCGTTTTCTCAAGCGTCCTGACCGGGAATGAGCGTGCTCGCGTAGAGACCTACCTGGCCATAAAATACGGTATTACCAGAGACGTTGCCTTGTTGGCCGCAGCTGATCAAGATTATCTGGCTGGAGATGGTGGAATTGTATGGGACTATGACCTGCAAGGCACAACATATCACAATGATATTGCAGGAATAGGCCGTGATGATCTATCTTGCTTTGAACAGGCTCATTCAAAAAGCGAGAATAACGATGCGATAGTCGATGTTTCAATAGCCTCCTTCACTGATGACGACTCCTGGTTTATTTGGGGAAATGACAACGCGGCCATAGAAGCTCCGGGCAACAAGGAACGGCCGGCAAGTATAGCCAGTAGACTTAATAGGGAATGGCGCGTACAAGAAACCGGCACTATTGGAACAGTGAGTATTACTTTCGATTTGTCTACCATAACGGGAACGCCATTAGGAGATAACAATCTGAACCAGGTACGTCTGATGGTTGACGATGATGGTGACTTCGCCACCGGGCCAACACTGACTGCCCCTACCTCAATTAATAGCATTGACAAGACGGTCACCTTTGATGTCAATCTAACTACCGGTCAGTATTTCACACTTGGGTCAATTGAGGTTGATGCACTGCCCATCACCTTGATTTCATTTGATGCCACTGTTACACAAAACAATCAGGTTCTTGTTAAATGGACCACCGCCCAGGAAATTGGCAATGCGCTCTTTACCATCGAGCGAAGCCGTAATGGAATAGAGTTTGAAGCCATCGCTTTCAAAGAAGGAGCGGGCGATAGCGATGCCATTCTTGAATATGAACTTATAGATTTCACTCCTCTGGAAGGCACCTCTTTCTACCGTCTGGCACAGACGGATTTCAATGGCGACATGAGCTATTCTCATCTGTCAAGAATATTGATTTCGCCATCGCTGGAAAGGAACCTTAAGTTGGTTCCAAATCCCGTTACCCAGGGACAAGATTTCACATTAAAATATCAGGTAACAGAAGAACAAAATGTGAGGGTGTTAGTCTTTGATAGCAATGGAAAAATGAAACTGAATACCACGCATGTAGTCAAGCCAAATGATTACGAAATCACTATATCCACTACTTACTTGACTAAAGGTTTATACCTTGTCAAGACCCTCTCCCAGGGGCTAAAAAGTAGAACACTCAAGCTGATAGTGAGGTAAAATTGCCCTGTTCTTCTCTAAAAATGCTTCTCCCTACAACAAACATATCCTTTAAATAAGACTATAAAGCTGATTTATGGTAATAAACGGTGAGAATATCACTAAACATCTTTTATTATTTGTGGGATCATCGTACTTTTGATCGACCTCTACCTAATGTGCCTTCGGCACGCCCCTTTCACCTATAGTATCAGTTGACATTATTAAAAATGTTTTTCGTCACGGCTTAATTGCTGTTGACGTTTTTGTGGTATGATGTGGTGTGTAGTATTTTTGAGGAGAATTGGACTCCAATTGGCGCTTTTGTCGATTGGATTTTTTGCCTATGCACAAACGAGTATTAGCACTATTAATACGAGCACTACTTCCGGCACTTTAACCACTTATACAGCCACTTCTCCCAGTGATGCCGGTAACGATATTACCGCCAATACTTCTTATACAATAAGGAACGGAACAGGCAATAATGTTACTGTTTCATCCTACGTAGTTAGCGGTACTACTTATGATAATTTCCTGCAACCTGACACCTTGGTGATCAGAAGGACAGATGGAGGACGTTTTGTAAATATCTGGTATACTATGAGCCAGATTAATACTGTTCCGACACCCGACCAACTGGACCTGGATGCAGATGTTGTGGCAGACGCTGATGCCCTTTACCAATCCGGGTATATCAATGCCGGCTATGACAACATTTTAGTAAATGAAGACAACCAGGCCTCTGGTAGTATTCAGGCACAGGTAGAAAGAATTGATGTAATCTGGACTTCAGGGTTGGTCAGCTGTGCTCCTGCCAACTCGGTTTTTCCAATCATTGAGCGTGGGGGTAATGACAGTATTAAAATTGCAGCGATCACTTCACTAGATGTCAATGGTGATCCGTCCGGGTATACCAGTTTGATCCCGATTGAAGATGCCGATTGGCCGGGAAGCGGAGTTTCGAATGATGATTATATGGTCTTGAGACGGCAGGTGATTGGTCAGAATCCACTACCCCTGATTAATGTTGGGGTTATAGCGGGACAAAGTGCTCAAATTGTACAAGGAGTGGCAGTATCGTTTTCCGAACTCGGAATATCGGCCAACGAGGTTGTTTATGGCTATTCCCTTTTTGCATACGATGTAAACACAACTGATCATACGCTCACAGACATTAGTACATTTCCCACCAATACCACTTCGGCAGCTTCCGGTCTTGATTTGGTCGCAGGTGTTTCTGCGGCTGTCTCCAGTGATGACTGCCTGGTAGATGCCAAGGGGCCGGGAGGCTTTAAAGCAGCCTTAGCCACTTGGTTCAAAGCAAATGAAGGAATCACAACAGCCACTGATGGGTCTACAGTCACTGATTGGCAGGATGCAGCCATTGCCAACAATGATGCTTCCGACTACACGGGCAATGGCAGTTCTGCACCAACTTTCAGAAGCACCTCCAGCACCATCAATTTCAATCCACTGGTGGATTTTACAACAAACACCCGCGGGCTTGAAATAGTAGACGCCACCGAAATCAATACCGATGGAAGTGCTGAAGGTAGTAACTCCTATGCAAGCAAAGGGATCAATATCGCCTTTAGAACAGGGGCAGCAGTTACCACCAAACAAACCATTTACGCCCAAGGTGATGATTCCAGAGGCATCAACATTTACATACGTTCCGGCAACGTGCATGTGACTGCCTTCAACACCCCAAGTGACGGAACAGGTGCTCCATGGAATGCAGCAACGGTTTCCACTGTTAGCGGTTCAGTTTCTACGGATACTGAATACATAGTGACCCTGGAATTGAACGGTAATACCAGTATCAATGGAACTGTCACCGCCTACCTTAATGGGCAATCAATGGGAAGTTTTACCAATGTCGGTGTACTCTTTAACCATAACAGCAATGGCTATATTGGCTTCGATGATGGCAATTCACAGTTTGACGATGGCACGCAATCCGGAACGGCTTCTTTCGCGGGTGAAATATCGGAGTTTGTTTATTGCAATGAGCCTGGCTCATCATTTCCTTTGGCACAGCGAAACAGAATAGAGAGCTACCTGGCCCTGAAATATGGAATCACCTTAGACCAGAGCACTGCCATAAACTATGTCAACTCTGCAGGATCGGTGATATTTGATACCTCCACTGCTGCATCCATTGGAGGTTACCTTGAATATAACGATGACATTGCGGGCATAGGCAGAGATGATGATTCAGAGTTTGAGCAGCAAAAGTCAAAAAGTGAGAATGCAAATAGCGTGGTAACCATTGACAAAGGTGGTTCAATTGGAGTCGATAACACCTGGCTTATTTGGGGCAATGACAATGGCGCCTTAACAGAAACAGCTGCTGACACTCCCGACACAGTAGATTTGAGGCTGACGAGAATATGGAGAGTAGCCGAAGAAAACGACATGGGCAACGTAACGGTTTCTTTCGACATTACCGGATTAGGCCTTAGTGCCAATGCAGCTGACTATAGCCTTTTGATAGGTAGTAACAGCTCTAATGGAGACTTTAGCAATGCAACCGTTGTGACCGGTGCCAGCATAAACAGCAATGTTGTCACGTTCACAGGCGTCTCCTTGGCAGACGGTGAATACTTTACTTTAGGAACAAACTTCTTCGTCTGTGCTCCGGGAGGTGTAGAAACTGACTTGGCATTATGGTACAAGGCTGATGCCGGTACCAACACGGTTGTAGATGCCGCGGATGTCACGGCCTGGGCTGACCAGTCTATAAATGGCAATGATGCTTCTGAAGAGAATGGCGGTGGTACACCGGAGGAACCTACCTATAGAACGAATGTGGTTAACTACAATCCGGTAATTCGATTTACTGATCCGGGAACTTTATCTTTTTCCTATCTACGCTCAACCAGTAATCCGGCCACGGATGATATGACATTAATTTCCGTGTTCGCTACCACGCAAAGCGCTGGTAGTTCAAATTTCTGGGAATCGCCAAACCTAATTGGTGGTGATGATGGAATACCAGATAGTAGAACTGCTGCGCTGGGGCTTTCCTCTGGTACCCTGTTTGGCAAAATCAAAGCAGATGACAATATCAATAACAGTGTGGTAAGTACACCTACCTATACTGATGGAGCTTTTAGAATTGGTGCAGTAACACGAGTGCGAGGTGCTTCGGGGGCCTTAGAGCTTTTTGTCAACTCTGAAAGTGTAGACACCGGCACCTCAGATAATAACCAAATGAACCTGTCCCTAGCCGTTGGAATAGGCAATAGTGATGCGGCTTACATTGATGCACAATTTGCAGGTGATATTCCTGAGGCCATTGTTTTTAGTGATGATCTTGATTCTGATGAGCTGAATCGGGTAGATTCATATCTGGCAGTGAAATACGGAATAACAAGAAATGCCGCTGATGATGTTGGCACAGTATCCATTGACGAAAGAGACTACAGAAAGGCCGATGGCACTGCTATTTGGGATTATTCTGTTAGAACCTCCACCTACTATAACGACATTGCAGGCATAGGCAGAGATGATCGGTCCTGCTTCTCCCAGAAACAATCCAAAAGCGAAAATTCGGATGCAATTGTGGCCATGGGCCTTGGCGAAATTGCAACTGACAATGCTTCCAACAGCAACACTTTTGCAAGCGATGGCAACTTCCTGGTTTGGGGCAATGACAACGCAGCCACAGCACAGGCAAGTGCCAATACCCTGGATGTTCCTACGAATGTTACCGAAAGAATGACCAGAATCTGGAATGTTCAGGAAACCGGAACTGTGGCAGCTACGACACTACAATTCGACCTTGCCGGTTTAGGGTACAGCAATGTGCTTTCAGATTTCCAGTTGATTACCTCAGCTACTTCGACCATGGCCAGCGGCACATTAACCCAAGCGGCTTCTCTGGTTAACAATATTCTTACCTTCAACAATGTAGACTTTACCAATGGCCAATTCTTTACCATAGGCACACAGCGAACAGCTTGTGGGCCTGGCGATGTCACCACCGCTTTGGACATTTGGTTAGAAGCAGATGGCGGCACTTCCACTACAACCAACAACGCAACCCTGTCGACCTGGACAGATCAGTCAGGTAACAGCAATGATGGAGCAACGGACGGAAATCCTCCGACATACAAGTCGAATTCTACCGATAACGTAAACTCAAACCCATCCATAGATTTTGATGGCACCAATGACAGACTTACTGTAGACCTCAGCTCGATCAAAACAGGCCTGGCCGATTACGCCATGTTTGTGGTAGGTGAAAGGCACAGCTCAAACTATAGTTTTGTACTCGGCTCCAGCGGATCGGTAGCAGAGGAGAGTTTTGGTTTTGGCTACGACAACACCAATACAGCAGCGACATTGGCACATCATACTACCAACCAATTGACTGTAGGCTCCTTAGATGCCTTTAATACACCGGCCGTAACTCCTTTTATCTTGTTCGGACAGTATGATGGCAGCGGACGTGTAATTGAACAAACCAGAAATGGCAATGATTTTGAACGAAATACCGACTCCAATACCACAGATCTTTCAGGAACGCAAAATGGCTTCATCGGAGATTTTCCTGACTTGGGAAATTATGATGGACAAGTCAACGAAGTTATTGTCTTTAGCAACGATATCACCGCTATTGAAAAACAAAGAATTTATTCCTATTTGGGACTAAAATGGGGAATCACCCTCACCAACGATAGTGATGACGATGCAGTCACCAACGAATTAATTTCCGGAAGTGTAAACGAAGGAGATTATGTAGCCTCGGATGGAACAACTATACTCTGGGATTATGCAGACCAGGGCGCAACCTACTTTAACGACATAGCCGGAATTGGCCGTGACGATAACTCTTGCTGGACTCAAAAGCAATCTCGCAGTGAAAACACTGATGATATTGTGCAAATTGGATTGGGCTCCATAGCCACAGACAACGCCTCAAATCTGAATTCCTTCGCTACCGATAAAGACTTCCTGGTATGGGGAAATGACAATGGGGCTACGGATCAGGATAATGCCAATACAGCTGATGTGCCAGGAGTTGTTTCTGAAAGAATGACCAGAGTTTGGCACGTGGAAGAAACGGGTACAGTTGGTGATGTTGAGGTAGCCTTTGATTTAACTGGCTTAACTGGTGCCGGTGACTATAGCACAACCGCCTCTGACTACCTTTTAATCATAGGCAGTACAAGCACCATGGCAGACGGTACCACCTTTTCTGGTGGAACTTTTAACGGAAGTGTTTTGACCTTTTCTGGCGTGAATTTCAGTGATGGCGATTATTTTACTCTCGGGACTGCGCAGAGTAATTGTGGCCCCGGTGGTGTGAGTTCCAACATTGCCTTCTGGTATAAGGCTGACGCTGGTACAAACACCACAACGGACGGTGCGGACGTGACCTCTTGGACAGACCAGGGTACTGGTGCAAATAATGGCTCAGAGCTTGATCAAGGAGGATTTACACCCTTAGAACCTACTTATGAGGAATCCGAAATAAATTTCAACCCGGTGTTGACATTTATCGATGCCAATTCGAATAACAACTCGTTCATTCGCACAACTTCTAACACTGTATCGGGTGACATGACTTTAATATCAGTGTTTGAAACTGGAACAAGCCAGGGTACTCAGGATGACTTTGTGAATACCCCTGCGCTAATAGGTGCTGATGATACGGCTGATGGGCTCGATTATGGTCTTGGTATTGAAAATGGGCAAGTCATACTCAATGC
Source organism: Roseivirga sp. (assembly GCA_029262895.1). GTDB lineage: Bacteria > Bacteroidota > Bacteroidia > Cytophagales > Cyclobacteriaceae > Roseivirga. The sequence goes on from JAJCYM010000058.1 coordinate 28,080, forward strand.
CAGTGATGGAGTGACCTTTGATGCTGAAACAAGTACAACCTTTACAGATAGCAGACCTCATATAGCCACCGCAACCAGAGTACAATCCTCAGGAGCTGTCGAGATTTTTGTAGATGGACTTTCAAGTGCAACGGGAACAGGAAGTACTTCTGCCCTATCCACGCCCTCCACATTCGGAATTGGAAACCACAATGATGGTGATGTTCAGGCTCAGTTCGCAGGAAATATTGCCGAAACACTGGTTTATTCAAGCACGCTCACCGCTCTTGAAATTGCTCGAGTGGAGTCTTACTTAGCGATAAAATACGGTATAACAAGATCGAACAACCAAGATGCCGATGGCACTACAAATGAGGTGATCTCAGGCTCCGTTCGTGAAGGTGACTATGTCGCTGCAGATGGAGCCGTGATTTGGGACTACCTGAATCAGGGAGCTACTTACTACAACGACATTTTTGGCATCGGCCGTGACGACCTTTCCTGTTTCAATCAGACAAAGTCCAAGAGTGAAAACTCTGATGCACTGGTGACCTTTGAAAATGTAAGCGGCTTTACAACAGACGATGCCTTCCTCATTTCAGGAAATGATAATGCGGCTATTGAGGACGTGAACAATAATGAATTTAATTCTTCTCAAGTCAAAAGTAGACTAAATAGAGAATGGCGTGTTCAAGAATCGGGCACGGTTGGTAGCATCTCTTTGACCTATGACATTTCAACAATTACTGGCCCAACTGGGGTTGGCACCAATAATTTGAATGTTCTAAGACTTATGGTAGACTCAGATGGTGATTTCACTTCTGGTGTTACCCTTATAAGCCCTTCCTCAGTTGATGGTTCCAATAACACGGCTACCTTCACCGTTGACTTCACCACCGGCCAATATTATACCCTTGGTTCTACAGAACCAGCTGCATTACCAATTACTCTGATTTCGTTCAATGCGAGTGCTATGGAAAATCAAGTAGCAATTGACTGGTCAACGGCACAAGAAGTTAATAACTCCTTTTACACGATCGAAAGAAGTCGGGATGGCCAGTTGTTCGAGGTTGCTGGTTTTGTTGAAGGAGCTGGCAACAGCAATAAAATTTTAGAGTACACTTACTATGATACCAAACCCCTGGACGGCATTTCATACTATCGCCTCAAACAAACCGATTTTAATGGTGAGTTTGATTATTCTGAGGTCAGGCGTGTCAGAATGAACCTTGAGGGGTCTTTTGTCCATACCGTTGTACCTAACCCCGTCAGTCAAGGGGAATCTTTTAAAGTACTTTATCCGGTTAATACCGCACAGGAAATATGGGTTTCCATCTATAACAGCAGCGGCTTTCTTGTATTGAATAAACTAGTCGCCCTTAAACCTGAGGAGGGGCAATTTGAGATAGATACTGCCAATATTCCGGCCGGGCTATATTTCATCAGAACACAGGACCAATTCAACCAACACATTTCACTCAAGTTTATAATAAAATAATCCTAATCTGGACACCCTGAAAAAGCGCCATTTTCAAGAAAATTAATACACTTCAATTTTTATTACATATTCTTGGTAGGGTACTTGGATTGTTAAGAGTAACAATTTCGTTAGTGTGAACAACAAATTTCTGTTCACCTCATACGACCTTTACATGTTACCTGGGTTCAAACACACATACGAGGCATTCTCTCCAGAAAATCCAAAAATTCATGGGTTTTTGGCACAGATAATTCTGCATCGAACTCCCCTACCCGAAAGTTCGAGAACCACTCAGGATAAAACGGAGATAATTACGCCCATAACTCTGGATGGGAAAATCAGAATTTCCTCTATAGCCGCTTGTCAAATCAATAACTCATTCTTCATGGCAAAAAGAAGAGATAAAGTGAGTTTTGAAACCTATGGCTTCAAAGAAGCTGTTGGCACCAGAGAGATTATAGTTGAATATTCTGGTGAAGCTCAATTAGACGTCTCAAGGCTTTCCAGAATAACGTCACCCATGAGCAATGTCTACCAAGTCATTCCAAACCCTATAGAACATGGCAATAACATTAAGCTGAACTGCCCTACTCAACCTGAAAAGACAGCTCACATTTCAAACAACCGGTTCAATAGACCTAAAGCACCAGAATGTAGAATTTCTGACGAGAATCGAATTTTAAATAATGAAATATATTTTACTTAAATCTTATAAAAATACCACGTTTAAATAATCCTCAATTTTATGATTCGAAAGTACAACCCTCCTGTTCCCAGTAAAATCCTTGATTCCCAAATTGGGATGACTTGCTGTTCAACAACACAATTCTGATGTTGAAATTCAACAATTCTGGATTGGTGCCAAATTTGCGCTTATAGGTGGCATGGAAAACATCTCGACCTCCATATTTGGCCAGCGTCATCTAAAAGACACACTGAAAGTTAGATTTTCTAGAAAAAATCCAACTTATGGTTTATCTTTGGGGCAGACAATTCTGAGAAGAATTTCTATGCCTAAACATTTGGTATCACTTTTTTCTGCGCTTGGACGCTCTATGCTCATTTTGGCTATTTTTTGCCTTCCTGATCAAGCCCTCTTTGGCCAAACCGCAATAACCACATTCACCACCAATACGGCCTCTGCAACAAGTTCTACTACGCTTGTAACCTCTCCTAGTGATGCAACAAATTCTGTACTCACCAATACTCAATACAACATCAACTATGGTGGAGGCAATGATGTATTTATTACCAGCTATACTATAGGAGCCACGGTATATGATAATTTTCTAAATCCTGACACCTTGGTAGTTAGAAGAACGGATGGTAGCCGCTTTATCAATATTTGGTATTCATTAACAAATATAGATACCGGACCCAACCCTGATGAAATTAACCTTGTGCCTACAATTGTTTCAGATGCTGATGCCATTTATCAAGCTGGAATTCTCAATGGAGGCTATGACAATATTCTGGTAAATGATGATGATTTAGCGGGTGCCAGTATTCAGGCACAGACAGAACGGATAGATATAATATGGTATTCCGGTATAGTGACCTCTTCACCTACTACCGCAGTTTTCCCGGTAATTGAGCGTGGAGGAAACGATAATGTCAAAATTGCAGGAATTACATCGCTGGATGGCAATGGCGATCCATCCGGGTATACCTCATTGGTGACCATATCATCTTCTGATTGGACAGGTGGTGGAGTTTCAGTTGGTACTCAAATGATTTTAAGAAGGCAAACTGTAGGACAAGATCCTATTCCGATTCTTAATAATGGTTCACAAAATGTAGAAGGTGTTGCGGTTAGTTTTGATGATTTGGGCATTGCGGCAGATGAAATTGTTTATGGATTCTCAATTTTCGCTTCTGATGTGGTTGAGCCAACCCACGATTTACTGGATATAACCACCTTTCCAAATACCACGCTTTCGTCTGTCTCAGGGCTGGACTTGGTGGCTGGACTTGCCGCTGCCGTGGCAAGTGATGATGAATTGATAGAAGCAGTTGGTCCGGGAGGGTACAAAGCCGCTCTTACCACCTGGCTCAAGGCAAACGAATCAAGTGACGTGACGACTTCTACTGAAGCTTCTTTGGTAACAGAATGGTTAGATCATGCCATCGGCAATCATGATGCCACCACTTTAACCACAGCTCCGGTTTACAGAAGTACAAGCAGCAATATCAACTTTAACCCCACTGTTGATTTCACAACCAGTGAAACTGGATTGCAGATTGCAAACAATACTGATTTCAATACTGCCACTTCATATAGCACCAAAGGGTTCAATGTGGCCTTCAGAACTGATACAGATATTACTACGCGCCAACAGATTTATGAACAAGGTGGGAATGACAGAGGACTAAATATTTTCATTGATGGTGGCAATCTAACTATAGGTGGTTGGAACGTGACCAGTGATGGCACGGGCTCTCCCTGGAGTTACAGTTCAATCGCCAGCAGTTCCATTGTGGCAAATACAGAATATATTGTTACAGTAGAATTCACAGGTAATACGGCCGAAACAGGAAGCATAACGGTTTATTTAAATGGACAGAGCATTGGAACAACCAGCAGTACGATCGGTTTGTTATTTTCAGATACCAATGGTATAGGTATTGGTGATACAAATTCCCAATCAAGATATGGTGCATCAGATACCACTCCTGCTGCCTCTTTTGATGGTGAAATTTCAGAATTTATTTACTGTAATTCCCCAGGGTCTTTTGCCACTGCTCAAAGAAATCGTATCGAGAGCTACTTAGCAATCAAATATGGGATCACGCTAAATCAAAGCACCGCATATAACTATGTCAATTCTAACGGGGACGTCATTTTCAATACGACCAGTGCAGCCTCCATTGGAGGTTACCTGGAATACAATAATGACATTGCCGGTATTGGAAGAGATGATGATTCAGAATTAATTCAACTCCAGTCCAAGAGTGAAAATACGGGTAGCGTGGTCACAGTTGAAAGGGCAACAAGCATAAGTAATGACGATAACTGGTTGATTTGGGGCAATGATGCGGCTTCAACTGCTGAAACAGCACTACTTACCATGCCAGATACAATTGACATGCGCCTTACCAGAGTATGGAGAGTAGCAGAGGAAGGTGAAGTTGGTGTAACCTCTGTTTCCTTTGATTTGACAGAACTGGGGCTTAGCACTAGTAGCGCTGATATTTATAGTTTGCTAATTGCAGGCAACAGTACCAATGCTGATTTTAGCAGTGCTACTGTATTAACAGGGGGTACAATCAACAGCGGTGTCATTACATTCACCGGAGTTGATTTAGAAGATGGTCAGTATTTCACCTTAGGTACCGATTTTATGATCTGTTCTCCAGGTGGCGTTGAGGTAGATTTAGCACTGTGGTATAAAGCCGATGCCGGTACCAATACCGTAGTCGATGCGGCTGACGTGACTTCCTGGGCAGATCAATCCATCAACGCCAACGATGCCTCCGAATCTAATGGAGGAGGCACTCCTGAAGAACCAACCTACCGAACAGGCGTGGCCAATTACAACCCAGTCATAAGATTTACCGACCCTGGCACCACATCAGTTTCCTACCTGGAGTCTACAAGTAACCCTGCCACCCAGGACATGACATTGATATCCGTGTTTTCAACCACTCAAAGTGAAGGGGGCACAGATTTCTGGAATTCTCCTGCCATCATAGGTGGTGACCATGGCAATCCTGGAAACAACTATGCGCTGGGCCTTTCAGGCGGACAAGTGCATGGTAAAATAATAGCTGGTGATGCCATTAGTTTAGGGGTTCAAAGCCCTTTGGCCTATACTGACGGACAATTCCGAATAGCCTCGGCTACCAGAATTGTATCAGGAGCTTTAGAGTTATACATCAACTCCGAAAATGTGGATTCTGGCACTTCTGATGCCAATACGTTGAACGCCCATTCATCAGTCGGTATAGGAAATCAAAGCGTTGTGGGTACGCCCGCACAATTTGCAGGAGATATCCCCGAGGTCATCATTTTCGCTGATAATTTAGATTCCGATGAACTCAATCGGGTTGAATCTTATCTTTCAATAAGATATGGTATTACTCGGGCAGGTGTAGATGATGGCGCCACTGGTGCTGTTGATGAAAGAGATTATCGCAGATCGGATGGCACTGTGATTTGGGATTACACGGGTCAGACCTCGACCTACTACAATGACATCGCTGGTATTGGTCGGGATGATTTGTCTTGCTATGAGCAAAGACAATCATCCAGTATCAATAGCGATGGCATTGTATCTATGGGACTTGGAACCATTGCAGCTGACAATCCCTCCAACCCAAATTCATTTGCAACCGATGGCAGCTTCCTGGTTTGGGGAAATGACAATGATTTTACAGCTCAGGCCAATGCTAACACAGTTGATCTGCCAGGCAACGTGACCGAAAGGATGGAGCGCATTTGGCAGGTACAAGAAACAGGAACTGTGGGAGCCACCACAATTTCATTTGATATAACCGGACTAGGCTATGGCACTACCCTTTCCGACTTTCAATTGATTACTTCCAATAGCGCGACTATGGCCAGCGGTACATTAACTCAAGCGGCTTCTTTAGTGGATAACATTTTGACTTTTACCAATGTGGATTTAACAGATGGTCAGTTCTTTACAATTGGAACAGCGAGAACCTCATGTGGACCTGGAGGAGTTACTTCTAATTTAGCTTTATGGCTAAGAGCCGATGCCGGATCTAGCACAACCGTAAATGGCGCAGATGTAGAAACCTGGAATGACCAAGCAGGTTCAAACAATGCAACAGGTATTATTGGTGACAGGCCCGCTTATCTGACCACATCGATCAATTTCAATCCTGCCATGGACTTTGACGAAAGCAATTTTGAGGAATTTAGGGGCACCGGAGGATTTCACAGTAATGCATATTATATCGTTGCCAATAATGACAATAGCTATACAAGTAGTTCAACAGAAGACATACTTATTGGCTTCGATGTACCTCCAGCGTCAGGCGCCACTGATAATTTTGGCGCTCTGGGGTTAGGTGCTGTTACTGGTGCGCTCACTGGTGAAGTAATAACCCATGCCGTTGGCGGAACCGGAACCATCTGGAGAAGAGGCATTTCACAAACCCAAATCGGCACGTTAAGTGCTGATGAAACCTTTTTGATTGGGGTAAGAGAAAATGCAGGTGCTACAGGCACAGATATGTTCGTTGGTGGTCTGGAACAAGCAGACTTATCAAGTGGGTCTCTGCTGACCGTGTCAAATGTAGCCTATGAAATTGGCAGTCATGTTTCCACAAATGCTTTTAGGACAACAAATCACTATGATGGGCAAATTCCTGAAGTAATATCTTTCTCTTCTAGACCTAGTGATGCCGAACATAACCGAATTCAATCTTACTTAGCCGTTAAATACGGAATTACCCTCGATAACTCGGGTGGCGGCACTGAAGGAGACTATGTCAGAGCAGATGGAACCACAATCTGGGATGCCTCTGATTTTAGCACGTACCATAATGATGTAGCAGGTATAGGTAGGGATGACGATGGTTGCTTTTCTCAAAAACAGTCAAGCAGCGTTAACTCTGATGATATCCTGACCATGGGATTGACCAGTGTAGAAACGAATAATGCTTCCAACACAAATACCTTTGATGATGACGGTGACTACCTGATATGGGGCAATGATGATGGGGCCACTGCCCAGGCAAGTGCCAACACCGCAGATGTGCCTTCTAGTGTTTCTGAAAGAATGACCAGAGTTTGGAGAGTAGATGATACCGGAACCGTAGGTGATACCGAGATTCAGTTTGACCTAACAGGTCTTGGCTACGGTTCAAATGCCGATGATTTCAGGTTAATCATATCCAATACGGCAACCATGGCTGATGGTAGCCTAACTGCTGGAGGAACTTTTAACGGAAGTGTGCTTTCCTTCTCAGGAATTGACTTGACAGATGGACAGTACTTTACATTAGCCACTGCCTTGGAAACTTGTGGACCTGGAGGTGTCAATACAAATATTGCCCTGTGGCTCAGAGCGGACTTGCAGGTATTCTCTGATGCTGGGACAACTGCCGCAGTAGATGCCATTGATGTGCAACAATGGAATGACCAAAGTTCTCCGACAGACAATGGAAGTCAGAGTGACGCAGGTGGCGGAACACCGGTTGACCCAACATTTGAAACTAATGAGATCAACTTTAACCCTGTCCTCAGGTTTATTGACCCTAACTCTACAAACAGTTCTTACATCGAAACCAGTGCAAATACTGTTTCTGGAGATATGACCCTTATTTCTGTATTCCAGTCAGGTCAAGACCAGGGAACGAGTAATGATTTTGTAAATACCCCTGCCCTGATCGGTGCAAGTGAAACAGGAAGTACACTTGATTATGGCCTGGGTATGTTTGAAGGTCAGGTAATTATGAATGCCAACACAACAGTGGTGTTTGACGCCAGTACCGCCTCTACTTACAACGACAGCAGACCACATATAGCTTTGGCCACAAGAGACCAGTCATCCGGGGCTGTGGAGATTTTTATGGAAGGTATTACTGATGGAACGGGCACAGGAAGTACCAGTGCCCTCACCGGGTCCACTTCTTTTGGTATTGGCAACCACAGTGATGCAGATGTGCAAGCCCAGTATGGAGGAGATATTGCCGAGACAATTGTGTTCTCCACGGTGCTTACTGGAGAAGAGCAATCCAGGGTAGAATCCTATCTGGCACTTAAATATGGACTGACTCTTTCCGCCAATCGCGATGGTGATGGCAACACAAACGAACTTATTTCAGGTGCCATTAATGAAGGAGATTATGTAGCGGGAGATGGTGGTGTGGTGTGGGACTATGCAGATCAAGGGGCCACATATTACAATGACATTTTTGGCATTGCCCGTGATGACGTATCCTGCTTTGAGCAAACCCAATCTCAAAGTGAGAGTGCCGATGCGATGGTTACTTTCAACAATGCCTCCGGCTTTTCAGCTAATGACTCATGGTTGATTTCAGGAAATGACAACGCCCCTATCGAGGCTGAGGACAACAAAGAAAGGCCTGCTGGCATTCATAGTAGATTGAATAGAGAATGGCGCGTACAGGAGACTGGAACTGTAGGGCAAATTGAACTTACTTATGATTTATCTTCAGTCACAGGTACACCACTAGGAGACAATAACCTTAATCTGGTAAGATTAATGGTGGATAATGACGGTGATTTCACAAGCGGTGTCACATTAATAGAACCCACATCTATTGACGGGGGCGCCCAGACAGTGACCTTCCTGGTTGATTTTACAGATGGTCAATACTATACGCTAGGATCTACTGAGATAGAGGCACTACCAATTACCTTAATTTCTTTTGACACGCGAACCACATCTGACAATAAAGTGGAAGTGTTTTGGGCTACAGCACAAGAAATCAATAATTCCTTCTTCACTATTGAAAGAAGTCGTGATGCGGTAACCTTCGAGACTGTTGGTTTTGTAGAGGGTTCAGGCAACAGCGATATAATTGTCGATTACCGTTTTGTTGATAAGGAACCGTTGGATGGTGTATCTTACTACCGTCTAAAACAGACAGATTTTAATGGAGATTTCGATTATTCTGAAATTTCAAGAGTGTTCCTTGACTTACCCCAAAGCAGTGTGCATCAAGTGGTGCCAAACCCAGTGAATAGAGGTGAAAACTTCAGAATAACCTACCCTGTTCAAACAGAAAAGGAAGTCCAAATTTCAATCGCCAATGCCAATGGAATTGTAACTTTAAATGAAACCGTAAGCATAAGGCCGGAAGATGGAGAAATACAAATCAGCACCCAAGGCTTAAATAGAGGCTTATATTTTATTAAAATCTTGGATAAACATAATTACCAGATAACTCTTAAGTTTATCGTAAAATAATTCAACCCTCCCAATTCCCAATAAATACGACTATTCCCATAATGGGATGATTGCGAACCTCATTTTCATGCGTTTTGCTTCCCAAATCCCCTTTTTACTGTTGGAGTAGATTTTGCCAATGAGGCTCAACTAAATTGAGCCAAGGCAGCCATTGCAGACCATTTTTGACGCAATCAATATGGCCTAAATGGGGGGATTCTTAGAAATGTTCAAACTCGGTTTATGTAATAGAGATCGTAGTGAGGGCGTAAGTCGCAAAGAATCAGGATGTTTGACTTTGAAAGTATAGCAGCGCTATGGTGAAAAGACAAACGAAGCAAAGCAGCTGATTCAAAGCGAGTTACGTCCGTAATAGAAAGTCTATTACATTATCCGGGTTTAAACCCTGAACTGACTTGGCATAAGATAATTCTGAAAAGAATTTCTATGCCTAGACATAAAGTAATATTTGTTTCAAAATTTGCACGCCATACACTCGTATTGGCTCTTTTAGGTCTTTATGCCCTGCCCCTTGTGGCACAGAATACAAAAAGTGTTATCACTACAGATACTGCACGTTCTTCAGTCGACAAACGGAGTTCATCAGATAACCTCACTCCTACCGATGAATTGGTAGTGGCTGCTGGCCCTGGTGGCTTTCAGTCAGCACTTACTACTTGGCTCAAGGCTAATGTAGGCATCACTACTGCTACTGATGGAAGTAATGTTACATTATGGGAAGATCAGGCACCAGGTGGGCACGATGCGCAAACCCCGCTTTCCGGTGATCCAAACCCCGTTTACCGAAACACAAACAGCACGATCAACTTCAATCCTACTGTTGATTTTGGGTCTGCTTCCGGATCAGCGCTAAATATTCGAGATAATAGTGATTTTAACACCGGTGGCCCCTGGGAGCGAAAAGGGTTTAATATTGTATTTCGCACAGGAGGCAACATTACTTCAAAGCAGGTAGTTTACGAGGAAGGAGGCAATACAAGAGGTTTCAATACCTATATTCAGAATGGATCTCTCTTTTATGCGGGTTGGAACATAAATGGCAATGGCTTCGGTGTTCCATGGGGCTTTGATTTTGTCAGCACCACCATCTCAGCAGATACTGAATATATACTCTCTTTCGAATATGATGGGGATGATGATGGTATAGATGACTTAAGTGGGGTTATTCGATGCTACCTCAATGGTCAACTTGTGGGATCAATAACCAATGTAGGACTATTATATAATCACGTAGGGGATGTTGGCATTGGAGACGAAGTTCAGCAAGCACTTTATAGCGATGGGATGGGAGGTACAGAAACAGTTGAACCAACCAATTCATTTGACGGAGAGATATCTGAATTTATTTATTGTAATGAGCCCGCCAGTTTTCCCCTGATTAGTAGAAACAAGGTTGAAAGCTATCTGGCTTTAAAGTATGGCATTACCCTGGATCAGAGTTCGCCTTATAACTACGTGAATTCTAATGGTGGCATCATTTTCAATACTACAACTGCCGCCTCCATTGGAGGTTACCTTGAATACAACAATGACATTGCCGGTATAGGAAGAGACGATAATGCCGAGCTTATTCAACTCAAGTCAAAAAGCGAAAATTCGGGCAGTATTGTAACCATAGAAAGGGCCACAAGCATAGATAACAATAACAACTGGCTCATTTGGGGAAATGATGCGGCTCCAACAGCTGAAACAGCCGCGCTGACCATGCCAGATATGATAGAAATGCGACTTACCAGAGTATGGCGGGTTGCAGAAGAAAATGAAATAGGTGTCACGGCTGTTTCCTTTGATTTAATACAACTTGGACTAAGTACGGCTGACGCTTCTGATTATAGTTTGCTAATTGCCGGCAATAGTTCCAATGCTGATTTTAGCAGTGCCACTGTTTTAACCGGGGGCACAATCAATAGTGGTATCATTACATTCACCGGAGTTGATTTAGAAGATGGTGAATATTTCACTTTAGGCACTCATTTTCCGATCTGTGCACCGGGAGGAGTAAGCGCAGGTTTACTTTTATCATTAAGAGCAGATGCTGATGTTACCGGGACATCGAATGTTACTGCCTGGACCGATCAAAGTATCAACAGTTTCTCAGCAACGGCCATTATCGGTCCGGAATTAATTGGCAACGGTATCAATTATAATCCAAGCCTTCAATTTAATGGCATTAACGAAACTATGGCCATCACCAATGGCATTCTGGGTACCTCATCGCCAAATGACCTGGTTGTATTTGCTGTAACTGAAGTAACTACTGTACAAAACAGCTTTTTGTTTAATGAAGCACTTGCAAGCAGCGGAAGGTTTGCCAGCCATCTCCCCTGGGGGAATACTAGAGCCATTTATGACTATCCAAATATATCCAGCGGTCGAGTGGCCGAGACCTGGGGAGGTACAACCGGAAATGCCAACCTATGGACCTTATTTTCAAGTACCACATCATTTACAACCGCATCAGGAAGTATCAACAAAGGAATATTCAGAGATGGCAGTTTAATTGCTTCTAACACGTCAAGTATTACTGGAACAGGTAATAACAGCGACTTCCATATCGCCTCTAATGGATCCGCGAATTTTTATGATGCCGATATTGCCGAGATCTTAATTTATACAACTGCACCCACCACCCAGGAACTGGAGCAGATCCAAACTTATTTGGCCATTAAGTATGGCATCTTTAAGAATAGCCCCGACATCGGCAGTACAGGGTCCGTAGACGAACGTGATTATTTCAGGTCGGATGCTACTGTTATTTGGGATCAATCTGTAAATTCCGCCTACCATCAGGACGTAGCGGGTATTGGCAGGGATGACGCGGCTTGTTTGAACCAAAAACAGTCGGCAAGCGAAGCAACCGATGATATTGTAGCCATAGGGCTGGGCAGTATTGCTACCGACAATGCCTCAAACGTAAACTCATTCACTGCAGATGGAGACTTTATGGTTTGGGGTAATGATGGAGGCGCCAGAGAACAGGCTAGCGCAAACACATCAGATGTACCTGGGGTTGTCACTGAAAGAATGACCCGGGTTTGGAAAGTGGATGAAACCGGCACTGTCGGCAACACCTCCATTTCATTTGATTTGACCGGCTTAGGGTATAGTTCTACAGCTTCTGACTTCCGATTAATTATTTCAGGTACCAGCACCATGGCGAATGGTAACACATTTGCAGGAGGTACTTTTAATGGGAATGTGCTCACATTTTCCAATGTCGATTTTGCTGATGGAGACTTTTTCACTTTAGGTACAGTCTTAAGTGCCTGTGGTCCGGGAGGTGTCACCACCGATCTCGAACTTTGGCTAAGAGCGGATGCCGGAACAAGCACCACCGCAGATGGTGCAAACCTTACCGGGGTCACAGCCTGGGAAGATCAGAGTACAAATGGCCACCACGGAGGTGAATCCAATCTGGGTGGAGGAGCACTAGTAGAACCCACCTACGAA
>JAJCYM010000059.1 GCA_029262895.1 Roseivirga sp.
GCGGATTCGTAGATGCTGCTTGCGTATTTACCAATTGCCCATCGATATAAAGCTTGGTCACGTTTCCGCTTCTGGTTCCTGCGATGTGATACCATCTTCCTGCTTGTACAGCTTGGTTAAAGATTATTTCACCTCCACCGCCATACTGTTGGAAGAGGAACGTACCATTTGGATGATACCACAATCCATAGTTTCGTGGAGTTGCTTGCCCTTTTCCAAATACTCTTACCCAGTCACCTGGATTTGAGTCCATTTTGAACCAAGCTTCAACGGTGATATCTCCTGTGATTCTCAAATCCTGAGTGTCCTCAATGATCACATTGTCATTGCCATCAAAGTTGAGGGAGAAATCATTGGAACCTGACCCTGCTACATTTGAGCAATCAAATGTCGTTTGATCCAAAGTAATACTTTCGATCTCACAATTATCAAATGAACCATTGTCAATATCCTGAGGAGTAATCGTTGCACTGCCATTGGCATCCAATTGAACTGTAATGTCTTGGGTAATAACCGTTGGTGCAATCACATCTCTTACAGTTACGACTGCAGTTTGTGAAGCGCTGTTACCATGAATATCCGTTACGGTCAAGGTCACGGTATTATCTCCCACATTGGAGCAATCAAAGTCGGTCTGACTTGCAACGATCGAAGCTATTCCGCAATTATCAGTCGAACCGTTTTCGATAAGTAGTCCGCTTGTAGTCAAGCGAGAAAGCACCACATTATTCATGAAGCTTCCATTGCCGGGAGTGGTAACAGCAGATCCTACACTTTTTTGGAAGAAAGCAATGTAGCCTTCTACAGTTTGATTTATTGTGAAGGTAAATGACTCACTTTGCAGACTTGCATCACTTATGGATGAATTAGCTTTAAAGAATGAACTACTTAGAGACTGATCTGCATATACCCCTGGTACAACTATATTTCCGCTACCATCAGGATCGATATGGTCAAAAGACAGCTGATATTCACCTGGTACCAAAGTAATTCCCGTTTTAGATTTAATCCCACCACGGGTAGTTCCTGCGAGATCAATGATACGACCTGACATTTCAGGAATTGGACTATCCAATACATCAACATCGCCAAAAAACACATCCCATTCCGTCAGCGTGGTCACACCGTTTCCAATATTATCCGAGTCAAAACCAGGCGATACTAATGGTTGAAATCCACCAGCACTCAATATTGTTGCTTGTCCATTTGCATCCAATTGAATGGTTACATCCTGCGCAATCACGTTCGGATTCTCATTGTCCTCAACAGTAACATTGAATGTACTTACTGAAGAGCCTACCGCATTCGTTGCTGTGGCGGTTACTTGAGTAGTTCCAACTACAAAATTACTTCCTGGTTCTATAGTATAGGTAATGTTTGCGGCAGGAATGCCTACAGTTGTTTCTGTAGCAGCATAGTTCACAACAGCACCACATACTTCTGGATCGTTACTTACTGTAACATCTGCAACCGTAATCACCGGAGCAATTCCGGTCACATTCACATTAAATGAAGCCGAAGCTGCATTAGCCGAACCATCCGTAGCAGTATAAGTCACCAATGTTGTTCCTATTGGGAAGGTAGCTCCATCTGCTAAGCCTGCTGTTAGTGCAGTTGTCACTGAGCAATTGTCTGTTCCAACAGGTGCTGTATAATTTACAGTTGCGCCAGCTGCACTTGTTGCCAACACGTTGATATCTGTTGGGGCAGTGATTTCTGGAGCAATATTGTCTAGTACAATAACATTGGCTGTTCCTGTTGCAGTGTTGTTCGAAGCATCAGTTACAGTCAATGTCACTTCTACTCCTTTACTTTCTATTGGTGCTCCTTCTGTTGACCATGAAGTTCCTACTATAGTCAAGTGATTTCCATTACCCGAATAATCCGTAAGTGTAGTGCCTTCATTGGCCTCGATTTTAAAATAAGCTTCGAGACCAACAGAATTTGCATCGATACAAAAATCCTTAAATTCATTGATCTCAGCATTTGTTCTTTCCGTACTCCATATTCTTACATCATCAATCAGACCTGTGAAGCTCTGACCAAATTCGGTTGAACCGCCAATACCCAAGGTAATGTCTGGTGTAATAGAACGGACTGTTCCTGACGCCACTGTTTCAACTCCATTGACATAGAATTTACCAGAACCGTTATTGGCCTTGTCAAAAGTAAAGGCTAGATGTGACCAAACATTGTTTGAGACAAATGGTCCGGAATATAAATATTGTGCACTACTGGCTCTTCCTTCGTACCATACTTCAGCGTATAAAACATTATTGACAATGTACAAGTCGTAATCTCCAGCTTTTCTGATGATTGAATTGACAGTGCCGCCATTTGGTTTTACCCAAGCTTCCATTGTCAGTTGATTCAGGCCTAGGTTCTGAATATTATCTCCGTTAGCACCAGAGGCGATGCCTGTACCATTGAATGCAATTGATGAACCAGAACATGAAACACTAAAATCATTGCAATCAAAAGTGCTCTGACTTAAGGTATAGGTCAATGTACCTCCTGAGTTATCGGTAGAGCCATCGTCTACATCTCCGGTGGTAATGGAAGCGTTTCCTGAAGCATCTAAGTAAACAGTAACGTCTTGAGTAATGGCTACCGGATCAGTTGCATCATTGATTGTGATTGAGAATTGCTCTGAACTGGTTAGTCCAAAAATATCAGTCACTACCAATTCAGCAGAATAGTTGCCAATTTCTAAATCAGCACTTAACGTAGAACCCGTGCCTACACTGTTTCCATCAATAAACCATTCATAGCTTGCTATGCCGTTATCATCTGAAGATGATGAGCCATCTAAGCTAATAGTCGCATCTCCGGAAGCATCAGTGCCAACCGTCAGGTTGCCCTGGGTTCCTGCAACCGGGTCGTCATTACAAAGTATTCCAACTTGATCAAGATCATGCAAGGCATAGCCATTGACTACGGCTCTGTTTCCATCAGCTGTTATGGTCAATGTTTCTGAATTTCCCTGCGGGGTGAATTCAATTACAACGGCAATAGAATTTGGTCTCCATCCGGTCACCGGAATATTCACGTTTTGCATAGTGAAGACCATGTTGGCTCCGGTTGCGTTTACATCATTAGATAAAAAGACCTGAAGACGATGTTTATTACCGGGAACGAGGTTGTTCAAGGTTAATGTTGCCGGTTGTCCACCTGGTTCAAAAACCAGGGTACTCATCAACTGGTCAAATGATGTTCCCGGAGTGCAATCGGTACAAAAGTCTCCTCCACCATTGCTCATTCCAGCGAAGGAATTCGCTGAGTTGGTAAAGCAAACTCCATTGATCTGGATATTATTTGCTCCGCTACCTACATTATTGGCTTCTAATAATAAGCCATCATTCAGTATATCACCAGCTTGTGAAATCACTGAGATATTAGACGTGACACTTGGAATAACTGTAACTGTTCTGGTTATCTCAGCAGACTCATTCTCTGATCCATCTACAGCTTTATAAGTCAAAGTGTAGTTACCCAAGGTATTGATATCAACCGATCCAGTAACTTCAACAGTAGCCGAACAATTGTCTGAGGCTGTGGCTCCCGGATCGTTAAATGTAGCACCAAGAGGTGTGGTCAATGTTTGATCACCATTGAATGCAATGGTAGGAGCAAGTAAATCAACCACGACTACAGTTCCTTCATCAGTGGAAGAATTTCCAAGTTCGTCAGTTACTGTTAGGGTAACTGGTACACCACCGCCAGCACCGTAGGCACTGCCATCGGAAATTTTGAAGCCACTTATGGTATTAGAATTAGGAGAGAGCCACATATTCTCGCCATCAAAGGCCATGCTCCAAGGATAAATCCCATTGGTATAGGTGGAGTTGATATAATTTCCATCCATATCGAATCGATGGATATATCTCCAATCTCCATTATTTGTTGCAAAGCTATTCGCTACACCTGCCAAATAGAAATTGTTATTGGCCAATACCATGGCTCCTTGCATGTTGATGTTACCAGGTAAGGTGATGTTTCGTACAAAAGCACCAGTCTCCTTATCCAGGACAGCAATAAAATTACCAGATGAGCGCATGGCATATACATAATCCGCATCGGTGGTAACAGAGGCTGCTGTACTGCCAATGTTATATGACCATATGGTCGAAGCCCCATTCCTTTTAGTTATTGTATTGCTACCCCAGTTTGCAGTATAATAATCTGTTTCACTATCGGTATCAACCCAGATTTGCATCATGGAACCCTGTCCGGAATTAAATGTCCTGAGAAACTGGTGATTTTCGTCATATACATAAACGTTTGACCCCGCCCATTCAGGGTACCAAAATTCGTTGGTATTTGGGTTGTATCCACCGCCATTGCTCCTAGTCTGTTGAACTTGATTCCCAATAGAGGTAATTGTGGTTGTAGCACTGCTTGAAGTTCCGCCTTCGGCATTTAAATCATCACAGTTAAAGGTTGTTCTGTCCAGACTATAGGTAAAGTTTCCGGGTCCGTTATCCGTAGAACCGTTATCCAAACTAGCCGGATCAACCGTTGCATTGCCATTTTCGTCAAGCTCTACGGTGACTCTACCCGCTTTGGCTTCAGGAGCCGTGGCGTCAATTACAGTAATCTCTCTGGTAAGGCTTGCAGATTCGTTACCACTTTGATCAATAGCCTTGTAAGAAAGTGTATAAACTCCCGGAGTCGTTAAATCGAGCGTTCCTGTGATTTCAACCTCGGCTGTACAATTATCGGAAGGAGTAGCACCAGGGTCGTTGAATTGTGTGTCTGAGTCAACAGACATTTGCGCTGCACCATTTAAAACAATTGTTGGGGCAATAAGATCTTCTACAGTTACCCCGAAAACGGCTGAACGTGAGTTGCCGAGAGGATCCGTTGCGGTTAAGGTAACCGAATTACTTCCTCCACCGAAGGCTATTCCATCCGATACTTTATATCTATAAATAGTTGAGTTATTAAGTATCTCAATGTGTTCTCCATCAAATGCAAAACCGTAGTAAGTGGGTACGGATGTACTAGTTGAACCCAGATAATTCCCATCTATATCGAACCTGTGAATTGAGTTCCAATTAGAGTTTCTGGAAGTGCCTCCCCTGGCATAGCCTCCTATATAAATAATGTCATTGGCTACTACTAAACCACCCTGAACAGCTATGCCAAATCCCGTGCTAAAATTAATAGTCCTTACTTGCTGGCCTGTATTTTTATCCAACACATAAATAAAATTAGCATCATATCGATAGGCGTAAACATAATCAGCATCTGTACTTATACCAGCTCCAAGTCCACCAACATTGAAGCTCCAAAGTGTAGATGATCCATTTCTTTTTGTGACCGTATTATTTCCCCAATTGGCCGTATAGTAGTCAGAATCACTATCTGTATCCATCCATAACTGCATCATCTGATTTTGGCCGGAATTAAAGGAGCCTAGGCTCTGTCCATTTTTATCAAATTTATAGACTGTAGAACCAGACCATTGCGGAAACCAATATTCCTCAAGCAAAGGGCTATAACCTCCACCGATTGAATAGGTGTTTTGAGATCGGCTGTCAACAAAAGTCGGGTCAACAGCATTTGAACTACCGCCTAAGTCATCACATGTAAAGTCGGTTACATCAATAGATAGTGTGACCGGACCATCTGGATCTGTAGTACCATTATCTATATCATTGGCCGTAATGCTGGCTTGCCCATTTTGATCCAATTGAACAGTAATGTCCTGTCCTTGAATGATTGGGGCCGAAGTATTATACTCTATTTTGTATACCTCTATTTCTGTAATAAAACCTGACCCAAAACTATAATAAGCACCGGACACGGGTGCTCCTGTTAGTGCCTGAACAGATGTTGATGATCTATAAGGACTTCCATCGATTGAATTATAGCTATGTACATTGAAATAACCACCATTCATCGAGTTATTGAAGTAAATATCATGACCACCACCAAAAGTAGGTCCGTGGCTAGGGTGACTATAAATACTATTTTGTGGGTAGTATGTAGTCGCTCTTCTGTCGCTCGTTAAGTTGAACAAAAAGGCGGTATTATCATTTTGATATCCAGTTCTTGTCGAACTCCATCCAATGGATGTGAATCCGCCAAACACCTCACCAGTGTTCGTTCTAAAGATTGCGATCATCGGACCTTCATCATCAACGGCTGCATGAAAGGCTGAATAGTTGGCTCCGTTGGAAGACCTTCTGTATAGTAATGATCCTGATGGTGCAATACCATTGTCCTCTAGCCACGTTCTCAATACATCATCATCATTCCCAGAAGTTATTTGAGAATTAGGTGTGATCGGAAACAGCTGTTGTGCATACCCTGTCTCCACAAAAAGAAGACATAAAATCAAAGTCGATATAAATAGTAGCGTTTTCTTCATGTCTTTGGGATTAAGGTTTGATGGTAATTCTGACCAGCTCTAAAAATTCTTTGAAGGATGTAGGGTAATTATCACTCGAGGTGACTGTAAGCCGTACATGTGGAGCCATGGAACATTCTTCAATGACAGTTTGACCTGAGTCGACCGTAATGTCAATCAAACCCTCATTATCTGTAGTCTTGATTTCCTGATCCCACTCGACTCCGATATTAGAAGAATTTGAATTCTCAATCTTCAACTTGAGGTGTTGATGGTTTTGAGTTGGGTCACCCACAGGTGCAACAGCATCCACAGCCTCATCGCAGGGGGCAATCTGATAATAGACCTTAACACCACTCTCTTCTTTGAGCAATGTCCAGGATTCATCTTGTCCGTAAGTTTGAAATGAGAGGAGCATTAAGAATGCAATGCTCGAAAGGATTTTTGAGCTCGTCTTGCTGAGTAGGCATGACGGTAGCAAATTGAAGACAGGTGTTCCCGTCTTCCAAGGTTGATTGGTTTTCATACAAATTGTTTTGGTCGAATTATCAGCTTAGTCAGTTGAGGTATATAGTCCTAAGCGCATGTAATATGGGGTAAAATCACGCTCGTTCTCCTACCCACTTTGGGTAGTTATGGCAAAAAAGTGTATTTAAATGACTGAAACTTGCGTATGTATGGCAAAACTACTCTATTTGGGTAGGTTGTATCAAGTTCTTCGGACACTTCCAAAAAACTATTTCTGTTTGTACATGGGGATGGGGAGAGTTAGCCTAGAATCTCTTCAATTTTCTCAGCTGCCTCGATCCTACTGTTTATATTCAACTTGCCGAATAGGTTCTTAATATGGTACTTAACGGTATTCCTTGATACAAATAGTTTCTCGGCAATTTCAGGATTGGTATAGCGCTTGGCGAGCAATTCCATCACTTCAATTTCTCGCTCCGAAAGTCCATATTTCTTCTCCAGCTTCTCGAGATTCGAACTACCGTTTTGACTATTTCCGGCAGTGTTCAACCCCTTAAATTCACGAATAATCTTAATGCGATTCTCTAAGATGTTCTTAATCCTAGCCAAGAATTCTTCGGCACTAAAAGGCTTGGTGAGATAATCGTCAATACCCAAAGTCAAAGCATGAAGCTTGTCTTCATGATCGGCTCTGGCTGTCAACATCACCACAGATACTTCATGCAAGCTTTCATTTTTCCTGATTGCTCCAAGTAATTCAAAGCCATCCATCATCGGCATCATTACATCTGAAATCACAATGTCAATAGGGGTGCTATTCAACACGTCCAACGCAATTTTTCCGTTCTCTGCCTGCCTTATCTCGAAATATGGATCCAGTGTTTGTGCAATGAAGGCCCTCATTTCAGGATGGTCTTCAGTGATGAGCAATACTGGCTTGTTGATTTCGAATTTGGAAGTGTATTTGGCAATGGTCTCTTCCAAAGCAGATACAAGTTCTATACTATTCGCTTTGGCCAATGGCATAATGGTTTCCTCTTTGACTTCCTTTGCGGGAAACTCAAACGTAAAGGTGGTTCCTTGATTCAGTTCACTTTTGACCTTGAGACTTCCACCATGCAGATGGGCCAATTCTTTCGCCAGAGCCAGACCTATTCCTGTACCACCTTCAGCCTTTTTCCCAGGTTGTTCGGATTGATAATACCTGTCAAAAATATACGGAAGGTCATTGGGGTGAATTCCAATTCCATTATCCGTTACTACAATCTCCATGCACTCCGGGTCTTCGGGGCTGTGTTGAACAGAAAGTGAAATTTGATCTTTCGTGAATTTCAGAGCGTTTGATAACAGATTTCGAACAACCTTACCACACTTGTTCTCATCCATCATTATCGCCAAACTCTCCTTTGGCCAATAATCAAATTTCAACTCTATGTTTTTCTCAGCAAGTCCGGTTTGATAACCACTCAACAAGTCGGTCAAGAATTCCTTTAGTCTTACGGGATTTTCTACCAACTTGAGTTTGCCAGCCTCAAGCTTACCCAGATCTAAAATCTCCTCTACTAAGGACAAGAGGCTCACTCCATTTCTTTGGGCGGTTTTCAAAGTGTTGCGTACCAACTCATTGTCAATCTCACCATTGTTAATCAGGGCTTCCAGAGGTGCATTAATCAAAGTCAATGGTGTTCTAAGCTCGTGGGAAATGTTTGCAAAAAATCTGGACTTTACTTTGTCCAATTCCTTTAAACGATCTGCTTGTTGCTGGATTAGCTCTTTGTCCTCTTCTGCTTTCTCTTTTTGTATGGTAATCTCCTCCGTTCGCTCTAACACTACTTTTTCGAGGGCCATTTTTTCATTTATCAATCTTCTGGCATTGATTTTTACAATGCCCCAAATGGCAAAAGCAATCAGAGCAGCATAAATCAAGTAGGCCCAAATGGTGAGATACCATGGCGTAATAATGGTAAAGGCGTATTCATCTACTTCACTTAGCTGACCATAGATGTTTCTGGCCCGTACTTTAAAGATATAAGTGCCATGAGGAAGGTTAGTATAATTTCTATCCGGCTCGCTAGACCAAGGTGCCCAGGTTTCTTCCGAACCTTCCAGATAACTTTGGTACTGAATGTCATCAATTTTATCGTAGAAAGTGGACGAATACGTGAATTCAATAGCGTTTTCCCTTGGGCCGAGTTCAATTGACTGCTCGATTTGACCACCACCGTAAATAAGGGAGTCGCCTTTGTTGGAGATTCTAGCTGACCTTATGTGAGTTCTAAAGTTTGTATTGAATTCATTGGGAAAAGTTGAGTCATAATGTCTGATTCCGTTGCCGGCAATCCATATGTCGCTTCCTCCAAGTCCTGAGACATACTCGGAATTATGTTCTTGGATCCGCTGAAAAGGTGATTGTGTAAAGTCAAACCCCTTACCGGAAGGTCTGAGAAGGGCTTTCCCTCTCGGGTTTAGGGACCCATATATACTCCCGTTTTCCATTTCGATTAAACGAAAAACATAGTCTTCACCAAGGTGTTGATTAAATTCATCAGCCCCGACAAATCGATCCGAATTCTTGTCATAACGGTATACACCCCGCACTGTAGCAAATAGAAGTCCTTGCTTATGCCTGAATACCCTATTTCGCAAAAGGTCAGGCAGACCATCTTCCGGTCCGTATTTACGTATTGAAAGTACACTGTCTTTAGCCGCATTCAAATGAAGTTTAAAAACTCCTGAACCTGAGTCAGTCATCCATAAATCTCCGTCATCAGTTTGTTCGAGAAAGTCCATTTGCTGGTGGAAGCCTTGAATAAGATGTGCATATTCCCATCTTCCCCGCTTCTTTTCAAATAGATGAAGGTTGCCCTCAACACTACCCATTACAATTTGATCAGAGTTTTTCATCGAAACCGCTGCCCAAAGTTTTTCTCCCGAATAGAGGTCTATGATCCCCTCCTCAGTGATTTGCTGCATGCCGCCATTGCCTGCCGCAAAAAACTCCTTCCCATGATGTACAAACATCCAAACCCGTTCCTTCTTCCTGTTTACCGGTTTAAAAGGCCTATAATTTCCAATTTTCTGCCATGGCTTACTGTCCTCTTTATAGACCATATCCTGTACGGTGCCTATAAAGGTTCTATCATCGAACTTATCAAAGAACAGAACATAGCCATCAACACCATGCCTTTCGTCCAGCAAGGTAAATGGGGAGTTAATGATTACCTGATGTATTGTACCATGTTGAGCTATCCACAAATTACTCTCCTGATCAAGAAACAGATCTAGCACATTGCTGTTATCAGGCAAGCCCGTACTCTGATCCAATTTCTGTATGAGTCTTCCTGCTTTGTCAAGAATGAGTACTCCCCCCATTTCTGTACCGATTGCAAAATACTGGTCGTGGATATTGAGTCCTGAAAGACCTTTGACTGACTTCAGATACTCTGATATATCCGATTTCCATGGTTTTAGGCTTTTAAAGTCATAGAGAAACAGGCCATCATCTTTAGTGACTATCAAGAGTTGATTATCGGCATATCGAATGATCTTTCTGATGGTGTATTCTAGAAATTGCCCTCCACCAGGCACTAGTTCCAGACGATTGTTTTTCAATTGAACCAGCCCGAGATCCAGGTCCATCACATAGTACTGGTTCCCTACTTTATCAGACTCACCAAATCCAGAAGAAGTGCCGATAACCGAGATGGTATCTGATTCGATATTGTAGAGCAGAAGGCTCTCAGCAGATCGGAAAATGATATCCTCGCCAACCTGATCAACCTTGATCAGGCTTCCATTATTATCAAAAGAAGTTGGGGTTTTCGGGAGTAAAGATTGAAAAACAAGCTCACCTATTTCGTCAGGTGCAAAGTACCCGAAAATGTACTTGCTTACTCCATAAACCCGACTGTCGGAGCCCACAACCACATCTCTGAAGGCATCTTCAGACACTCTGGAATCTACTTCCCATTTTTGACCATCGAATTCAATGATGCCCGTTACATTGGCAAAGTACATCAGACCATTTTCAGCCTGATCTATAGCCAGCGTCTGCTCATGGGCACCGTAGTCACGGGGATTATAAGTATTGATAAAAGGAGTGCCTATCTCCTTTATTTTGAAGGGTTTGGATTGTTGGGCAAAGCCAACGATACTGTTCAAGAACAGCATCACCAAAGCGGTGTACCTAGTCAGGTTAATCGGTTTCAAGTGTCTTAGGTCTTAGTCGAGATTCGATTGACCATTTAAACAAATTAATGACCTCTCGTAGCCCAATATAGGGGGACAAAACCGGAGTAGCTACATATGAATTTATTAAGCTAACATCTTCATAGAATTTAGCGAAATAATTCCATGAATGCCGAATTATATAGGTGGTCGATAGTCGAAAACGAGAGATTGAAATTTGGGTTTTGGATTTTGAAAATCGGAAAACGGAAGATTGCTCTTGCTCCGACTTTGGTGGGTTTGTCTGTGCTGTGCTGCGGTAGTCTGAAAAGGACAGATTCTTCGTTTCGCGAAAAGAGAAACTCGGAATGACGGTTGTGAGATGACGCTAGAAAAAAAGAAAGTGCAATTGACAAAGTGGAGTCAGGCGGAAGACGACAATTAATCGGTCTTTTTAATCGTTTTTTCCTCCGAGATTTCTGTGAAGAGCTCACTGGGAGTTTCTAAGTCCCGCTTCTCCTGAAAACCCAAGTAAAAGGTGGCGGTAAAGATGATCCAAAAAAGAACATTCAAGAAGGCCGCCAGGTTCTTCTTAAAGCGCAATCTACATACCACCTCCGAGTCTTGATCAGACTCATGTCCTTTTTTGGTTGAACTCACTGTATATTAAGGTTAAAAACGTTTAGTGCATTGTATACACCCTTTTTCTGCATTACCCTAAACCTTAGACTCAGATTATCAAAAAAAGTAAAAAGGCCTCAGGGACTTTTTCCCCTCGGCCTTTTCAGACTCAACCAAAATGTACCCTTATAACTTGATCACAATACCTGTCTCAATTGCGCTGTTGAAATAGCCTCTAAAACCAAATGAACTAATTGTTGTATTGCTAGATTTCCTATTCACCAAATTGGCCTTGATGAAGAAATTCGTAGTCTTACTCATTTCAAATTCCGCTTTAATATTACCTCGGAAGTAGCGGTATCGCAGTTGATTTTCATCATTGTCTTCACCCGGAGTTAGTTCCGGATAATTCCTCATAGAATACTTGAGTCCACTGGATAGTTTAAAGCCTTTAAACCTTTTATCGAATTGGACACCTGGGGATATTTCTGAATAACTGTTGCTTTCTTCCAGGTCTGAACGCTTCACGTGATACAACCCAAAGGTCAACCCAAAAGACTTGTCTACTGCAGAAATATCATATTCAAGACCGTTTCTAAAGTAATTCCAGCTTCTTGAACCACCCTCCTCATCTATCTCTTCTTCCTCGGGATTGATCCCTGATGTGTTGTTTATATCAGTATACCTTCTCAATTGGACACTGGTACGGAAGGTCATTTTTTTAATAATCCCATTGCTCTCCCACTTCTTGCTAAGGCTGAGATTCGTAAACGGGGCATGATAGAAAAGCGCTTCACCCGGCTGTCGATCATAAGTTTTATAGAGATAACCTGATTCCGTTTTTAACCATGCCTTGTTGCCCAGATAAAAATCAAAATGAATTGGAATAAGTAGTTGTGTATAGGAAAAAGGAGTTCGCAAAATCGCGTCAGCCTGATTTACACCTTCACGTTTGACTCTTGTGAGCACCGGAGCGATTTCAAAGTATTTTTTAGAAGCATATTTGGTACGGTATGAAGCACCTATCTTATAGGCATATCGATTGGCCTTCATACTGGTTTGGTACAAACCTCCACTAATGTTTAAGTCAAACTTTAGTCGCCCATTTTGTAGCTCTTTTTTAAAGGAGTTGATGAGAAAAACAGACTGATAAGTAGCATTATCCCAGAGATCGTTTCTACCCAGAAAGCTGCCGTCTCTCTGAAGTGTTTGAGGGTTTAGAAAGACATTCCATTCATAACCTCCAGAAATTCCTACTTTTTGGTTGCTCTCCCATTGGGCAAATGCGGAGCTGCTAGTTATTAGTAGCAGGATCAATACTATCAGCTTTTTCATCTTTTTTATCGTTTTGGTTGGTTGTTGATAGTGAGGCATATTTCCTTGCAGACTGTTCAAAGTCACTTACAGAAATTGATACCTCAATTTTGTCTTGTGTTGGATTTAGCTTATCGACCAGAGAGGCACCCATCAGAAGAAGAAGTGCACTGAGATAGATCGCTTTTGATTTTTTATATTTCATCTTAGTTGAGTTTCAAGTTTTCAATCACCCCTTTCAATCCTTGCTTATTAGCGAGTTGAATTCCCAGGCCTGGTCGAACGTTGACTTCCATAATCATTGGGCCTTTGTGTTTGTCTATCACCAAGTCAACACCTAAATAATCCAGAGGGAAATGTGTTGAGGTTTGAATAGCCAAGGCCATCAACTCTTCCCAGTAAGGAATCTGTTTATTCAGAATTTGGCTATGGCTATCAGGGTGAAAATCAAAATGTCTTTTGCCATCATAAGCCTGCTTGAGCAAACCCGTTTCCATATCGACCCCTATGCCCAATCCACCTTGATGCAGATTAGCCTTGCCATTCGATTTGGCAGTAGGCATTCTAAGCATACCCATTAGAGGGATTCCTTTCAGTAGAATGATTCTGAAGTCAGGAACTCCTTCAGGATACATTTCGTGAAAAAATGGATGTGGTTGAACGTACTCTTCTATCAAGGTCACATCAGAGTCTCCAAAAGAGAAAATTCCGAAAATAATATTTGCGATATGTGAAAAGATGTGGAATTCATCGATGACCTTGCCGCCTTTCATCCATTGATCATTCTCCTTTTTCAGAATCATGATCCCATTCCCTCCTGCTCCTTTGGCGGGCTTGATCACCAACTTGTTCCACTCTTTCACAGCTTGCCATGCGGCTTCTATCTCTCCTATCTTCCCTACTACCGCAAAGGTTCTTGGACAGGCAATACCCTTCTCTTCCATAATGGACTTTGCCAGGTATTTATCATCCGCAAATTTGTAGTTACTACGGGCGTTGTTAGGGTAAATCAATTCCAGATTTCTCTGGTTCATGCCCATTACAGACTCGCGAATCGCCTTTATGTGTTTAATCCATTTCATATTCTCAGGCATTAATTACTTTGTGGAATCTGTGATATTCCATTACTCTGAGTCCAATCCACTTGCCCAGCATTAAATTCAACCCTGCCACTGAAAGAATGATTTCCGGGAAGGTCAAAACGAAGTTTTGAATGAGCATTGAGCTCAAAATGAAGTAGATGAATAAGGTTACTACCAGAGTAGAAGCATAAAGCCCAATAGCGCTTTTGACCCCTTCCTCTTCTGTCTTTTTGGCAAATCGTTCGCTAATAATGGTAAGGATGATTATTGGAAAGAAAAGTGGTGCAGAAGCACTCAACCAATTGGTCTCGTGGAGTAGTTTAACGGCAAACAGAGCGGTAAGTACCACCGCGATTAACATCATGGCGATCTTGGAGGTGTATTGCACTCCCCATTTCTCCAAAGGAAAATTGACTAAAGCGACTACAAGAACTATTGAGCTGAATAGTACTAATCCAGAGATTAGGCCAGTCTCTAATAAGGCAAGGCTAATCAAGACCGGCAAAAAGACACCATAAGTTTTAAGTCCTATGACATTCTTAAAAATTGCCACCAGGAATGCCCCTAATGGTAATAACAGAAGCATTTTAAACATATCAGCAGGAATGCTGGCCTCATCAATTATCTCCCATAGGTTCAAGGCCGCTAGGAATGGATAATGATTGACTCTTTGCTTTTCTATGTCATAGATATAATCAAAGTCGATTCCTGAGTTGTGAGTAATTAAGAATTCGTCTCCTTTATACAGCTCCAGGTAATTGGCAGGTAGAGCCGCGAAATGTCCGTTTAGCGCATCAAATGGTACCCACTGATTTCCGATGAATGCTTCGGCCCATAAATGAGACGTTTTCTTCCTGGTTTCCTCGAGAATGAGCCCTCCAGTTACGCGTGCTGGTATTTGTTTTGACCGGCAAAGTGCCACAAACAACCTGCTCTTTCCATTGCAAGAAGCCTCAAATTTGTCCAATGCCATGACCGCATCGGTAAGTTCACTGGTAGCCGCAGAGGGCATTGAATTCACAAACTCATAGAAACTCGTCAATACCGACTTGATAGTATTCTTATCAACCGATAAAGATTCACTCAGCGCTTTGATTCGAGAGTTATCAGATTGTATATACTGTGTTGGCAGAAGATAATCCTGAAATTCATCATCAAATACTGGCACATACTTCAACCCTTCATCGATCGAATAGATGATCTCCTTGCCTAAGTGCTCAAAAGAGTACTTAATGGTATCTTTCGCATTACTTCGCCCTGCCCATCTGATCAGTTTGTTATTGCCATCCAATGAGATATTACCCTTTGAACTGACGTCTGAAACGGAAAATGATACTTCCTGACGTTGGCTATTCGTAGGTAGAAAGGTTCTGATTTTATAGTCATCCCCTGCACCTAGAGTGAATTCATAATTCACCTTATACTTATGTTGCGGAACAATCTCCAATCGACCTTCATTTTTGTAAAGCCGAAAACCAATCATCACCAAGGGGCTAATGATGAGAAGTAGTGAGACAATTCTGATGGTTACATTTTGGTTCATGGTTATAGACTTTGGTTCTACAACCGGATCGTCTCAAACTACCCCACCCCCTTTTGGGAAATTAGGATATTGGGACTTTGGGAGATTATCTCCTGCGCATAAGCTTCGGTGACTGAAAGGGAATTGGGAAATTGGGATATCTGTAAATTGGTAAATGGGTATGGAATTATTAGAGTCAGGTGTATTGATCGTGATACCATTCCAGATTAGTTGTATTTTAGAGGCTCATCTCCATTTGACTTGAATACCACAGAAGAACAAGATGTTTGCAAAGATTCGGTTTATGAAAATCTATTCATAACCCTTGCTCCTACCTTAAGGAATTTCCTGCTTTACAAGTTTCGAGACCTGGCACGTGCGGAAGATATCGTGCAAGAGGCCTTTGTAATCCTATGGCAGAACTGTAAAAAGGTGACCCCTGCGTTGGCAAAGTCTTATTTGTACAAGGTTGGACAAAATCAATTTCTAAAACTTTTAGAGAAAGATAAGGTGAGGCACAAGCACTTAGCGCTCCAAACAGATCAATCCAATAATGAGGACCCAGAATATCAAATGGAATACAATGAGTTTAACGAAACGCTCGAGTCAGCCATTGAGCAGTTACCCGAAGGTCAAAGGGAAGTTTTCCTGTTAAATCGAATAGATAAAAAGACCTATGTGGAAATTGCCGAAATGTTGGAAGTAAGCGTGAAGGCGGTTGAAAAACGAATGCACAAAGCCTTGGTTAAGCTGAGAAAGGTGTGTAAGGGGATTTAGATGGAAAGTGTTTAAGTGTTTAAGTGTTTAAGCGTTTAAGCGTTTAAGCGTTTAAGTGTTTAAGTGTTTAAGTGTTTAAGGAAAATATTTGGTTTCATATTTAGTTCCCCGGATTATCTCGCTACCAAATTCACCCTAGCACCAGGCAAGGAAATGTATCTTACTTGTACTGATCTCTGCTTTGATGGAGAACCTTACAAATCGAATCATGAAGTGGTGATTGCTCAATATGTAGTAGAGTGACTAGAGCAGCTTATTGCGCTCAACCTCTCTTTGAAGATCTTTTCTGTCAATCGGTACAACCCCTACATGCTCGCAGACCAGTCCTCCTCCCAAATTGGAAATAGCTGCAACCTGTTCTGTGGAGAGGCCTGCGGCTAAAGCCAATGCGGCAATACTTACCACCGTATCTCCTGCACCGGAAACGTCCACAATATTACGGGTGTGTGCTGCAATTTGATGAGATGTCGATTCGTCTTGAATAAAGACCCCATTCTCCGAAAGTGTTACCATTACCTGAGTACATGAAAGTGCATCTTTCAATTGCTTCACTCCCGTGGCCAGTGATTCTGCATCTGACGGATCCACATCAATTTCAAGTCCTTCTTTAAGCTCCTTCAAATTTGGTTTGAAAAGCGTAACTCCCTGATAGTTCAGGAAATTTCTCTTTTTGGGGTCAACCACAACGGGAATGTTAAGTTGTTTCGCCTCGACAACTATCTCCTTAATGACGGTGGCATTAATCACCCCTTTGTCATAATCTTGGAAAATCACTACCTGGCAATCAGGCAATAATCTCTTGGCTCGTTCCAGCAGTTGAGTTCTTTCATTGACAGTAATGTCATGATCGGTTTCAGAGTCCACTCTCAAGACATGCTTACCATCCGAGAGCACTCTTTCCTTAACGGTGGTTTCTCTCTCAGCACTTTTGACAATCCCTTCCTCCGGAATTCCCTTTTCTGCCAATCTGTTAAGGAAAAAATCTCCTCCGGCATCATCTCCAATGATCGCACAAGGCACAGGTGACGCACCCAGCGCCAGAATATTCAAAGCAACATTGGCGGCACCTCCCAAGCGCCTTTCTCTCTTTTCTATCAAAACCACCGGAACAGGTGCCTCAGGTGACTGCCTGGATACATTCCCCCATACGTAGGAGTCGACCATCATGTCGCCAATGACGAGGACCTTCAATTCATGAAAGGCCTTAAACAATGCTTCTGTGGAGGTGAATTTACTCATGACAACTTGCCGAGTACATCCTTTATTCTCCGTATGGCTTCCCGCAGGTCTTCCTCAGAAGCAGCGTACGAAATTCTAATACAATTGGGGTCTCCAAAAGCAGCACCAGTAACCAAGGAGACATGGGCATTGTCCAAAATGTACATGCATAGGTCACTCGCATCATTTATGATTGTGTCTCCATTTGCCTTTCCGAAATAGGCACTTACATCAGGGAAGAAGTAGAATGCGCCTTGGGGTAAATTCGTTTTCACACCCGGAATGTCATCGAGAAGTTCCTTTACGAAATCTCTTCGTCTCAGGTATTCGGCAGACATTTCTTTTGTTGGCCCAAGCTCAGTGGTAAGTGCGGTAAGCGCTCCTCTTTGCGAGATGGAACTGTTTGCAGAGGTGAATTGACCTTGGATTTTTGCGCAGGCTTTGGCCAGCCATAAGGGTGCACCGATATATCCAACTCGCCATCCTGTCATCGCAAAACCCTTTGCCATGCCATTAATCGTGACGGTACGATCTTGCATTCCTTCAATGGCGCCCATACTGGCATGCGCACCTGTGTAATTGATATGTTCGTAGATTTCATCGGCAATCACAATGATGTTTTCATGCCGTTGAAGCACCTCAGCCAACCCTTCTAATTCAGGTTGGGTAAAAACTGAGCCTGTGGGATTGCATGGTGAAGAATATATAATTGCCTTTGTTCTGTCCGTTATGGCGGCCTCCAACTGATCGGGGGTAACTTTGAAATCACTTTCAAGTCCTCCTTCTACAAAGACCGATTTACCACCTGAAAGTTCGATTAAGGCAGTATAACTCACCCAAAAAGGTGAAAACACAATCACTTCATCTCCCTGGTTCAACAGGGCCATCATCACATTAGCGATTGACTGTTTTGCTCCGTTTGATACAACAATTTGATCAGCAGAATATATCAGGCCATTCTCTCTTTTAAACTTCTCCGATATGGCTTCTCTTAGGTCTGCATAACCGTTAACCGGTGGATAGGCGAAGTACTTGCCTTCATCTATTGCTGCTTTGGTGCCTTCCTGAATATGTTTAGGGGTTTTAAAGTCAGGCTCTCCTAAGCTGAGGCTAATAACATCAATACCGTTGGCTTTATATTCACGGGCCTTGGCGGCCATTGCCAGGGTGGCCGACTCGGCCATGTTCTTTACTCTATCAGAAACGATATCCATTTTATTAATCGTAAGAAGTTCTGGTCATAATACTCCTCCCAAGAGTGATTTCATCAGCATATTCCAACTCTCCACCTATGGGAATTCCTCTCGCAATAGTAGTGATTTTCACGTCAAATTCTTTCAACTTTTTAGTGATATAGAAAGCCGTAGTATCACCCTCCATTGTTGGGTTGAGCGCCAAAATTACTTCTTCTATTTTCGGGTCACTATTTTTTACCCTGTTTATTAAAGATTCGATATTTATGTCTGATGGACCAATGCCTTCAATAGGCGAAATGATTCCTCCCAGAACATGATACAAACCTCTGTATTGCGCGGTATTTTCCACAGCCAGCACATCAGGTGTATCCTCCACCACACAGATGGTCGAAAGCTCTCTCTTGATTGTTCTGCAAGTGCAGTCTGAAGTGTCAGAAATAATATGACAAGTACCGCAATACTTAACTTCTTCTCTGAGGTCATTTAATGCCTCAGTCAAATGAAAGGTGGTGTCTTTGTTCTGCTTTAACAGGTGCAAAACCAACCTTAATGCCGTCTTTTTACCAATGCCAGGAAGTTTAGAAATTTCCTCAATGGCGTTTTCAATAATTTTCGGGGGAAAATTCAACTCTGGTCCGTGGTTATCTCTTCAAATCTAGAGAATGGATGCATTTATTCCAGCATCAAGTATGTTGGCACACATCGGCTTGAGCTCAAGAAATGTACCCTTTTTGACTGCACATTTTCCTTTATAATGAATGAGGTAAGTACATTGCTCTGCTTGTTCCGAAGAGTGTTTACAGACCTTGATTAAGGTGTTGATTACGTGGTCAAACGTGTTAACGTCATCATTAAAGACCACTAAATCACATAAGTCCTCATCGACTGTCTCTTCAAGCAATTCAACTAATTCCTCTTCCTGGTAGTTCGATTCCATAGTGACTAGGTTTGAACAAATTTACGAAAACTTTTTCTTGCTTGCTAAATGATGAAAATTTTGACTGTATTCAAAAAGTTTCTATCAGAGTTGCAAGCAAACACTTTATCACTCATCTTCAGTGCTTATTTGATCCAAATTCATGAGCACCACTTTAGTCATCAGTGTTATTACAGGATATTTTCTTCTGCTTGTCCTTATTTCCAGGTTGACCTCTAAAGGGGCAGATTCCGCCACTTTTTTCACAGCAAACCGACAGTCTCCATGGTATTTGGTTGCCTTTGGTATGATAGGTGCCTCGCTGTCAGGGGTCACTTTCATTTCAGTGCCTGGGGAGGTCGGAAATAGCTTTTTCTCCTATTTTCAAGTTGTACTGGGTTATTTGCTAGGCTACTTTGTCATTGCCGCAGTATTGTTACCCATATATTACCGGCTCAAACTCATTTCCATTTACAGTTACCTTGAGCAGAGGTTTGGCTTTTGGTCTTATAAGACCGGTGCTTTCTTTTTTCTATTGAGCAGAAGCATCCAAGCGGCTTTCAGGCTTTTTCTGGTAGCAAGCGTACTACAGGTGTTTCTGTTTGACCAATTAGGCGTACCATTTTGGGTATCGGTACTTATTACCATCATTCTAATTTGGGTTTACACCTACAAAGGGGGTATCAAAACCATTGTTTGGACGGATACACTACAGACTCTTTTTATGCTCACTGCAGCGGTCGCAACCTTTGTAATCATCATGAATTCAATGGACATGAGTCTTGGTGAAGCCATAAAAAGTATTCGTGCTGATCGCATGTCGGAAACGTTCTTTTGGGACTGGAATAATGGTAAGAACTTCTTTAAACAGTTTTTTACCGGTGCATTTATAGCCATTGTTATGACTGGTTTGGATCAGGACATGATGCAGAAAAACCTGACCTGTCCTAATCTCAAAGATGCTCAGAAAAACATCTTCGGATTTAGTGTAGTGTTGGTTCTTGCCAACCTGCTTTTCCTTGGTTTAGGCATTATGCTCTATTTCTACGCAGGCCAATTGAACATGGAAATTCCAGCAAGGACGGACATGTTATTCCCTTTGATTGCCCGCGACCATCTGGGTATTTTTGGTGGGGTTGTTTTCTTACTAGGGATTATTGCAGCGGCCTATTCCAGTGCTGATTCTGCCCTCACAGCATTAACCACTTCCTTCTGTGTTGACTTTCTGGGTTTTGAAAAAAAGGAGGAGTCCGTTAAAAAACCTATGCGAATCAAAGTGCATATCGGTTTTTCAATACTCTTGTTCCTGGTAATTCTGATATTTAACGCCATCAATGATGATAGTGTAATTAATTCAATCTTCAGGGCTGCGGGCTATACTTATGGGCCACTGCTGGCCCTTTTTGCTTTTGGGATTCTTACCAAACGAGGGGTCATTGATAAATACGTGCTCCCCATCTGCGTGCTTTCCCCGATTATCTCCTATGTTATTAATGAAAATTCTGTGAACTGGCTCAACGGATTTCAGTTCGGCTTCTTTATACTGGTACTCAACGGTTTCTTGACCTTTATGGGCTTGCTAGCCATTTCCAAAAAGGGAGGCTTAACGCCTGACAATAAGTTTTCGGATCAATCTGTCTAAACCTGAAAGTAGGGCAAAACCGCCCACAGCCACTAATATCATTGTCAACATGTTGGCCAATGCAGTTGTTTGGGTAGGATCATAATTTGTGTTTCTGCCACTCAATTCAACAATGAGAAAAATAAATATGCCACTGAATCCAGCAATGCAAATTCTGGGGATCCATGCCAATGGATTCTTTTCCTCTTTGATCAAACTGGTTTCTGTGGATACTCTTTCTACAATACCTTTGGCAAAACGCATTGATGGTGCATGCATCTCCAGTTGTTCTAACTCCTGATCAATTGGTTCCTTATTTATTTTAGATTCCTCCATATCAATACAAATCTTCAGTTTCAGTTTTTAAGTATTTGTTAATTTGCTTTTTGAGTACTTCTCTGGCCCTCATCAACCTGATCTTAACATTACTTTCGCTGAGTCCAGTTATTTCCGCTACTTCCTTTACGCTTAGACCGTCCAGATAATAGAGCGTAATAATGGCATTGTCGGTTTCAGGCAACTTTGCTAAAACCAATTCCAGCAATTCGCTTCGATCTTTCTTGGCCAATTCGTCAGAGGGCATATCGAAGAAATGATCTTCAAAACCTAAGGTCCTTTCTTCCACACTCACCAAATCAGGTTTTTTCCTTCGGGTTTGGTCAATCGACTTGTTGTAGGCTATTTTCATCAACCACCCTCCAAATTTGGTGTGATCATCCAATTTCCTGAGCTCTTTAAAACTCTTCATAAAAGCATCCTGTGCCACTTCTTCGGCCTCTTCCCGGTTTCTTAAAATTCGAAAACAGAGATTAAAAACCTGCCCCTCATATTTTTTTACCAACCCGAAAACAGCAGATTCCGACCCAGAATTTAAAATTCTGTCTATATATTGTTGATCATTCTGCATCTGCTACAATAAGAAGACGGGGTAAAAAAATTACCGGTTACAAAACAAGATCAAAAAAAATTGTAACCGATCACAAAGTTGCTCCCGTCATTATGTTTGTAGCACAAAAACACAATTATGGATATGATCGGAATTGCTTTGTTGGTTTTCTCATGTGTCTTGCTCATCGTCTCGGTGTATTACATCATGACTACCACAAGGCACAAAGAAAGAATGGCAATGATTGATCGAGGCATGGACCCCAATACAATCAAAGATGAGCGACTCTTTTTGGAAGCACTGAAATTTGGTTTGGTACTTATAGCAGGCGGTATAGGTTTCTTTATCGGTGTCCTCCTTGAAGATGCTCAATTATTCAGTAGCAAAATCGAACTGCCTCTGTATTTCGCTCCAATCTTTGTCCTTTGTGGAATAAGTCTCATCCTCTTTTATAAAATGTTTGGGAAGCGCTACAAAAATTGATGTTCCTATGAAATAGGTACATCAAAGTTTACAAAACCGAATTTCTAAATAAAACTCAAAAATCATGAAGAAGAATTCAATGATATGGGCTTGCTATGCTCTTTTTTTCGGGGTAATCATCTCCGTTCAAGCACAAGAGAAAGCCAGTGATCCATGGATGAAATACGATAACCCGGCTCAAGCTGGTTTCAGTCAAGAAAAACTTGCTTTGGTTGAAGCAAAATATAAAACGATGCGCAGCGCTGCCTTTATGGTGGTTCATCAGGGTAAAGTACTGCTCTCCATCAATGATGTTAGCAGGAGATATATGACTCATTCTATGCGTAAAAGCTTCATGAGCGCCATCTATGGTATTTATATCGAAAAAGGGAAAATCAATCTCTATAAAACATTGAAAGAACTAGGTATTGACGATAAACTAGGCCTTACAGACGCTGAGAAAGGTGCCAGAATCCATGATTTGATTAGAGCTCGATCAGGGATATATCACCCCGCTGCCTACGAGCCAAAAGGTATGAAGTCCAGCAGACCAAAGCGTGGCTCCAAAAGACCAGGGGAAAGCTTTTTCTATAATAATTGGGATTTCAACACACTACTCCCCATTCTTGAACAAGAGGCCGGCATTAAGTTTTTCGATGAACTCTATCAACAAATTGCAGAGCCATTAGGCATGGAAGATTTAAGAGCTTCAGACCTACGATACCGCATTGAGCCAGACGAATCTAATTACCCAGCCTATCTCATGAAAATGTCGGCAAGAGATCTGGCAAGGTTTGGACAACTGTATGCCAACAAGGGAAATTGGGATGGCGTTCAAATCATTCCAGAGAAGTGGGTTGAAGAGAGCACAATGACTCAGTCCATAAATCTTCCAGGTTTTGAAAATCGGGGTGGTTATGGTTACTTATGGTGGACAGATGACAATACATTTGATCAACCCACTTACTATGCCAGTGGATTGGGAGGTCATAGAGTTTATGTCTTTCCTCAATCTGATCTAGTAATCGTACATCAAGCCAATACCTATTTGGGGATGAATACTCGAAGCCAAAATTTAGAAGAGTTGATTAATCTAGTGCTGGATGCACAAACTGGAACGGCATCCTCAAACCCAACGCTGTCGCTCCTTAAAGTTCAAAAGAAGAAGGTCCAGACGGTTTCAATGACGAGTCAGGAATTTGCCCCATTTGTAGGAGATTATAATCATCCCTTCTTTGGAGATCTCTCCATTTCAATGGACAAGGGAAAGTTTTACGCCACCGGCCAGATACTGGGGAGTTTCAGAATTTTCCCGCTTTCAAAAACCCGGTTTGCCGTTGAGGATTTACCTGAATTACCTTTTGTATTTGAGAAGTCAAACGCTGAAAATCCGAGAGGTAAGGCCACAACCAGAAGTGATGAAAGAGGAAGGCCTATTGAATTTGTTGTCTATTATTGAGTCAATGGGGATGGTTTTGATTGGCTTGTTTTAAGTTTCAAGTTTCAAGTTTCAAGTTTTGGTGCTTGGTGCTTGGGTGATTGGGTGATTGGGTGATTGGGTGATTGGGAAACTGGTTTAATTGTTCAAAGTTTCAAGTTTGAGAGTTTGGTGCTTGGGATTTGTGTTTAGGTGTTTAGGTGTTTAGGTGTTTAGGTGTTTAGGTGTTTAGGTGTTTAGGTGTTTAGGTGTTTAGGTGTTTAGGTGTTTAGGTGAAGTTTGAGAATTTGGGAAATGAACAAGAGATGCTTCATTCCTTCGCAAAAGAAAGGATAGCGTACATGGGTTTGCCAGGAAAAACAACTTTTCTATTTGGTTGCTACTCGGGAGTCTGATCTTGATTGGTTTCTCCAACGATTCGCTTTCTGAGTTTGACGGCCATGGCATTCTTCATTCGCCTCATGTTCAGGAATTCAACGGTAAGTGAGAAGAAGACGGCAAAATAGATGTAACCTTTTTCGATGTGTTCACCAATGCCTTCTAAAACGAGCATAAAGCCGATAAGAATCAGAAAGGACATAGCCAGCATTTGTAATGAAGGATGCTTGTTAATGAAATTACTGATTCTTCCGGCAAAGGTCATCATAACAATCATGGCCAACGAAACCGCAATTATCATGATGATGATTTCGGTGGTAAGTCCCACTGCCGTCAAAATCGAATCAAAGGAAAAGACAATGTCCAAAGCCACAATTTGCAAAATAACTTTACCTACAGTTGTGGTTGCTTTTTCTTTGCCTTCGTGGATGTCCCCTTCCAGCGTATGATGAATTTCTGTGGTGCTTTTTCCAATTAGAAATAGCCCTCCAATGATCAGGATAAGATCTTTAGCACTTACCTCATGTTCGAAAGCGGAGAAAAGTGGTTCTGTAAAACCTATAATCCAGGTTATACCAAACAATAGGCCTATACGCATGACTAATGCAAGCCCAAGGCCCAAATTGCGCGTATACCTTTGCTTTTCTTTAGGTACTCTATTAGAGATTATAGAGATAAAAATGATGTTATCAACGCCCAGAACTATCTCCAAAAAAGTCAGGGTAAGCAAGGCGATCCACGCTTCAGAGGTTAAGAAAATTTCCATTAAGTGTTATTCGAATATTTTATTCAGCAAAGTTAAGGATTAATCAGAGTGCAAGTTCAATCATTGGATCCCAATACACTTCATCAAAATTCTGAATCTTATCGTTCTTTACTTCTACTCCTTCTGCCATCAATCGTTCTTCCATGGCCGAGGGTGGACTAAAATGTGCTTTACCGGTCAATAGGCCTTGCCGATTTACCACCCGATGTGCTGGTACATCAGGATGGGCTCCCGCTCCATTCATTGCCCAGCCCACCATTCTGGCACTACTTTTAACACCCAGATATGCCCCTATTGCACCATAAGAGGTAACTCGCCCTTTTGGGATGAGCTTGGCCACTTCATAAACATCGTTGAAGAAATTAGAATGATCTTTCGCCATGTATCAAATTGCCTAAAAAACGTTATATATTTTATCTTCAAGTATAAACTTAGCAAAACTCAAATGATCAACCGAAAAACTAAGCAGTTTCTCTCTCTACTATTTCTATTGATGCTTTTCGGTCCCATAAGTTATGGGCAAGAATTTTTAAAGTCTCTTCGTGAGAGTAGTAGTGGTTTAACTATTGCCGACTATCAAAAGGCATTTTATGAATGGTCTCAGGACAAAGACCTCAACGGGATAAAGGGGTGGAAGCAATATAAAAGGTGGGAAGAATTTAACAGTCAAAGGTTGTCACCACCCGGTGCGCAATCAGGGCCTACGATTTTTGCACAAGAGGCCATAAAATTTGCCAATTACAAAAATAGTCGCAATCAAGATACTCAGGACCATCAACCAAGTTGGACACCAATTGGCCCATCTGTTTTCGGAACAGACGGCAATCCAAGGGCTGAACCGGGCCTTCATAGGCTAAATACCATTGCATTTCACCCCACTGACCCCAATACCTTTTGGGTTGGAGTAGCCCAAGGCGGTGTGTGGAAAACAACAAATCATGGAGAATCTTATGTCTCATTAACAGATGACCTGCCCATGTTACGGATTAGCGACATTGCCGTAGCGGAGAGTAACACGGATGTTCTATATATCTCGGTTGGAGATTATGGCTACATCGGTTGGGGGTTAACCACCAATGATCAAAAACGTCCAACACATTATGGATTAGGCGTTTTCAAGTCAATTGATGGAGGAGAAACCTGGCAACCAACAAATCTTGCATTTCAGCAAACTAATTTTGATGGA
Organism: Roseivirga sp.; assembly: GCA_029262895.1. Classification (GTDB taxonomy): domain Bacteria; phylum Bacteroidota; class Bacteroidia; order Cytophagales; family Cyclobacteriaceae; genus Roseivirga. The sequence goes on from JAJCYM010000059.1 coordinate 26,374, forward strand.
TCATTAACCCGAAGAGTTTTTATCCATCCCGATGATCCTGATCATGTTGTGGCAGCCTCAACCACGGGAATCTGGAAATCCACCGATGGTGGAGATAATTGGACCCAAAATCACAATGAACTGATGTGGGATATAGAACAAGATCCCACCAATTTCAATGTGTTGTATGCTTCAACAGGCTTTGTCAATAATTTGCAACAAGGCAATGCCGGACTTTTGAAGTCTACCGACTTTGGAGACACATGGACTCCGCTCGAAATTGACATCCCTGCACAAAATGCCGCACAAAGGCTTGAAATTTCGATCTCCCCATCCAATCCGGATTATGTATACGTTGTGGCTTGCAACACAATAGGTGGCGGGGGACTCTATGGCTTTTACAGGTCCACTGATGGGGGTGCTTCCTGGGAATTACGCGCCAATAGCCCCAATATACTAACCCAGCTAGATGGTACGGGTGGAGCCTCAGGTGGGGGTGCAACCTCTTTGGCCATAATGACCCATCCAACTGACCCTGACAAAGTCTATGTAGGTGGGTTGAATATGTGGGGATCTGATGATGGCGGCCTTACCTGGAATGGAATTTCAAATTGGACTAATGATTATGGCCCAAGTCTCCATGCCGATCAACATTATTATACCTTCAACCCCCTCACCAATCTTTACTATATCCTTAATGATGGTGGATTATATACCACTGATAATGTCCAACTGGGTTCATGGGAATCGGCCCTAAATGAGGAGGGATATACCTGGCCGACTCAATGGAATAAATTAAGTGAAGGTATAAACGCTACCTCATCCTACAGGGTAACCCTTAGTAAAAGCGATCCAGGGTTTTTGACCACTGGAACCCAGGACAATAGCACCTTTATTTATAACAAGACAGAATGGCTAAAAGGTGGGGGTGGCGATGGCATGGACGGCCTGATTCATCCTACTAACACAGATATAATCATAGCTTCCTACCAGCGTGGTTTTCTTTCCAAGTCTGTCGATGGTGGAGCAACGTTTGCTAGTAATATAACAGCCAATATTACAAATCAGGAGGTAGGCGCCTGGACTGTACCCATTGTTCAACATCCTGAAGACAATGAAACGATTTACGCGGCTTGGGGTAACCTATGGAAGAGTCCCGACTTTGGTGATACCTGGGAACAGATTTCGATCTTTCCTAATATACCCGGAGCCACTGTTCCAGTACCCATCTCAGCACTGGCAATTTCCAAATATGATCCGAACATCATGGTCATAAGCAAGCGCCCATTTGCCAGTTTCAGTTCACAAATGCAGCTGCTAATGACCAAAGATGGAGGTAGAACCTGGAACAATATCAGGGGATCCTTATCTAATGCGGCATTCGTTACCTCTATAGCACTTGACAATGACAACCCAGATAAAATATGGGTCACCATTAGCGGTTTTAATCCTGGTCGAAAAGTGTATTACTCAGATGACGCAGGTATCTCATGGCAGAACATTTCTGACAACCTTCCTAATATCCCGGTGAATACAATTGTACACGTGGATGGGTCCTTTGAAAACTTTGTCTATGTTGGCACCGACCTTGGTGTTTTTTACAGAAATGATGAGATGAGCCAATGGGAGATTTATGGCCATGATTTACCCAATGTAATTGTCAACGAGCTCGAAATACAATATGAAAGCAACAAGCTATATGCAGCAACATTCGGCAGGGGCGTCTGGGAAATAAGCCTTTTAGAATACACCGAAGGAAGTGAAGTCATCACCTCAATAGAGAAGAACCAAATTAAGGATCTTCAATTGGGTGTTTTTCCAAATCCCTCAGAAAATGAATTCCATTTGACCATGAACAACTTGAAGGTTCCAAGTGCTTATTTTGAAATTATTGATGTTATGGGGCGTAAAGTCTATACCGAGGACCTGCAATTTCAAGGTCAGACCTTCAATAAGGACTATCGATTAGGTTTGAAATATGGTCTATACTATTTGAAAATCTCCCATGGAAAGTTCTCGAGATCAGTAAAACTTTTAGTTAAGTAGTAAGACCAATTCAATTATGAAATGGTATAGTCTCAATTGGGGATAAAAAAACAGGAGTTCGACAAAATCGAACTCCTGTTTTTTTATCTAAAGCCCGTACTCTCTTCAGAACGGGGAATTGTTTTATCCTCCACCTATGAAGTCTCCAAAGACGCCCATCATGTTTAGCAACACAATCAAAATCACAATTGGGCAAACAAAGCGAATAAAGAATACAAAGGCTTTAGAGGCCATTGAATCTTCATTCCATTTCTCTGAGCCAGCGCTTACTTCAGATACAATATTCTTTATTGGCATTTTCCATGATACATAAACGCAGGTAACGAGTGCCACAACAACGATAAAAAAGGTTCCGAATAGGTAATCGAGAATATTTTGAAAACCCCTCGATATATTACCAATACCATCTGCAAACTTGCGCGCTGCTTCAAAGCTGCTAAAACCAAAGGTTGGTGTACCATTTGCGTTCGTATACTCTAGGAATTCATTTTCATCAGCAACGCCTTCATTCAATTCCTCGACTAACGCGGCAATTTTCTTGTCTGATACATCATCTGTGATCACAACATCATAGGTGGAACCCGATACGACATCGGCCGATATTGATGTTGCAGAAAAACTAGACATTGACATATCAGTCCAGAATTCACTAGATCCGTGCGAAAGCGAGGAAGGAACACCTACAATAAAAAGTAATCCACCTACTACCCATGCAGATTTGCTCCTGCTCCACTTTTTCTCATCCATAAAATAGGAAGCCGGAACTTCGAGCATGGAAATTGAAGAGGTCAACGCGGCAACCAATAATAACAAGAAGAAAAATGCACCAATTATACCACCTCCGGGCATGTTATTGAAAATTTCAGGTAGCACTTTGAATACGAGTGCAGGTCCTGAAGAAGGATCTTGTCCAAAAGCGAATACAGCTGGGAAAATCATAAATCCCGCAAGTAACGCTACACCAGCATCCATAAAGCCTACCCACACTCCACTGCTTACAATATTTGCGGATTTTGGTAGATATGAGCCATAGGTGATCATAATACCCCAACCTATACTCATGGAGAAAAATGCTTGTCCCAAAGCGGCCAAAATAGTTTGTGCGTTGATTTTACTAAAGTCTGGCTTCATGTAAAATTCCACCCCTGCCATAGCTCCTTCCAATGTTAAGCTTCTAATCGCTACAACAGCAATTAAAACAAAGAGAATAGGCATCAAAATCTTAGCGGCCTTTTCAATTCCACCGGAAACACCCAATCGAACAATCAGGATAGTTATGATTGTAAATGCACCCATCAATCCAATGGTCAGCGGCCCGTTAGCCGCAAAGGTTTCAAACGACTCTGTTGATCCACTGAGCGATTTGCCAATGTAACCAATGGTCCATCCGGCAATGTTGCCATAATAGGAGAGTACAAAGAAACTGACCATTAAGGCCAAAATAGCTCCCAGTCCCATGAAAGCTGGGTTTGCTCCAGTGTCTTTAAAAGCACCAATGGTACTTTTCTTGGTAAATCGGCCAAGGCCCATTTCTGTAAAAAGCAAGGGAACTCCAATAAGTATCACACAAAGAAGATACACCAGCACGAAGGCTCCACCTCCGTTTTCACCAGTGATGTAGGGGAAACGCCAAATGTTTCCAAGTCCGACAGCAGATCCTGCGGCAGCCATGATGAATCCAAACTTGGATCCCCA
>JAJCYM010000060.1 GCA_029262895.1 Roseivirga sp.
CATAGAGTGGGGGCCATGCCTCGGCTTGCATCTCAGTATAGGTCGGGTCACGAAACGACTCAAGTATGGTCTGCCTGAACGGGCGGTTGGCTTCACTCTTGTCGTTGAGTCGGGCCATAAGTTTATCATCGTCAAATTCATAAGCACTTCCCCAGCCAAACTCTCTGCTTACGCCCGCATTCACCCATTGATTTTGAGTGAGATGCTGGAGAGTAGGATAGACGTCACGATAGAATGCTGTCTTACCAGGTTTGAGAGTGCCGTTTCGGTATTGCACATCTTGCAATAACTCATAGCCTGTGGTAAAGGCTTGTACACCTACAGCAAAATTTGGAGGAGCCACTGCTACCCAGGCACCTTCTGCTTCCATCTTGACTTTGTTTTTTCCTTTGCCCCAGGTCACAGTGGCATCTACCGGGCCATCGGAAGTATCGTCATGCCAGCCTTCATTGTTGGCAAAAGTGGTCAAAGGCTTTTTATCGAAACTAGCCGAATGGCCTCGTCCACCAAGAAATATTAGACGACCAGCCTCATCAGTACGTACCTCACCAAGATAGACTTCGGTTTGTTGCCGGCCAATGGTGCCTTCAAATCGGTAGCCCTTGCCAGTACCTTTCTTGTTGGTGTTTTTGCCACTAATGTGCCGTGCTTTGGCCTCAATCATCAGGTCTTCCCGCGGAGCATCGTAATAGAGATTACGTTTCTGACATAGCGTAGGCAGACCACGTGGGTCTTCCGCATTGCCATTGGTGTCATAATATCCCTGGGCCGCTGGAATGTCAAGTGCCATATCAAATTGGTACCAGGAGGACTTTTTATTGGCCACATCTACGCGCCAGTCTATGTTCACGCCATGACTTTCGTTCAGTTCGCCCAAGACATTGCCTTTGGCGTCAAGACCATAGATAAAGAACTTTGGTGCTTGTCTTTTTATCCGCCCTTTGGAATCTCGAAAATCATCAGGGTCAGAAGCAGCCACGCCAGGTATGGTAGGTCCTAGGAAATATTCATCTGGGCTATTACCTACACGGGCAATGCCTATACTGGGGTAGATTGCTACCCGCTTTATCTTGCTCAGGTCCATAATTAATGTGGTGGTTTAAAATGGTTAGTAGTTGAATCTTGTCTTAAAGCATAATAATAGCTATATATAGTTATTTTATATAATAAAAAATACATAAAATACACCAATCCTTGACAGCATGATCTTCCAACGTGCATATTCAATTGATGAATATTCTCAGCCATATGGTCTTGGTATGGGGTATCACATGTTTATGTGGTTTTTGTAAAAACTCATTAACCATACTCCTTTTGCACCTAACTTGACCTAACGGTAAAATGCTGCATGAACATAACCAACGCTATGAGAACACTTCTAATTAAATCTCTACTACTCTTGATCTGTCCGGTTGCTGTTGTAGCCCAAGCACCCCAAGTAACTAAGGTTACGACCCTTACTTCTCCTATTCCAGCTGGAAGTGGCGGAATGGAGGTGGACAAAACCGGGAATATCTACATGAGCAATTTTGGTATGCAATTGAGCGGAGCGGGAGGTAAGGAGATCTATAAAATTTCTCCGGATGGTGAGGTGAGTGTTTTTGCCACCGGCATTAATGGTGCCTCGGGTAGTGATATTGGGCCTGATGGCTTATTCTATCAAAGTAATGTGAGTGGAAACAAGATAAGTGTGGTACAGGCTGATGGAACTGTATCAGATTATTCAACCAAAGGTCTGGCCAGCCCAGTAGGTTTAGTAAAGACGGAAAAGAACCTTTTTGTAGCCAATTGTGGGAATGGTACGATTCAGAAAATTGATAACCAGGGTAACTCAACAGTCTTTACCAAAAGTCCTCTTCTTAAATGCCCTAATGGGCTAGAAATGGATGATGAAGGGAACCTTTACACGGCCAATTTCTCAAGTGGGGATGTGACTAAAATAGACAAGCAAGGCAACGTTTCGGTATTGGCTACCATTCCTGGTAATAACAATGGTCATTTGGTCTATAGGGATGGCTTGTTTTATGTGATAGGTAGAAGTGCACATCAGGTATTTACGGTAGATATGAATGGAAAAGTAACCTTAATTGCCGGCTCAGGAAAAAAGGGAAATGCAGATGGTGCTGCTAATGAGGCCACCTTTACTTTCCCAAATGATCTGGCCTTTAGCCCCGATGGCAAAAAACTTTACATTAATGATGTGGGAGATCCCAGCAGTACCGGACCTTTGTTAGGACCTGTACTTATCAGAGTGTTACATTTAGATTATCAATAGTAATTTCCACTTCCCATTACAGAACTTCCCGAAGATACTGGCCAACAGATTATCTGGTGTGATCTCTCCGGTGATCCGCCATGATAGTGGAAAACCTTACTGATGTCCATGGTTATAAAGTGATTGAGACCAACCTTGGTTTTCTGATGCTGAAGCAAAGGCAAAACTGAAAACACTAATTACTTAATGCGACAGAGTTATTAATTAATTTCAATTCCCCGAGAAGAACGGAAGTTGTTATTTGTTCAAAATGAGAGGATTCCTCTCTGAATCCAATATTCAAATTACAATTGACTTTCGATATGATACGACAACTATTTTCCGTGTTCTTGCTTTTCTCTGTTTTTCCGCTTTCGGCTATATCCCAAAGTCCAGAGGAGGGGATTAAATCCTTAGATTGGCTGGTAGGGAAGTGGAGCGTTTCAACGGAGGAACAGGACTCAGATGGTTCGTTCTTCAAAGAATCAGGATTCAATCAATGCGAATACGCATCAAAGGACAGAATGATCCGATGTGAAATATCATTGATTACAGAAGAAACTGGTGGTAGGTATATTGGTAAGTGGAAATCAAGAGAGATTATCATCTATTTTTCTTATGAGAAGGAAAAAGATCAATTCGTCCAGCGGTTGATTTTTCCCAGTAGAACGAACACTCATGAATTTAAGGCAAAGAGTGACTCCCTTTATGAAGGGAAATGGCTAAATAAGGGACAGGCGCTCGGTGGGGATATGGATATGGTCTTTCAGTTTAAGGTAATTGACAAGGATAATTATATCGAAATAGAACACCTTGAGAGTAGGGGCAGTGATTTCACTGAGCACTATGTAATGACCAGTAGGCGTATTAAATAATTGGAATTATCCCGAAGGCCATTGACTCACTTCACTGCCCGACAATTGTCCGGAAAGTCAAATTGATGCGCGGTCGGGTCACTTTTTTGGTAGGAGGCAATCGATGCAACCAATGTGTCTGTGTTGTGCCTGTCATTTCTAGCAAACTACCACTTTCCAAAATTCTGTAGACTGTTTGACCTGAGGCTTTGTGCTTGAAACCAAACTTACGTTCCGCCCCCAGGCTTATAGAAGCAATTGATCCATTTTTCAACAGCATTTTTTCTCCGTCACTATGCCAGGCCATACCCTCATTGCCATCGTGATAAAGGTTGAGCAAACAAGAATTGTAAGTGGCTCCGGTTACTTTTTCCGATAACATCTTGAGCGCTTTTAGTTCCTTGGTCCATGGCAAGGCCTGTTTAGTGCTATTGGAGTAAGTATAGGTAAATGGACCATCTGCGTACCAGGCTACCTTTCGCTTTGTTATATAATGCTTACCCATCACATGGGCCTCATCGTTTTGCCATTCAATAGAATCAAAAAGAATATCGTAGTAGTCTTGAATTGTCTTGGAGTTCATCACAATGCCATGGTAATAGACTTCTCCGTCATAGGGGAGTAGATTGTACAAGGAATCATTATGGAAGAGATCCATAGATCAAGAAAGGGTTTTAACCCGGTTTATGCAACAGAGGTCGTGATGAGGATGTAAATCGCAATGAATCAGGATGTTTGGCTTTGAAAGCATAGCACCGCTATGGTGAAAAGGCAAACGAAGCAACGCGGCTGATTCGAAGCGAGTTACGTCCGGAATAGAAATTCTATTGCATTATCCGGGTTTAATCAATTCATAAAGTTATAACTGATCACCGAAACAAAGTACATATGGAATTCCCTGTCTGTTCAGCAAGGTAATTTGAGAAGATTAAGCCATTGAACTCCCTAACCTTTATCCCCAACCAAGTTGCTGCAAACTAATATTGTCATTCCAGACCTTAGTCATGTGCTTGATAAGGCCATCCTCAAATTCCATGTTATACGCGTAATCTGCTGCAATTGTATTACCGGTCGGAGGTACAGGGCCACCAGGTCCAGTTTGTGTTCCGTGGAAAACAGCAATTGCTGCTACCGAATTTCGTTCTTCATCAGCTGCAAAGGACTTTAGCTCGTAATGCCCATCTGGGACAGGTGTAAAAAGACCCTCCATCCAGTTGGTATAACCTTCTATCGTGGTTATTTCTGCTAATACTGCTGTTTGAGAAGAGAATGTTGCATCGGGTTTGCAGTAAGCACTACAAGCTCCCCAGCCTTTACCTGTTTCACAAGCTTCAAAGAATTCTTTCGCAATTTTAAGGTTATTACTCATGGTTGTGAATGTACATGATTCTGATATATTTTAGACAACTCCTTAAAATTAAACCTTCAATGTTGGGTTTGAACATCAATGCTAATTGCTCGAAATACATGAGGAGTTCATTTCCTTTAGGTGTTTTGAAGCGCTGTCATTAAAATCAGACTATTTAGAGATTACTCCCTATACAAAATTTTCTGAAGATATTAGCCAGTAAATCAGTTGTGACCTCTTTTACGATTGCTGGACTTGTCGCCAACCTGAGTAAGGACTTATGTTGACGGATTGTTTGTTTGTAAGAAGATCAACAAAGGTGAAAAAACATTCTCAAAGGAGGCGGTTATGTCGAAGCAATTCACCAACTAATCGGTCAAGTTGGTTGGAATGTTGTTGTTGAGCATGAATTGTTCCTTTAATTGAATTGAGCTTTGCTCCAATGGTTTGAATTGCCATTATAAGTTCTGAATGTCGGTCAGACGTTTTACCTTCAAGCTGGTCTATTTCAGAGTCAACATAACCCCTCAACTCTGCCAATGCCGTACTGTAGTATTCCACAATGCCGACAATCTCATTTATGACTTCGTCAAGGTTCGGTTTTGAGGGAAGGCCAAGATAGCTCCGAATGGTCATGGAAAGCGCCTCGAAGTCGTTAAGAAAATCAGGGTCCGGTCTTAATTGTTTGGCACTTTTTCTAGCCAATTCACGAATTGATTCTGGTAACTCAGAAGCCTTTGGCATCAAAGCATTGTTTATCAACACTGGAATTAATGGGGTTTTCTTTTTCAGAGCGGTTTCTATTTCTAATCGAACGTAGTCATCTGGTTGCGTGAGCCGATAGTTGCCTTCATCATCAGTTATCTTAAGCCATTCAGGACCAATTATGGCAATGACAAGGTCAGTACTGGATAACTCCTTCTTTATACGAATAAAAAAATCCTCACCACCACTAATACTGTGAATATCTTGGAAAATAGTTACAGAAAACGCGCTGCTAAGATGGTCATTCAGCCTACCTGTGGATTCTGCGCTATCTTTACGTCTGTATGAAATGAAGATTCTCTTATCTGGTCGATGGACCTTTTGCAGGGTTCCTGATGGATTGCCCCAAGACTTATCATATAATGGCTGATATTTAGTTGTGTTAGTTTTCACTATTCGATGAGAATTGAAAAGACTACTTTTGCAGAGTTTCAAACTAGATTAAACTTTGCAACTGACTGATAATTTATCTTTTTTTTTGTAAAAATTGAGATTTTAAATGGTTTTAAGCCCAAGTTTATCTGTGTCAACGTGGACTTATAGGTTCGAAAAGGCTGATTGCGTTATTGAGCTTATTCAATTTCGTGATAGAAAACTTCGCGCACGCATCTGCCTGTCCTACGTAGGTTTACAGTAAATAAATTATTCTTGATTACTTCCCAAGACAAAACTTCCCAAAAATATTGGCCAACAAATCATCAGTAGTGATCTCTCCAGTGATTTCTCCAAGGTAATGGAGGCTTTGCCTGATGTCCATCGCCACAAAGTCATTCGTGACTTGATTGTCGATACCATTGATCACATCCATTAGTGAATTGCGGGTTTGTAGGAGGGAGTCGTAATGGCGGATATTGGTGACTACCGTATCACCCCGTTTGAACTTGTCCAGATTGATGAGTTCGAGAATTCTTTCTTTGAGTTTTTCAACTTGTTCGGGATCCTTGGCGGAGAGGAAAAGCATATCAGGGTGTTGTTGCTGTAGTTTTTCAACCATGCCACCTTGTGCTTTGTCAAGCTTATTGCCCAGCTTCAAAAAGGGAACACCTGCATTTTCAAGTTTGTTGATCTCCCTATTTATTTCTACCGCATCCGTATCAGCCAAATCAAAGAGATAAATGATCAGCGAGGCCTGCTTCATCTTTGCTTCGGTGCGCTCCACGCCTATGGCTTCAATGGTGTCTGTAGTTTCGCGGAGGCCCGCGGTGTCAATAAAGCGGAAGGCCACACCACCAATAATCACCTCATCTTCGATAAGGTCTCGGGTAGTGCCAGCAATATCAGAGACAATGGCCCTTTCTTCATTAAGTAGGGCATTGAGCAGGGTAGACTTGCCTGCATTGGGCTTGCCTGCAATCACTGTGGGCACACCATTTTTGATGACATTACCTAGGTCAAAGCTTTTAATTAATCCATTGATAGCAACTAACAGTTTATCAATGAGTTGCTTTAGATCATTTCGACTAGCAAACTCCACATCTTCTTCGCCAAAATCAAGTTCCAATTCTATCATGGAGGCAAAGTGAACAAGTTCTTCTCGGAGATGTTTGATCTCTTCTGAAAAACCGCCTCTCATTTGATTTAAGGCAGCCTGGTGGGATGCTTCAGAATCCGCGTTGATCAAGTCAGCTACGGCTTCCGCCTGTGCCAAATCGAACTGGCCGTTCATAAAGGCCCGTTTGGTGAACTCTCCGGGTTTGGCAGGCCGAGCACCTTTTCTAATCAACAATTGAATGATCTGACGGATCACATAGTTGGAGCCATGGCAAGAGATCTCCACCACATTCTCTTTGGTAAATGAGCTTGGTGCTTTAAAAAGGGAGATTAATACCTCATCGAGGACTTTGTCTTGATCGCGCACTGTCCCAAAATGAATCGTATGTGATTCCTGCTTTGTGAGGTCCTTTCCATGAAAAACAGCATTCGCCATGTTGATAGCCTCAAGACCTGAGAGCCGGATAACGCCAATTGCTCCTACACCCTGAGGAGTGGCCAGGGCTACTATTGTGTCATCATTTTGAAGGTGATTCTGCATAAACGCAGCAAAGATAGTGGATTTAGCAGGGAATGCATTCCGAGCAGTTGTATCGAACCCAAAGCCTGTTAACTTTCGTATTAGATAATTGATGGCATTTATGGGCAGGGTTTCAAAGTGGGTTAGTGCGAATCATCGCGAGTTGATTCTCGGTATTTTGTGCGCGGCAGTCTTTATTGTTTTTGAAGCCTATCAGCAATTGTTTTATGCACGAAATTTCTCTGTTTCCGGAGGCACTGCTGCTAGCTTTTTTACCATTTTGAGTACAGGCTTGAACAGATGGCTTATATGGGCAGCACTTAGTCCTATATTGATTTTTTATACCCTCAAGAATCCTATAAAACGTGGTAATCTGAGATCAGGTAATCTGTTCAAGTACTTGGTTGTGATTATTGCTGTCTTATTTCTCAACCTCGTTAGCGTTTCGGTACTCTTCATTGTGCTCGATTCAGGGGCAATGAATTGGGCTAGTTTCGAAGAGACATTTGTTTTCTACTTTTTTCACAAAACCCCGCTTTATTTTATAACACTAGTGGCCTTGGTCGTTCTCATTCATTTCTTCAGAAATCGAGAGGTGCTTGACTTAACCATTGGAGAACTGGGTAAGCTGAAGTTTTCTCATGAGCAGCTCTATCAGGAATTGCGCAATCAATCGCTCAAAGACGAGTCTTTTGTACTGCAGGTGAAAACGGGCCCCAGAACGAAGTTGGTGCCGGTTGAGGAAATTGTCTGGATTGAAGCGGATGATTATTGTGTCAGAATTCACGACCACAATGACAATTCTCATACGCTGAGAAGTTCTATGAAGGCCCTGAGTGAAAAGCTAGATCATTATGGCTTCTTAAGAGTGCACAGAAAGGCCATTGTCAATATGAGCTTTGTAAGCGAGTTTGTGCAGAACGGAAGAATAGAAATTGTTCTAAGAAATGGCCAAACCATACCCGTAGCCCAATCCAGACTGTCTGAATTAAAGAGTGCCTTACAGACAATTTAACTTCTACTCTCGGCAAGTCGACATTCCTTCACTGCAAAAAAGTTGATTTAGAGGTGTTAAATGGACTCTTTTGATTTGAACAATCAAATAGATGATCAAAAAAGCCTTTTATCTCACCCTTGGGTTGATGCTTGTTTCTCAGCTTTGCGCTCAGGGCCGGGCAGAATATGCTCCCAACGCTGAATTTCCATTCGGACGAGTCCATCCGGATTATAAAGAACAACTCAAAGACTTTGCTCCAATGATAGGTATTTGCGATTGCAAAATGGTTGGTCGCAATGCTGATCAGACTTGGGGTGATACCATAGCAACGGTCTGGGAATGGAGGTATGTATTAAATGGTACTGCCGTCATTGATGAAAATTGGAAGCCTGATGGCAGCGTTGGTAGTAGTATGCGTCAGTATAAAACGGATAGTGCCAAATGGTATGTCACCTACTTTGCAGCTCCGGTAGCCAACC
>JAJCYM010000061.1 GCA_029262895.1 Roseivirga sp.
AGGACTAAGTTCTGCAGGTGAGTTGTTCAACTCAAAAGCACCACCGAAAGCCTCAACTTTCACTTGATTATTGTCGGGATCTCGTCCTATTATATTGGCGTCTATCAGTGTTCCGGCTTCTACACATATATCATCTGGGATAAGCAACTCAGGACGCTCATTATCACAATCCTCAACGATAATTTGCATATCACGGGTGACATATCCCAGCAATACCCGCCTATTCAGGAGCTCCGAAAAACGCCATTCTTCTACAAAAAATGCCGCATTGTATTCTCCGGCCCTTTCAGGTGCGTCCCATACAAAATCTCCAGTAATGGAATCAATTTCGAATAGAGCAGGGCTCGCACCATTTTCTCTTGTGTTGGAAATAGTAGGATCGTTGAGGGCAAGATAATTGTCCACATCGAAATCACGACCCTGTAAAGGGGTGGCAAGTCGATAGGCCAGACTGTCACCGTCAGGGTCAAATGCCCCTGGGTTGTGAATGAATCTGGAGCCAACACATGCCCTGTCAATTGGAGGGGTAGTTAAAACCGGTGTACCATTATCCAAACCGGGAGCAATTCTGAGGATGGTTTCTATATGGAAAGGAGCCTGGTCAGAAGCACCACCATTGATGTTAAGGATATTGTCGTTTCTGTTTTGTTCGGTATAGCTAATGCAGTATACCCCTGGAGCATCAAAGCTAACAATGAACTCCATGATCGTTTTTCTGACTTGATTGCCAATTGGCTCCTCTTCAAATCTTTCATCCACATCCTTACTTTCAAGAAAGCCCCTGGGATCATTGGTTTGGGTTCCGTCAAAGACAGTGCCCTGTCCAAAATCTACTATACCACCTTCACCAGCCTCAATACGGGATTCGGTATCCGTATAAATAACAATCGTAAATCGATATCTGAATGTCGTTTGTGAAATCCTGACAGCGGTAATTTCACCTGCCCGAATATGAGTGGCCCACATTTCAATTGTGGCAACAAACAAGAATAAGAGGATAAAACTTAACTTCCTTTTGAGATGCATTAAAACCTAAATTTTCTCTAATAACGCAAATAGCAAAATTTATTTACTCTTTGGCAAATATAATTGAACAAGTGTCTGGTATGAAACAAGTTCTTGTAATGTACACCCAGCAGCACACTTGTACCTACTCGTAGGTCTAAAATTTCTCTCTGTCTTGCTCGAAGATAACGCATTACTTCTAACAAAATTTCATGGGTTGAAGGAAAGAGCAAAATTTTACTGACCAATGTACGGTGAAGTACATTCAATTCGCTAAGTGATTTGATTGCTGGGAATTCGGAAGTAACTTTGCACACCTTAAATTAAACCTCCATTTATACATGAGTTGGTTCAAAGAAACCTTTGGCAGTTCTATCGGTAGAAAATTTGCAATGGCACTGTCAGCCCTGTTTTTAATCATCTTCTTACTGCAACATCTGATTATCAATTTAACCTCGGTGTTTAGTGAAGAAACCTTCAATAGCCTTTCACATTTTATGGGCACCAATCCGGTAGTTCAATTTGCATTGCAACCGGTGCTGATTATTGGTGTGATCTTTCACTTTGTCATGGGTTTTATCCTTGAAATCCGGAACAAGAATGCCAGAGAAGTAAAATATGCTAAGAATGAAGGTGGAGCCAATTCATCCTGGATGTCCAGGAATATGATTTGGAGTGGCCTTTTCATCCTTTTCTTTCTGGGATTCCACTTTGCAGACTTTTGGATTCCAGAGATCATTCATAAATACATAGAGGTTCATCCGGACGACCCTAATCGTTATTATGCTGAAACTGTGCATATGTTTGAGAATCCTATCAGAGTTGGAATTTATACGCTTTCTTTTGTCTTCCTGGCTTTGCATTTGAAACACGGATTTCAATCCGCTTTTCAATCAATGGGAGCCCGTCACAGCAAGTATACCCCAATGATCAAAAAGATTGGTGATGCTTACTCAATCGTAGTCCCGGCTCTATACATATTTATCGCTGTCTATCACCATTTCACCCAAGCCATTTAGTTCTATGTCAGTTTTAGACTCAAAAATCCCTGAAGGTCCGATTAAGGATAAATGGACCAATCATAAGAATAACATTAAACTTGTTAATCCTGCAAACAAACGTCAGATAGATGTAATTGTGGTGGGCACTGGGCTGGCAGGTGGTTCAGCCTGTGCTACATTGGCTGAGCTCGGTTATAATGTAAAGGCATTCTGCTATCAGGATTCTCCAAGAAGGGCGCACTCTATCGCGGCTCAGGGAGGTATTAACGCAGCCAAGAACTACCAGGGTGATGGAGATTCTACTTATCGGCTTTTTTATGACACCGTGAAAGGTGGTGATTATAGATCAAGAGAGGCCAACGTGTATAGACTGGCAGAAGTTTCCACAAATATCATTGATCAATGCGTTGCACAAGGCGTGCCTTTTGCCAGAGATTATGGTGGACTCCTCGATAATCGATCTTTTGGTGGTGTGCAGGTATCACGTACTTTCTATGCCAAAGGACAGACAGGCCAGCAATTGCTACTTGGCTGTTATTCGGCCATGTCTCGCCAAATCGGAAAAGGGAAGATTAAGATGTATAACCGTCATGAGATGGTTGATATTGTAAAAATTGATGGTAAGGCCAGAGGTATTATAGCAAGAAATCTGATCACCGGAGAAATTGAAAGGCATTCGGCCCATGCAGTGGTGATTGCCTCGGGTGGATATGGAAATGTCTTTTTCCTTTCCACCAATGCAATGGGCTCCAATGTTTCTGCAAGCTGGAAGATCCACAAGAAGGGCGCTTTTTTTGCAAACCCTTGTTTTACACAAATTCACCCGACCTGCATTCCACAACATGGAGATCAGCAGTCTAAGCTTACTTTGATGTCTGAGTCATTAAGGAATGATGGAAGAATCTGGGTTCCTGCAAAAAAGGAAGATGCAGAGGCCATAAGAGCGGGTAAGCTAAAGCCTACGGATATCGCTGAAGCAGACAGGGATTATTACTTAGAAAGAAGATATCCTTCCTTCGGTAACCTTGTTCCGAGAGATGTGGCTTCAAGAGCGGCCAAGGAACGTTCTGATGCTGGATATGGCGTAGGAACAAATGAGAGTGGAGAAGCGGTGTATCTGGATTTTTCTTCTGCCATCATGCGCTATGGTCAGGAGCAAGCCAATATTCATGGCGTATATGATGCAAATGATGCCAAAATCAGAGAATTAGGAGAGGCAGTAGTGGAGGAGAAGTATGGTAACCTCTTTCAGATGTATGAAAAAATCACAGCTGACAATCCGTACAAAACTCCAATGAAGATTTATCCGGCTGTTCACTATACTATGGGTGGTGTCTGGGTAGATTACAACTTGATGACCACGATTGAGGGTTGCTATGCCATTGGCGAGGCAAATTTCTCAGATCATGGTGCAAACAGGCTCGGTGCCTCAGCATTGATGCAGGGGCTGGCTGACGGCTATTTTGTACTGCCCTACACTATTGGAGATTACCTGGCAGATGACATTAGAACGGGAGCGATCCCAACAGACTCACCTGAGTTTGATGAAGCCGAAAAAGCGGTGAAAGATCAGATTGATTTCTTTATAAACAATAAAGGCAGTAAGTCTGTTGACCACTTCCACAAAAGGCTCGGTAAGGTAATGTGGAATAAAGTGGGGATGGCAAGAAACGCCACAGGACTGAAAGAAGCGATTGAAGAAATAAAGCAGATTAGAGCTGAGTTTTGGAAAGATGTGAAAGTACCTGGAACAGCAGACAGCATGAACCCTGAATTGGAAAAGGCAGGCAGGGTAGCTGATTTTCTGGAGTTGGGAGAATTGTTCGCAAGAGATGCACTGTTGAGGGAGGAATCTTGTGGGGGCCATTTTAGGGAAGAGCATAGCACAGCGGAAGGTGAGGCGTTAAGAGATGATATCAATTTCACTTATGCCGCTGCCTGGGAGTTTAAAGGAGAGCCCTCGGAAGCCGAGGTACACAAAGAGGGATTGACCTATGAAAACATAGAACTCAAAACCCGCTCTTATAAATAATTAACTGAGGATTAAAGGATTTAGAATATGTCAACAGCAAACGGATTGAATCTTACACTAAAAGTTTGGAGACAAAAAAACAACAAAGACAAGGGGAAGCTGGAGTCTTATCAGGTGACTGATATTTCACCTGACAGTTCCTTTCTGGAAATGATGGACATCCTCAATGAGCAATTGATTGATGAAGGTCAAGACCCAGTGGCTTTTGATCATGATTGCCGTGAAGGAATTTGTGGTACATGCTCTATGTATATCAATGGTGAAGCTCATGGACCTGGTAGAGGCATTACAACCTGCCAACTGCACATGCGCGAGTTTAAAAATGGAGACACCATTTACATAGAACCATGGAGAGCCAAGGCATTTCCAGTGCTTAAAGATTTGGTTGTGGATAGAAGTGGGTTTGACCGGATTATGGCTGCAGGAGGATTTATCAGCGTGAACACCTCAGGTAATACACAAGATGCAAACAATATACCTATACCTAAACTGGAGGCAGACAAGGCCTTTGATGCTGCTACCTGTATTGGCTGTGGTGCCTGTGTAGCTTCATGTAAGAATGCTTCTGCGATGCTGTTTGTTTCAGCCAAAGTGTCTCAGTTTGCCTTGTTACCTCAAGGAAGACCGGAAGCTGCGGAGCGTGTGCAAAACATGGTGAAACAAATGGACGAAGAAGGTTTTGGTAACTGTTCAAACACTGGAGCCTGTGAAGTCGAATGTCCAAAAGGCATTAGCCTTGAAAACATTGCTCGAATGAATAGAGAGTATTTGAGTGCCAGCTTTAAGGCTGAAGAGGCTTAAAATAAATTAACCTCAAGAACTTGGGCCCTGACGATACTGTCAGGGCTTTTTTTATGACCGAACTTCTCATAAAAATGAACTATCGCAAAACTCAAGCGTCTCTAGTGGCGAAGATTGAATAATTTATTCCTTCAATGAGTAAAGTCCAACAGCCTGACAAGACCGCAGACCTGAAGTTGCATTTTTTAGTGCTTCGATGTCAAGTGGGTGATGAGGGCGCTTTTCGGGAGCTTCATGAAACTTTCAGCTCAAAGACCCTACGCTATTTGAAGGGAATGGCTGAGGCAGTGGAGGCAGAAGATATCAATCAGGAAGTCTGGTTGAATGTTTATAAGAGAATTTCTGCTCTTTCGAATCCTTTGGGCTTTAGAATGTGGCTTTTCCAGATGGCTCGAAATAAGCTGATGGATCATTTCAGGATTATGAAAAGGGTAAAAGAATTTCAGGAACTCTTTCATGTCGATTTGATAGAGGAAAGTATTCCGACAGAATCCCAAGAGATATTGCCCAATGAAAACCTGAAAAAACTGGAGGAAAATCTAGAAAAGATTTCTCCAAAGCATAGAGAGGTGTTGACTCTAAATTTTTTAGAGGGTATGGACTACGAAGAGATTGCCTTGATTACCGGGAGCACTTTGGGAACTATAAAGTCACGAATTCATAATGCAAAAGTGAAACTCAAATATCTGATAACATAAAATAAAAAGCTATGACAAACATGAATGAAAGAACAGATGATGCCGTATGGCAAATGATTGAAAAGGAGAAGAAGAAGGACCTTTTTATCAAACGGATTAGCAAAATCGCCTGGGCAGTAACACTCATTATGCTTGGTGTTTTACTCATTTTTTGGGGAATGGAATTAAGTAGAACGCTAGGGCTCTATAAAGCTGGTGCAGTATCATATGCTACTGTCACGGCCGTAATGTATACCATGGTCAGGGTGATAGGTATTTTCGCCTTTATCATCGCTATCATTAGCACCATTGGAGTGTTTATAAGGATACGCACAACCAGCTTAATGGAGATTCAGCAACGACTCGCAAATCTTGAACAAATGATCATCAATAAGCCCTGATTGATGAAAGTTTTGAAAATGAGGCAGATTCAAAAAAGGGTCAAGTGGATTGCCTGTCTGATCGGGCTAATGCTTCCCATTTGGAAGGGATATGCTCAAGAATATTTCCAGAGCCAGCTAACTCTAGGTCAGAACATTCAGGTAAGTAAAGCCAATATAAATTTCCCTCATGTTGAGCCTAGTTTGGTGGTTGATCCTAACAATCCTTTGAGATTAATTACTGCCTCCATGATGTATACAGCTTCGGGCCAGCCAGATCAGATTGTTTCATATTACTCTGAAGACGGAGGTGAAACATGGCAGTCAAGTAGTTTTCAAAGTACCGAAATACATGGTGTTGATCCCTGGCTCGCGTATGATAATTCGGGAGTTGCTTACTTAACTTACCTACCCGGTGTTGTTCATAAGTCGATGGATCATGGCAAGACATGGTCGAAAGGTGTCAAACTCAAAGGGACTAAAAACCCATATGACTTTATTAAAATTTCTTCGTCAGAGAATTACCTGTATGTCACGGCATCACAGAATTTACGGACGAAGGCAGGTGATCGTCTAGGACCAATTTCTGTTGTCAGAGTATCCAAGGACTTAAGGGAGATTGAAGATCCAGTGCAAATATTACCGGGCAATATTAATTATCAGGTAGGTGCTCCAATAAACATTCACGATAGCGATAGTTTGGCAGTCCCTTTTTATGAATTGTCAGACTCGGATGATAACCTGCTTGAACAGAACAGAATTTGGATCAGTATGACGAATAACAAGGCCAAGAGTTTTTTAACTCCAAAAATGACGGGCTTCGAAGGTGCGGATCCAGTGCTCTTGGCGGATAAGACAGATCCACGCAAGCTTCATTTATTTTGGCAGGCGAGGGTGGATAAGAGCTGGTATATTCATTCAAGCTATTCTGAAGATTATGGTGTGCATTGGAGTGAGCCAATTAAAGTTGAAGACATAAATAGGAATCCGGGCTCTGCTGGGATACTTGCCACCGTAGCAATGAGTCAAAACGGAGTGATCGGGCTGATATGGCCGAATCACAAGACTGATAGTTCCAATAAGGCCTATGGTGTTTATTTTACATATTCGCTTGATCAAGGGAAAACCTGGTCTGAATCGAGTTTGATCTCAGACAAGATTAGCCATCCAAATACCAAAGGCAATGAAATTACTATTAAGAATACTGATCGATTTGTTTCAAATAGATTCAGGCAGGGAGGAGATTATTACGGTTTGGTTTCATTAGAGAATAATGTTTTCCGTGCGGTTTGGAGCGATAATAAAACGGGGACTTATCAGCTTTGGACAGCCAAGATTGAAATCAAACCTTGAAAGAATGAGCGCGGTAAGAGGTTTTATTAAGAAAATTTCAAATATCGAGCTATGCCTGGCATTCATCAATCGCCTTTTCCAATATTCCCATCACCTTATCCTTGTTCATTCCAACAAGAGATGCCGGAAAACCAACCTCCAGATTGGTGATTTCAAGAGTTTGGGCTTCTGCTGAAAATGAGTAATCCAGAGAGATGCCGTTTTTGGAGAGATAACCTGAATTACCCTCCAAGGTAATGCCCTGTGCCTGAAGTTTTGATTTAAGACAATCAAATGCCGAAACTGAAACGTTATCGAATGTCCTATTCATCCTCTTCAATTTCCGAAACCGGAGTCAGGTTATCAGGAATTTTTTCCTCACCCGGCTCTTTCACATGCTTGAATACCTCCAAAATGGGTGATTCTTTTACTTCCGGCACTACAAAAGTGACCAGCATGTTATTCAGGCTTTCGTGAATTCGCTCATAGGCCTCTTTTACATGATGTGCGTTGATCAACATGATATTGTTGATTTTCTTCTCCTTGCCGCTATCCGCATCCACGGTTACATAGGAGACTTTGCAGCTGTAAAAAGTATCCGCATCCGGATATTCAAACACGTCAACCACCCTGCTTTTGGCAATGCTGGTTACCATAAATTCACCCATTATACGCTGGCCAATCTCTTCATAAATTTTGGCTTCAGCCTCGGTAAATGACAGGGCGTCTACCAGATAAGCCTCGGTCACGTTCTTCACATAACCTTGTTCATCTTCTTTTTGATATTTGACTTTACAGGAAAACCAGATTTGCATAATTTCTTATTTGGGTTGCGAAGATAAGGGCTAGGTTTCGGATTTTCATAGCCAGAAAGAAAAGCCTTGAAAATATTTTCTAATCCCTCTTGATTTTGCTACTTCACGTTTCTATGAGTGCCGTTTTTCCTTATCCAAGCCAGATCGTAATCACCTGTTTTCCCAAACAAAGTCCGTGGCTTGCCAAGGAAGTTGAAGAACTTGGATTTACTGTGGAAAGTCAGAGTGTCTCGGAAGTGGAGTTCAAAGGTTTTATGGATGATTGCCTTCGGCTTAACATGTATCTTAGAACTGCGGGAAGGGTGCTTTTTCAGCTCAGCAGGTTCAGGGCCAATAATGCCGATGAGCTTTACAAGAAAATCATTGAGATACCCTGGGAAAAGTACCTGAAGAAAGATGGCTATTTTTCAGTGACCTCTTGGGTAAGAAACGACAGTATCAATGACGATCGCTTCGCCAATGTGAGGATCAAAGACGCGATTGTGGATCGTATGAATAAAAAGAACGGCATGAGACCTGATTCAGGGCCATTGCGCGACCATACGGTCATTCACCTTTATTGGAAAGATGACAAAGTGAGACTGTACTTTGATACCTCCGGCAACACCATCTCCAAACACGGATATCGCAAAATTCCCTTTAAGGCACCTATGATCGAGTCACTGGCATCATCAGCCATTCTGGCTTCAGGCTGGGATATGGCCAGCTCATTCGTAAACCCAATGTGCGGTTCAGGAACCCTGGCGATTGAGGCTGCCTTGATGGCCACAAAATCCGCCCCGGGTCTGATTCGGAATAACTATGGGTTTATGCACATCAATGGTTATGATGAATCATCATGGAAGGGTTTTAAGCGATTGGCGGGTCTACAAAAGAAGGTGGACCTGGATTTCAAGATCATTGCCTCCGATATGAGTAATGAGGCCTTAAGGGCGGCCAGGGAGAATGCAAAATTAGCTGGAGTAGAGCATTTGATAGAATTTGTGAAATGTGACTTCAGAGAAACCCCTATACCTAAAGAAAATGGTGTAATCATGCTGAATCCCGAATACGGAGAAAGACTTGGGGCGGACAAAGACCTTGAATTGATTTATGCCGAGATAGGTGATTTCTTTAAGAAGCACTGTCAAGGATATATGGGCTATGTATTTACCGGTAACCTGGACCTGGCCAAGAAGGTTGGACTTAGAGCTTCGAGGCGTGTCGAGTTTTTCAATGCCCGAATTGATTCCAGACTTTTAGAATACCAATTGTATCAGGGCTCTCAGAAACACAAGAGTTGAGTTGAAAGCTTTAAAAGCTATATATTTTTCATTTCCTGTTAAACTCGTGGTCACCCACCTCAGGTTTAATCACTTTCTGGTGCTCTACTGGGTATTCTTGTTTTTCATTGTTAGCGGAAATTTCGGAAGCGTTCTGGGCATACCCTATCTCTTTCTTGATCCCGTTTATTTAGATCAGGTCAATTTCTGGAGCTTTTTGATTATGGGTGTTGTGTTGGCCGGTTTTTCCATGGCCTTCAATATCAGTTCTTATATCTTGGACAGTTTCCGTTTTCCTTTTCTTGGGACACTTCCTAAGCCCTTTGCCCATTTCTGCCTTAATAATTCTCTAATTCCACTTTCGTTTCTGATCTATTATATCAGCCGAATTGTTGGATTTCAGCAGAACATGGAAGCGGACCCTGGCTTACATACGCTGGCGGATATTCTTGGTTTGTTGTTGGGATACGGAGCTATGCTGTCTCTAATGTTCTTCTATTTCACACGCACCAACAGAGACATATTTAAGATACTTGGTATACAGGTAGAAAAAGTGATAGGAAAGCCATCCAGTCCGAAGAAAAACGCATTCAAAGAATTGAGAAGGCTTCGCAGAAGCGTGGTCAAAGTTGAAAATTACCTAAGCCTTAGGATGAAATTCTTTAGTGCAAGAAGGTTCGAGAAAGTGTTTGACAGGGTTTTGATTTTAAGGGTTTTTGCTCAGAACCAACGTAATGCGATTTTTATTGAGTTGTTTCTCTTTGTGGCTATCATCAGTCTTGGCCTTTTTAAATCTCTTCCAGGCTTCCAAATCCCCGCTGCGGCCAGCATGGTATTGCTATTGACCATGATTGTAATGTTCACCGGAGCCATCAGTTACTGGTTTAGGACTTGGGCTATTGGTATTGTTGCCGCACTTTTTCTTATCCTGAATTTTTCCCATTTGGCCGGAGCTTTTCAGGCCATTTATCAGGCCTATGGACTGAATTATGAAGTAGAAAAGGCCGAGTATAGCATAGAGCGCATCAAGAAATTGAACAGTGCTGAGCAAGTGGCCAAAGACAAGGAGCATATGATCCAAATCCTTGAAAATTGGCAGGCCAAATTCGAGGAAGAGAAACCAAAGATGATTCTGATTACTTCCAGCGGTGGAGGTCAAAGATCGGCCCTATGGACCACGAGGGTATTGCAACAGGCCGACTCAGTGCTGTCTGGAGAATTGATGAAGCATACTACCTTATTGACAGGTGCTTCGGGTGGGCTGGTTGGTGCTAGCTACTACCGCGATTTTTATTGGCAAAATAAAGGGGCTGTTGATACTAAAATTGATTTGGAGCCCATGACCAGAGATGTGCTCAACCCGATTGTTTTTTCGCTTTTCGTCAATGATATTTTTATGCGCACGGGTAAATTCAAATTTGCAGGACAAGAATACCCTCAAGACCGTGGTTATGCATTTGAAGAGAGGTTACGGAGCAATTTGAATGCAGTAGACAGAAAATTGATTGACTATCGCGAGCCGGAATTTAATGCGGAAATTCCGATGCTGGTAATGAACCCAACCATAGTAAACGATGGTAGGCGCTTGTATCTATCACCTCAGCCTGTTTCGTTTTTTAATACGGGAACAGAAATTGAAGGAGCTAAGCAACAAGGTGTCGATTTCAGGGCGCTGTTGAAAAATCAACACGCGGATAGTCTTAGGTTCTTATCCGCCTTAAGAATGAGTGCCACCTTTCCATATATCACTCCCAATGTAACCCTGCCCACCCAGCCACCTATTGAAATTGCGGATGCCGGTATATCGGACAATTTTGGAATTTCTGATGCATTGACTTTCCTATACGTGTTTCAGGATTGGATAATGGAAAACACTGGTGGCGTGACTTTAATGACGATACGCGATTCTGAGAAGGAACCGGAAATTCTCACAATTGGTAACCAATCTCTCGTTCAGCGTTTATTTAGCCCCTTACAAGGCGTTTATAACACTTGGGACTATGTGCAAACCATCAAGAACGAAAAGCAATACGACATGTTAAAATCGCTTTTTGGAGAACATTTGCAACGTGTGGAGTTTGAATATCGCATAGCCAATAGTCAGACTTCCAACGAACGTGCTTCATTGAGTTGGAGATTGACCGAACAAGAGACCAATAACATCATTCAGGCCATCAATGACCCTTTTGATCAGGCGGCCCTTGCCAAACTTGCACGCCTGTTTGCCAAATAGCTAAACTGCCTAACAACCGTTAGGAAACTGCCGCATTTTGCCTAAATTTGCATGTTTAATTAACACAACCGTATATGCAGCAAGTAGCCCCGTATCAGCCCAAGAACAAAGTTCGAATTGTGACCGCTGCTTCACTGTTTGATGGCCATGATGCCGCCATTAATATTATGCGCAGAATCATTCAGGCTACTGGTTGCGAGGTAATTCATCTAGGCCATGACAGGAGTGTTGAAGAAGTGGTAAATACAGCCATTCAGGAAGATGCACAAGCCATTGCCATGACCTCTTATCAGGGGGGGCACAATGAATATTTCAAATACATGTATGACCTGTTGAAAGAAAAGGGGTCAGAGCACATCAAAATTTTTGGTGGAGGGGGAGGAGTGATTCTTCCGGAAGAAATTGCCGAGTTGATGGACTACGGAATCACCAGGATTTATTCTCCTGATGACGGGCGTGAGATGGGACTCCAAGGGATGATCAACGATATGGTGGAACAAAGTGACTTTCCCAGCGGGCAAAATCTCAATGGAGAGGTAGACCATATTGCTGAGAAAGACATTAAATCCATAGCTCGGGTAATTTCTGCGGCTGAAAACTTCCCGGATGAGTCCAAGGCTGATTTAGACCAGGTGCACAGCCTTGCTGCTAAAATTGACACACCCGTTTTGGGAATTACAGGTACTGGTGGATCGGGTAAATCATCCTTAGTGGATGAGCTGGTTAGGAGGTTTTTGGTAGATTTTGAAGATAAGAACATCGCTATCGTTTCGGTTGATCCGTCAAAGCGAAAGACCGGAGGAGCTCTTTTGGGAGATAGAATCCGAATGAACTCAATCAATAGCCCCAGAGTTTATATGCGCTCCCTGGCCACCAGGCAGTCCAACCTTGCCCTCTCGAAGCATGTAAAGGAAGCCGTTCAGGTTTTGAAAGCGGCCAACTACGATTTGATAATTCTTGAAACATCAGGCATAGGCCAATCCGATACCGAAATTCTTGATCACTCCGATGTGTCGCTTTACGTGATGACGCCAGAATATGGTGCGGCCACTCAGCTGGAGAAAATTGACATGCTTGATTTTGCAGACGTCATAGCGCTCAATAAATTCGACAAACGTGGAGCGCTGGATGCATTAAGAGATGTAAAAAAGCAGTACCAAAGAAATCATGGCTTGTGGACGGCTAATGTCGATGATATGCCTGTTTATGGCACAATCGCATCACAATTCAATGATCCAGGAATGAACTCCCTATATAAGGTGATCATGGATCAAGTTGCAGACAAAACGGGTGCTGAGCTCAAGTCTACTTTCGAGATCACTAATGAGATGTCAGAGAAGATTTTTGTCATTCCGCCAAAGAGAACCAGGTACCTATCAGAAATATCTGAGAACAATAGGGCCTACGATGAATGGGTTGACAAGCAATCAGAAGTTGCCGAGAAGCTTTTCGGAATGCACGTGTCCATTGAAGCCATTAAAGCTTCCTCTTTTGGTGATAAAGAGGCATTGATAAAAGGGCTGCAAGAGTCTTATGACCAAATCGTCTTAGACCTTGATCCGCGTAATCTACAATTGATTGAGCAGTGGGAAGACAAGAAGAAGCGATATACTGATCCTGTTTATACTTTTAAGGTCAGAGATAAGGAAATCAACATTGAAACCTACACCGAATCCCTTTCCCATACGCAGATTCCTAAGGTAGCGCTCCCAAAATTCAGAAGTTGGGGTGATGTACTGAGATGGTCTCTGCAAGAGAATGTTCCAGGTGAATTTCCCTACACCGCTGGAATTTATCCTTTTAAAAGAGAAGGAGAGGACCCAACTCGAATGTTTGCAGGTGAGGGGGGACCGGAAAGAACTAACAGACGCTTCCATTATGTAAGCTTGGGCATGCCAGCCGCCAGGTTGTCAACTGCCTTTGATTCTGTGACGCTTTATGGCAACGATCCAGGCCACCGTCCGGATATTTATGGAAAGATCGGTAATGCAGGAGTTAGCATTTGTTGCTTGAATGATGCTAAAAAACTCTATTCAGGATTCAATCTTGCGGATCCAACCACTTCAGTTTCTATGACTATTAATGGCCCGGCACCTATGCTGCTTGGTTTCTTTATGAATGCCGCTATTGATCAGCAGTGTGAATTGTATATCAAGGAGAATGGTCTGGAAAAAGAGATTGAGTCAAAAATAGCGACCATCTACAAAAAGAAAGGTGTGGCTCGCCCTGCTTACCAGGGCGAACTTCCTGAAGGTAACGATGGCTTGGGACTGATGTTATTGGGTGTGACCGGAGATCAGGTATTGCCGGCAGAAGTTTATAACAAAATAAAGGGCGACACGCTAACTAAGGTTCGTGGCACCGTTCAGGCGGATATTCTCAAAGAAGACCAGGCTCAGAACACCTGTATCTTCTCAACAGAATTCGCACTGAGGTTGATGGGTGACGTGCAGCAGTACTTTATCGATCAGAATGTCAGAAATTTTTACTCGGTTTCCATTTCAGGATATCATATTGCTGAAGCAGGTGCCAACCCGATCTCTCAGCTGGCCTTCACATTGGCCAATGGCTTTACCTATGTAGAATACTACCTAAGTAGGGGCATGGATATCGACAAGTTTGGCCCGAACCTTTCTTTCTTTTTCTCCAATGGCATTGACCCGGAGTATGCGGTAATAGGCCGTGTAGCCCGAAGGATTTGGGCAAAGGCGATGAAAAATAAGTATGCAGCCAACCCAAGGGCGCAGATGCTGAAATATCACATTCAAACTTCCGGGCGATCTCTTCATGCTCAGGAGATTGATTTCAATGACATCCGTACCACCCTTCAGGCCTTATATGCCATTTATGATAATTGTAATTCGCTGCATACCAATGCTTATGATGAGGCCATTACAACGCCTACCGAAGAGTCTGTAAGAAGGGCCATGGCTATTCAATTGATCATTAACAAGGAACTAGGCTTAGCGAAAAACGAAAATCCAATGCAAGGCTCATTTATCACCGAAGAACTCACAGATTTGGTGGAAGAGGCAGTGCTACTGGAATTCGACAGAATCACTGAAAGGGGAGGAGTGCTCGGAGCCATGGAGACCATGTACCAGCGTAGCAAAATACAGGAAGAAAGCCTTTACTACGAAACGCTCAAGCATACAGGTGAATTTCCAATTATTGGTGTAAACACCTTCCTAAGCTCTAAGGGCTCACCTACAGTTTTGCCTAAAGAGGTAATCAGAGCAACCGAGGAAGAGAAGGAATATCAGATTCAAATGCTCGAGGAGCTTCACACGCGTAATGCAGATCGAATTGAAGAGGTGCTGTCCAGAATACAGAAGGCAGCCGTGCAGAATGAGAATATTTTCGAAGAGTTAATGGAGGCTTGTAAGTATTGTTCACTAGGTCAGATTACCTCCGCTTTATTTGAAGTGGGAGGGCAGTACCGAAGGAATATGTAGGGCAGTCAATTGCTGAATAGTCGATGGTCGATAGCCGCTGTACTGTTATTCTGAATCAGGGCCGCCTGTAAAGGCGAGCGGAGATGAAGAATGACGGTGCGTCTGCGCTAACCTTTCTTTTGCTGATGAAGGAAGCATCTTTTTATCACTTCCAAAGTAAATCTTCACGGACAGAGTCCTAACAGCCATAATGGTCACAGGTTCAGAGAACCTGCGACAGAGATGTTTGTGAAGACACCACCCCAAGCAAGGCAGCCCTTCAAAACTGACCAGGCTAATTCTAATCTTTCCTATAAATAAATCCTCTTGCTGTTAATTGGCCGGTGATAATCTCCTGTGCCGCCTCGTCCAATGTCCGTCCCTCTTTTTTAACGCCCAACTTAATATTAAGGAAACCCTCAATCTTTTTTTGATACAGGTACAGTCCCTCACGCGCATTGCTTCTTTGTTGAGCCCTTTTTACCAGAAATTGTCGAAATTCTCGTTTTCCCAGACCTTTTAGCTCTTCCGGTATGTCATTGGGTTGTATGGCATCAAAATCCCAATCACTCTCCTCAAATATCTCTATGATATCGCGTGGAGCCTTAAATCCGCGCATACGATTTATGATCATATTTCGATAGGCCGGAGTGATCAGTCCTTTTGCCGGTATTCGAGGTTTGTTTTTGAAGTTAAAAGTCTCCATAAACTTGCGGTACTGCTCAATAACATTATGATCAAATGGTGTTTCATGGTTTAAGCTATCCTGATCCTGTTCTATGAAGGTAAATGCACCACCACCTATTTCTGCGGCTGAATCCCAGAGCAAGTTTTTGGTCGGATCATAATTGCCGTAAAATATGGTATTGACAAGCACTCCATTTTTCAAAGCACTCGCGCATGCCTTCTTATAACTTGTAGGCCCCTGAGCGAAACTCTCATTGCCAGCTACCATGATAGTTTTGAAAACGCTCGATTCTTGCCAATTAAGCTCGTTGACAGCCCTATCAATTGCCTGACCAAAAAATTCATTTCCTCCACCAGTTTGGAGTTCGAACATCAGGTCTGCCAATTGTGCGAAGTCACGCGTGAAATCAGAAACCAGCTTGTTTTGAACCTGTTTTCCATCTTCTACAAAGTCGCCCACAGTAATAACAGCAATCTCTACATCAGGATGTTGCTTTTTAAGTTCGAACTCTCCAACATAATCCAGCAGGCTCCAAATCTGCGTTTGTGCTTGAAGTAACAGGTTATTCATGCTACCACTTACATCGATGATCAAACAGAGTTGAACCAATGGTTTTACACTGTCAGAATCAGAAGGCTGAGGCCTTGTGTCAATGGCCAACATCATCAGCAATATGAAAGCAATGATTTTTTTCAACGGGCTTTTTATTCCATAACTAAAAAATTCATCCAAGAGAGCACAAATTAGCTAATTGCTTTGTGATAAGATGAATGGTGCTGTCACACAAGAAAACGCGGTCAGGAGGGGTAAGTTTTCCCAACCCGGTTTTCTTTCATTCCAAAAGAGATACAGGGCTTAACTCAATCCTCTGAAATTGGTGATTGAATCGGGTGTTTCGAGGCCTGGTTTGCAATCTTTATTTTTCAAAGGCGCACCTACCGTGATGTCCAGCGGCAGAACCCCAGCCCATACATCCAAATCCATATCATGAGGCTCGTCATTAGCACCCTCAGCCCTGACCTTCGCTGAGGCATCGGTGATATCAATGGCCATCACGATTGTGGCCTTCATCTCTTTCGTATTAGGACTTCTTGCTTCTTCCCACCGCCCTTTGATGATGTTATCAGTAATGACCTTTAACGCTTCCATCTTCTCATCCCAATCGGAAACAAGACGGGGTTTACCAAAAAGCACGGCAGAGCGATAGTTAAAAGAATGATGAAAAACCGATCTGGCCAGAACGATCCCATCCATATGAGTGACGGTGGCACTGACAGATTCATTTTTTAGCAGCGCGTTCAACATTCTATTTTTGGAAGAACCATGTACAAAAACGGTGTCACCCACTCTGCCATATCCCGTGGGAATTACGATTGGCGTGCCTTCATAGACATAAGCCAAATGACATAAAAAGTGCGAGTCTACAATTTTGTAAACCTCGTCTTTGTCATATTGAGCTCGGTTCGGGCCTCGAACCACTTTGTTAAGGGGGGATTTTGCAAATTCAGTCATATTATAATATTCTCAAGATTGGATGCTTTCTACTTTATTTTTCCCCTCCTCCTAAGCACCGCTCAAAATTAATGACGGTATCACAGGCCTTAAGATTCTCCGAAATAAAACTGACCTGTGCATGATTCGGGTTTTGAGTTTCAATTCAAACTTATATCTTTGACGGACTAGTATGTTGTACCAGTTTGTTAGTATTAAATAGTCCGGTATGATTTCTTTTAAAAACCTTGTCGATATAAATCGATCCTCAGAAGTGCCTGTATTTATTCAAATCAGTAATACAATGGCGCGGTTAATAAAAAGAGGCACTCTTGCTCAGAAATACAAACTTCCGGGTTCCCGGGCTTTGTCAGAAAGCCTGAATGTCCACAGAAAAACAGTTATAGCGGCCTATGACGAGTTGATGAGTCAAGGCTGGATTGAGATAGTGCCTTCTAAGGGCACCTTTGTAAGCAGCAAATTGCCAGTAATAGCACCACAGTCTATTGACACGGAAGATGGCATTGCCTGCCCAAAGGGAAAGGCGGCCTTTAGCTATTATCACCGGTCGGCACTAAGACGTGATGATTTTAAAACGGAAGATATGCTCACAATCGATGAGGGTATTCCCGATGTAAGAATTGCTCCCTTTCAAGAAGTGATGAGGCACTCTAAGAACATCCTGGCGCGAGAGTATAACCTCAAGCATTTGTCATATGGATCTATCTATGGAGACCCCCTGCTCCGCAATGTGTTGGCGGATTATCTACATGAGACAAGGGGCCTGAACATTACGGCAGAAAATGTATTGATTACGCGAGGAAGTCAGATGGGTATGTACCTCGCTACCCAGTATATCATAGGCAAAGGTGATTTGGCCGTTGTTGGAGAAACCAATTATTGGACGGCCAATTTGACTTTAACCGACCAAGGGGCCGAGTTGCTTACCGTTCCTGTGGATCGGGACGGAATAGTTACCAAGGCCATTGAGGAATTGTGTAAAACCAGACCAATTAAGGCAGTTTATGTGACTCCGCATCATCATCATCCCACAACGGTAACCTTGAGTGCAGAAAGAAGAGTTCATCTCGTACAGCTTGCCGAAAAGTATGGTTTCGCCATTTTGGAAGATGACTATGATTACGACTTTCACTATCAAAGGGCACCGTTGCTTCCGCTTGCCAGTGCAGATACAGACCATGTGGTATACATGGGGGCGATTTGTAAAATTGTAGCACCAGCATATCGTGTAGGCTATATGGTAGCCTCCAAAGACTTTATCCAGGAAGTAGGGCATTTAAGACGAATTGTTGATCGGCAAGGTGACCCCATCCTTGAACGAGCGGTCGCTAATATGCTCAAGCAAGGAGATATACAAAGACACAGTAAAAAGGCTTTGAAGCTCTACAAGGAGCGCAGAGACAGCTTCAATATGCTACTTCATAAATTTCATTCTAAGCACCTGACTTTTGAAATTCCGGAAGGAGGAATGGCCTTCTGGGTTGGGCTAGACAAGCGGTATAATTGGGATATGGTGAGGGCGGAATGCCTGAAACGTCACTTGAAAATCCCTGACTCAAAACCCTACGATCCGTTTAAATTGGGACATAATCACAATCGTTTAGGTTTTGCAAGCCTAAATTATGAAGAACAGGAGAAGGCACTTAGAATCTTAAGTGAAGTGATTTCCGCCCTTTGAGTTTTAAAAAAATCCCACATCATTGTCCCCTATGAAATTTGAGTTCGTCACGGTAGTGAATTGTCAAAAAATTCAACCCGACTATGACTGTAATATCTCATTTCCTCAACACCAAGATTGTAGATCTTAAAAAAGTCTTTGCGGCACTTTCAACCAAGGAAGGCTTAGAGTCCTGGCTTGCCGTATCATCCGGTTTTAGTAATAGAGTGGATGATATTTCAACTTTTCATTTCACACCAACCTGCGTTGGCAAAATGAGGTTGGTAGAACATATTCCGGGGCATAGGGTAATGTGGGAAATTAAGTCAGGCGACCCGGAATGGATAGGCACTACGCTGGCCTTTGAAATGGAACCAGCTATAGATTCTACTAATCTGAAACTTTACCATTCAGGTTGGGAAAAAAAGACAGATTATTTTGCACAATGCAATTATCGTTGGGCATTCTATATGAAGCGCCTTAAGACCTATCTGGAGACAGGAAAAAAGAGCTTAAGCCGATTTTAATCAGAACTTAAACATATATTAACCAATAAATTTTAATTGAGATGACTAAATTTTTGTACTTATTCAGAGGAGGAGACGGCCATATGAGCGAGCTGTCCCCGGAAGAAAAACAGGCGCATATGGAAGAGTGGGGTGTTTGGATGCAGGGCCTGGCTGAAAAGGGCCAGTTGATTGATGGACTGCCATTAACCAGCGATGGTAAACAGGTTTCGGGCAACGGAAGTGTAATTACGGATGGGCCATTTGCCGAAGGCGCAGAGATTGTTGGTGGTTACCTAATGGTGAATGCCGAAACGCTTGATGATGCTGTAGAGCTGTCTAAGGGCTGCCCGATTCTTCAGGCTGAGGATGGACACATCGAAGTACGAGAGATAATGAATATGTAAGTGTATATTTATTAAAGAACTCAAGCCTCGTAATTTGCTCTGATTAGCTTCGGTGCATAAAGAGGCTTTTTTTATGTCAGAAATTTCTTTAACACGTACCCTTGACCATTTATTCAGGCATGAATACAGTAAGCTGGTGGCTTTACTTACCAACCGCTACTCCGCTGCCATGATTGATCTGATTGAAGATGCGGTACAGGAAGCACTCTACAAGGCTGCGAAGATGTGGTCTTATAAACCGATGCCAGACAACCCTTCGGCCTGGTTATACAGAGTGGCCAGTAATCAATTGATAGATCAATTGAGAAGAGAAAAGAAGAGTGTGGGCTGGGAGGAAACCAAAGAGGAGAAAACGGAAGATGTGATGTTGGAATTAGATGAGGATTCAATCAACGATGAGCAACTGAAGATGATCTTCGCTTGCTGTCATCCCTCCATGAAAGCCCAGGAGCAATTGATGCTAAGTTTGAAATTGTTATGTGGCCTAAGTGTAAAAGAAATTGCAAGGGCTTTGCTCAAAAATGAAGAGGCCACGAAAAAAGCAATTACCCGAGCCAAGCATAAGTTTAAAACGGAGGTGGGAGAACTGAAGGTGCCTTCTGGTGAGGCCATTAAAGAAAGCCTTAATGCTGTGATGCAGGTGATCTATCTTCTTTTCAACGAAGGGTATAAGGCCACAGAAGGGGAGAAACTAATGAAAAATGATATTAGTGAGGAGGCCATACGCTTAGCAATACTGCTTCTAAACGAAGAATCCTGCAATACCGGAGAGCTGAATGCGCTGATCTCCATGATGCTGTTTAAAGCAGCTCGTTTTCCCGCTAGAACAGATAAGGATGGTAACCTATTAACCCTCGAACATCAAGACAGATCATTATGGAGGGCAGACTATATTCAATGGGGCTGGAATTTTCTTCAGCGCTCATCACAATTTCCTAAGAGATCAATCTATCAATTGGAAGCAGCCATTGCCAGTTATTATTCTAATGCCAAAACCTACGAAGACACCAACTGGACGCAGATACTTAGGCTTTACGATGTGTTGGTCATTCACAAACCTTCGCCTGTGGTGAAGATGAGTAGGATAGTGGTGCTTAGTAAAGTGGAGGGGGCAGAAGCGGCAATAAAACACCTGGAGGAAATAGAACCAGAAGTCGAAGGCAAGCAATCCTTTGAAGCCTTAAGAGCAGACCTTTATGCCCAAGTCGAAAATTGGGATAAAGCCAGGTTCCACCTTTCTATCGCTATCAGACAAGCGCAAAACATAGCAGAACGCAGATTTCTTGAAGAAAAACTTTTAAAATGGATTGGCAAGTAGAATGTGCCGTTCACTAACAATTTGCAGATAATTTTTGCTTAGCATTTTCTTTTCTGTTGAGTTTTCTGAAAATTAGGGCTCATGCTGAAAACTGTTCTGCGATTTGGGCTAATCATTCTGGCACTGTTGATATTGTTTCAGCTTAGTAATGCCTCACTTTTTCTTCCAGCCATATCAGCCGATTTCATTATTGGGCTAGGAGCAGTTATCCTTATTGCTTTGGGTATTTACCTGGGTGGGAATATTAAAAAAGATACCATAATAGAGGTAGAAGGGCCCATTGAAATTAATGCTACCAAAATTGAAGAGTTAGGATTGAGTGAGCGAGAAATGGAAGTGCTCCAACTTATTTCAAAAGGCTACTCGAATGTGGAAATCGGGGAGAAACTATTTATTTCAGAGAGTACCATCAAAACTCATGTTTCCAATCTCTTTGTAAAATTAGATGTAAAGAGAAGAACACAGGCCGTGACAAGGGCCAAGGAACTGCATATTATCGCCTAAGACAACAGGCGATTTCCCCATTTTTAATACACGTACTTGCCATAGTGACTTAGCAGTACTTTAGTAGGAATCCGTATTTTGGTACTAAAGTATGAGGACATATTTTCAGAGAGGAGCTTGATTTGTTCATGTCAAACAAAAAAATCATCATGAAAAAAATAGTTATTAAATACGGACTTTGGGGAGCAGCTATAGTTGTGGGCATCCCTCTATTGAGTTCATTGATCATGGGCAATGGCGAGGAGTCTTATTCTATGGGCGAGATTATCGGCTATAGCTCTATGATAGTCGCTATGTCTCTGGTTTATTTTGCTATGCGCGTTTATCGTGATAAGGAAAACGATGGTCAGATTAATTTTGGCGAAGGAATGAAAATTGGCACCCTAATATCGGTATTGGGCGGGGTTGCCTTTGCGGTTTATAACCTTGTTTTCGTATTGTGGATTGACCCGGAATTTGGTGAAAAATATTTTGCCTACCAGGAGGGGTTAGAGCGTGGTACGGATGAATTCCAACAAAAATTCTCGGCCATGATGGAAACAGGTGGATTTATGTACAGCACAGTTGGCGGCACCATACTCATGTTTATGACTGTCTTCTTGATTGGACTCGTACTTTCAGTGATTTCAGCACTGATCGTTAAAACCAAACAGGTACAGCCAGCCTAAGCTATTCATGAAAAAACGAGTTCTACCCGTTGTGGTTGGATTGGTATCCGGCTGGATAGTAGTCTTTGCCCTGGAGCGACTAAACCATGTGATTTATCCTACACCTGCAGGAGCTGATCCATTTACAAAAGAAGATATTGCCGCAATTATGGCGGAAATTCCAATCGGAGCATTTGTACTCCTGTTCTTGTCCTGGATGATCTCAGCTACCGTGGCAGGATCTGTGGCCAGTGTAATGAGCAGGCCAAACTGGAGAAACAATGTGATCATAGTTGGAGTGGTTTTGTCCATCGGGGCATTAGTCAATATGATGATGATACCACATCCCACCTGGTTAATTATTGCGTCAGGAATTGGATACGTGCCATGCGCATATTTTGGGGGAAGATTATTTAAAAACAAGACAGTTTAACAATGAAGATACAAGTAGAAACAACGATCAATAGACCAAAGGAAGATGTTTGGAAAGTGATCACAAACATTGAAGATGCCGCAGAGAGAATTTCTGGTATCCAATTAGTAGAAGTGCTCGAAAAACCGGAATCCGGATTGGTAGGGTTGAAATGGAGGGAAACCCGAATCATGTTCGGAAAAACGGCTACGGAGGTAATGTGGATTACCGATGTTATTGAAAATGACCACTATAAGGTAAGGGCCGAAAGCCATGGAGCCATTTACAAATCAATTATTAAAGTGAGTGGCCAGGGAGATCAATCCGTGCTGAGCATGGAGTTTGGAGGTGAGCCTCAAACATTCATGGCGAAACTGATGTCGGCCATTATGATGCCGTTCTTTAAAGGAGCTACAATAAAGGCTCTTCAAAAGGACATGGATGATATCAAGGCTTGGGTTGAAAAATAAAGAATCATGAAAAACATAAAACTAAATATAGCATTAGTGACTCTTGGGTTTTCCTTGGGTCTGGGAGTAGCCAATTTTAGCTGGCCAGCCCAAAAAAGCGAAGAAGGAAGGATAACAGGAATCGGGGGAGTCTTCTTTAAAACTCCGAATTCAGCAGAAACAAAAGACTGGTATAAAAAACACTTTGGTTTTAATACCGGTGATTATGGAACGGTGTTTGAATGGAGACACAGTGATACGCCCGATTTGAAAGGACATACACAATGGAGTCCATTTACGGAATCGACAAATTATTTCGAAGACGAGTACATGATCAATTATCGTGTAGATAATCTTGAAGCGCTGCTAAAGAAGTTGAGGGCAGAGAATGTGACTATTGTTGATTCAATGGAAACCTATGAGTATGGGAAATTCGTTCATATCAGAGACCTTAATGGACTGAAGGTTGAGCTTTGGGAGCCATTGTCAATGGACTTCGATAAATTCACTGGAGGAGCCGTTACCAAATAGGAGAATAATTGTTAATTGCCGCTGTGAAGCCAATAGCTACTTTGATATTTAATCTATTCATTGTCCTGATGTTTTTCATCCAGGACGATGTCTATTTTAATGAGATTAAGAAACACCGGGAAAAGGAGAATGCTGATTTTCTCGATCCAGATAAATCTCCTTTGAACAATAAAGACAGACTGGCCTTCAAAGGTCATGATTTCTACCCGATAGACCCTGAATACCGTGTGATCGCTGACTTTGTTGAAACGCCAAAAGCCAAACCTTTTCCGTTGGCGACAAGCAGAGGTACCACCAAGTTATATAAGAAGTTGGGGGATCTTAATTTCGTTTTAAAAGGAGAAAAGCAGAGCCTTGAAGTCTACCGTGAGGTCAAGCGTTTTTCAATGCCAGGTGCTAAGACCTATCTCTTTTTGCCCGTTATTGATGAGACCTCTGGGAGAACCAACTATGGGGCCGGTCGCTACCTTCATTATGAGGGCATACCCGAAGGCACCAGGTGGGTTGTTGATTTCAACAAACTCTACAATCCTTATTGTGCTTATAGCGAGCAATACGAATGTCCTTTAGTGCCTGAACCTAACCACTTGCCAGTAGCAATAGAGGCCGGGGTTAGGGGATACTAAGGAACATGACCCGTCCAAAATAAGCGTTACAGGTTTGAGATATTGACTAAGACACTTGAGTGATGTAAGAATCAAAAGGGGCTTTCCAATTCGAAAAACCCCTTTTTGTACTTATTGCAGGTTACAACTTCCGTTAAAATTCGAAGCATCAAAAAGTGAATTAGCAGAACCCTTTAAACTCCCCTTAACCACTTCAATTGTCAATTGGTTGTTTCCCGACCTTTTTGGGGAGCAATACTCCAACAGGTAAAAACTATTTGCACGACCGCTGATCAAATCACCGATCTCCCTAAACTTTTCTAAAAGCTCCCCGATATTGACAGCGGAAACAAAACTGGTTCGACCAATCAATGAAAGTACCCCCTCATCAATTTCACCACCAAGACCTATGGCGTAAAATGAGATATCTCTATCCGCTTTGTTAACAGCATCCAGGGCCTGACCTTTAGTCGCTCGGTTAGCCTGGTCAGTTCCATCAGTGAAAATTACCACGGCACTCGAGCCTATTTGATCTTGTTGTCTGGTGCTTGTTAACCTCTCAGTGGCCACTTCTACACTTTGAATTACAGCACCATAAAGGTTTGTTGAGTTGTCAGAACTCATGGAAGCAGAAATGGTTTCAATATCCTCTTTGAGCTCATCGGCATTATTAGAAGCTGGTGAGAGCAATTTCAAATTTTCGGCACCGTCAAACCACCATATCTCGGCTTTGATGGCTTCTTGGGAGGCTTCTCCTTCTGAAGGCATTACCTCATCAATAAAACTTTTTGCTGCAGCTTTGAGAGAAGTCAAACTTTCTCCTCCAAGAACACTACCGCTAAGGTCGAGTACCAGAATAATGTTATAGTCAAATACTTGTTCGTTAGGTTGAATTTTTCTGACTGCTTCAAACTCAGAAATCAGGTTTCCATTTTCGTAAATATTAAAATCTGATTCCGTCAACCCGGCTTGACCTCGGCCGGCTAAATCTTCCACCTTAAAAAAAACAGACACATTGGAAGGCAGGTTTACAAATTGATTTTCGATGGTAATACGAAGATTCAGATCACCGTCATCGCTACCTCCACAGGAGAATAGCAATATTGAAAAAAGGGCAATAGTGATCCTCGGAAAAAACGTGGATTTTTTCATGCTTTGTTCATCTTTGATTTAGTGGAAGAACCATGAAACTAAATCTGATATTGTATGGTTAATGGCTTAATTAATTTATTTTCGCACTTTAGAAAAAATCCACAATAATTATGATAACCACCACGTTTATAGACGATTATAAATTTCAGTCAGTGAATGATCACGGCAACGTCAATAACATTGATATGTTGCCTGCTGAAGAAAAGGAGTATATGTCACCAACCGAATCCTTGCTTTCATCTGTATCTGCCTGTGCGTCTGTTGATTTGGTGCAAATGCTGAAAAAGAGAAAGAAGACTGTTGTCGGATTAACCGTTGAGGCAGATGGGGAGCGAAGAGAAACACATCCTCGTGGATTTACCGAGATTACTTTGCGATTTATTATTGAGTCACCTGATGTTAAGCAAGAGGAGTTTGAGAAGTTGGCGCATTTGGCTGCGACAAAATACTGCTCTGTGGCGGCTACTTTAAGCGCCACAATTCATCATGAATATATCATCAAGCGCTAGAAGTTTAGCCAGTAGGTGAGCTTCATTACAATTCCTCTGTTCTTATTGATCAGCCCGTCCGGTGTGTAATTATCCGTGTAGGCGATAAACAAATCTGAAACAGGTTTGAATCTCCATTGAAGCCTGGAGTTGATATTAATATTGTCAATTTGACTATTGTATTGGATAAATGTGGTCCAGAACAGTTTTTTGGTAAATGTAATGTCGATCCTCGGCCCTATCAATACTAGGTTAGCGTCTCCATAGGGTTCGGGAAGCACGATTTTGTTGTAGTTGAAATCCAGGGAAATTATTCCAAGAGGCTGAATTCTATAATTAATGTT
This sequence comes from Roseivirga sp., assembly GCA_029262895.1. Classification (GTDB taxonomy): domain Bacteria; phylum Bacteroidota; class Bacteroidia; order Cytophagales; family Cyclobacteriaceae; genus Roseivirga. Next base: position 26,193 of record JAJCYM010000061.1, read on the forward strand.
ACCTCCTATGCTATACCGGTTGCCATTGAAATATTCTCCCAAAGAAGTTCTTAGGGTGTAGAAAAAAGGCTTCCTGCTATCGGAAGTAAAGGTGGTTGTAAAGTCGTAGTAGGTGTATTCAGATGCTTCCTCAAGAGGCGTGTTATCGCTTCTTGTTGGATCGAAATCAGAAAAAAGATACACGAAAGTTCGATTAATTCCCGCACCATATCTGGCTGTTGACAGTAGCTGCCCGTTTACATTAAAAGCTACTTCAGAATCGGTAGTTCCGTTGACCTCATTTCTGAAGAAATCCACTGTTATGCCTGGATTAATGCTTTGTAGGAAACTTGATTTTGGATAGAAATTTTTGCGCACCTCTGCTCTTAACCGATCATAATTGGTTCTTCTGGCAAAGCCAACTTCTGGATTATAATTGGCACCTACAATTTGCCCAAGGATTGAAGCTTGCCATTGTATAGTACTGTATTGCAACCTTAGGGCAGTGGAATAATCATCACTCGTATCATCTTTATCAAATGATTTATGAAAAAAGAATTTCCCATTCCATTTGTTATTGGCTGAGGCGAGGTTATAGTCCAAGCCCAAAACTCTGTTGAACTGATTGAAATTAGTTCCGGCCCTGTTGCTAAGGTCTTGTTTGTTGATGAATATAAGGCCAACATTGGATCGGTTGAATACTTTTCTTTGAATGGCCGCAACGGTATAGTTAATGCCTGGTAGATTAATTTCTGATTGCGCATCGGCCTGCATATTCAAAAGGCCAATGCGCCAATTGTTGTTGAGCTTTCCGCTTAGGCGTGCACCAAAATTAATTTTATTCTGAACGTTAGTGCCAGTACTTTCGTCCCTCGAAACCCCAATTCTGCGGGAGAAAAAAGGTCGCATTTGATCCAGGCCAAACTGGGCAAACAGGTCTGCATTTTCCAGGAAGAACTGCCTTCTTTCCGGGAAGAAGATTTCGAAGCGATCCAGATTGGTGACCTGCCTGTCCACTTCCACCTGTGAGAAGTCCGGATTAACCGTCAAATCCAGGTTTAGGGCTGGTCCAATACCTACTTTGGCATCAAAACCGAAATCCGCATTAGACTCTGAAGAGTTGGCTGTCTCGCCATTTACCTCACTGTATGCACTGGATAGGTAAGGAATCACGGCAAGATTTGCTCCGGGACTGCTCAGTGGTTCATCCCAGATTAGTTCACCAGCATGGGCTTGTGAGTAGAGCCTAAAGTTTCGTGGAACAGGACTCCAAGTAGATCGTTCTCCACTACCACTGTCTATTCTATAGGAGTGAATGTTCCAAACGGTTGAGCCTTCTTTGTATCGTAAGCTCTTCAATGGGATGGCCATTTCCATCATCCAGTAACCATCATGCTGAGTGGCTTCACCTAACCATTTATTTTCCCAATCAAGAGATAAGTCTCCCCCCTGTGCTCCGCCATTGGCAAGTAGTCCTTCTCTTCGAACACCAAATGGGTTTATACCAAACTGGAAAGCATTTGTGCGATCATCAAAGGTGTCAAAACCAATGACGAACATGTCATTTCCACCCCCTCTGAAATCCCGTCTTAATGATGGGGTAACGTAAGTTCTAGGACCTGGATTCAGCATTTTGGCACCCACGTAGAGAAATTTGTCATCGTAGGTCAGTCTAAGCTCTGTCTGAGCATTGGCCTTCACAGTATCGGTTGGAAATTGCTGTTGGTAGTCTTTACCCACATCCGCTCCCTGCCAGGCCAAATCATCCAAAAGGCCGTCAAGCTTGATAGAGCTAGCTGTTTTTTTGATATGGATTTGCTTCCTTTCCTGTGCTTGAATAGCAAGGGACAGAACCAAAAGTAATATGCTTAAGGAGGTGCGCATATGTTTAAATAATCGCAATTCTAAACCATAATTAACCGCTTTCAAAGCAACCCTATTCCTTTATGATGAATGGTGGTCTTTCTACTGACATGGAATCATGTCTGGTCTTTTGAATGTTAAGACTTTTAATTAATTAAGTTTGTTTTTCAAAACCGAAAGACCCATGCGTATTGTTAGAGAAGTCGCTCACCCTCAATGCAAAATCACCATTTTCTCCTGGAACCAAAAGTATCTCATCAAACTGGAAAAGGGTCCATTCGAGCAAACTTTCAAAGTCAGTGAATTGGACATTCTTGAGCAGGAACTTGATGAGATATTGAATGAAGCCTTTATCAATGAAGCTTTGAATCGATTTGATGATATGTTCACATCATTGCAAAAACACACACCCTAAGTGCACTTTTTAAAGAAATTTTCTCCAGAAATATTTCTGTAGGCTATTAATATTATTATAAATCTTATTTTTGTGGTTCACTCAACCTGAATTGGATAATTTTTAGTGAATACCACCACTCAAATATTGATCGGTACGCTGATAATTATGATGTCCATACTTGGATATCTTTTGATTCGTCTATGGAAAAGAAATGAGCAATTAAACAAGAAGGCTGAAGGACTTTCCCACGAAAGGGATTTGGTTAAGGATAACCTTGACCTTTTTCTTGAGCATTCCTCGGATTTTGCCTATGGATATAATTCCAGGGGTTTCTTCACTTATATTTCAGACAATGCGAGCCGCATACTGGGCTATGATAATGAAATTGGATCACTCCACTTTTCTCAGATTCTTTCAGATAATCCAATAAATGAAAGATCGGTGGAAATGGTCAAAACGGCCTTTGCACAGGGGGAGGTTAGCATTCCGCCCCATTTCCTGGAAATTAAAGATGCCAATGACGGACTGCATATGCTGGAGGTATTTGTGAACCCAGTGATTGACGATTCCGGACAAATAAGTTCAGTCTCAGGAGTGGCGAGAGATGTCACTGGTATTTACAAAGCTGAACTTGACCTAAAGGAAAGTGAGAGGCAGCAATCCTTAATTCTTAATGCGATCCCTGATTTGATGTTTACTCATGATAAGGATGGCACATTTCTGGATTATCAAGTAAAGAATCCCGAGCATTTGTTTTCTGCACCAGAGGAATTTTTGGGCAAGCGTGTTGAGGATGTTTTTCCTGATCCGCTAAACGGGGTGCTTTCCGAAAGCCTAAAAGCCGCGTTTAAAACCGGGGAACTCCAGACTGTTGAGTACAGAATGGAAATTGGAAAGGGGGTTAAATTTTTCGAAACGCGTTTTATCAAATTGGCGGATGACCGCGTTTTGACCATGGCCAGGGATATTACAGCACAGAAAAAACTGGAAGAAGGATTAAGGGAAGCCAAAGAAGCGGCAGAAGCGGCTACTGAAGCAAAAAGTAATTTTTTGGCTACGATGAGTCATGAAATCAGAACTCCGATGAATGGAGTGATTGGTATGACGAGCCTGTTGGCGGATACCGAACTTGACGAAGAGCAACAAGATTATGTGGATACCATCAAAGCCAGTGGTGATACCCTTTTAAGGGTAATCAATGACATTCTGGACTTCTCCAAAATTGAGTCTGGAAAGATGCCACTCGAGGAGCATGTTTTTGGTCTTAAAAAGGTGATAGAGGAAAGTATGGGTTTGGTCACCTACGAGGCGGAGAAAAAACAGGTGGGTTTGAGTTTAATCATGGAAAATGATGTTCCTGATATTGTGCTTTCTGACCGCACACGACTTAGACAGATTCTGCTGAACCTTCTATCCAATGCAGTCAAATTTACAGAGTCAGGCTTTGTTCATGTGAAGGTAAATCTCGAAGATGACACAAAGAGATCTGCTACTTTGAAATTCACCGTAAAGGACACCGGAATTGGGATCCCTGAAAAGAAATTACGAAGCCTGTTTGCAGAGTTTAGTCAGGCAGATTCATCTCATTCGAGGAAATATGGTGGCACAGGACTGGGTCTGGCCATTTGCAAAAACCTGGTGAAATTGCTTAAAGGGAAAATATGGGTGGAAAGTAAAATGTATGAAGGATCGACCTTCTACTTTACTATCAAAGTGAAAAAGGTTACTGGTAATAAAAAGGATGTTTTGGACCATGTACCTACAACTGATGTGAACAGGGCTGACCCGATGTCTTTGGTGATCTCCAATTCCTATCCAATGAAAATATTATTGGCTGAAGATAATTCTATAAATAGGAAGCTCACCATGATTGTATTGGAGAGAATGGGCTTCGTTCCTGATGTGGCCAAAACCGGTGTTGAAGTCCTGGACCTTGTACAAAAAAATGAGTATGATGTGATACTGATGGATATTCAGATGCCAGGGATGGATGGGTTAAAGGCGACTCAACTCATAGCGGAATTAGAATTAGAGAACAAACCCTACATCATTGGAGTCTCTGCCAATGCCTTTAAGGAAGATGTGGATAAGGCCAAAGAATCTGGTATGGATGATTATATCATTAAGCCGATGAATTTTGATGAGCTGAGAAAAAAATTACTTCAGGCAGGTCAGCGAAAGTTTCCATTTGTCTCTTAATTTCGCCTTCTGACTTCCTTTTAATGCAATACTTCATTTCCGCAATTGGTACAGATAGTGGCAAGACCCTGGCAAGTGCCATTTTGGTTGAGGCGTTAAAGGCCGACTATTGGAAGCCTGTTCAGGCCGGTCTTCCCAGAGACACTGATCGAGTTATAGAATTGGTAGGAAACGAGACCAGCAAATTCCATAGAGAGGCTTACTGCCTTAATTCTCCCATGTCACCACATGCCGCAGCGAAAATCGATGGTGTCGACATCAGCATTGAGCAGATGAGCATCCCCGACTCACAGAATACTATCATTATTGAGGGTGCCGGTGGTTTGATGGTTCCCTTGAATACAAAGGAGTTTATGATTGATCTTCCTGTAGCTTGGAACACTCCCGTTATACTTGTTGTCAACCTTTACCTTGGAAGTATTAACCATACTTTGCTGTCCATAGAATCATTAAAGAATAGAAATATTACTGTGAAAGGAATCATTTTTAATGGCAAGGCTAACCCGGAAAGTGAGGACATTATTTTGAGATATTCAGGATATAAAGTACTACTTAGAATTCCTCAATTGGATGTTGTTGATAGGGCACAAGTCAAAGTTCTGTCAATTGAATTATTAAAGCATTGGGAATGAGTAGTTGGGAAGAACAGGACGAAGCTTATATCTGGCACCCATTCACTCCCTTAAAGGGGATGGATCAGCCACTTTTGATAAAGAAGGCGGAGGGCGTTTATCTATTTACGGAGTCGGACCAAAAGATCATTGATGCCATCTCATCGTGGTGGGTAAATATTCATGGGCACAGTCATCCCTATATTGCTGAGGTCATACATAATCAGGCTAAAATATTGGAGCATGTGATTTTTGCAGGCTTCACTCATAAGCCGGCAATTACTTTAGCAAAAAGGCTATTGGAGATTTTACCTGATAATCAATCGAAGGTATTCTTTTCGGACAATGGAAGTACTGCGGTTGAAGTGGCCATCAAAATGGCCTTTCAGTATTTTCATAACCAAGGCATAGAAAAAAAGAGAATCATCGCCATAGATGGAGCCTATCATGGAGATACTTTTGGAGCCATGTCGGTAGGGGAAAGGGGCCCGTTTTCTGAACCCTTTAATTCCTATCTTTTTGACGTTGACTTCGTTGATTTTCCCACTCCGGATAGGGAGGAAGAAGTTTGGAATCACTTTCAGACTTTAATTCAAACGGGTGAAGTAGCAGCGTTTATTTTCGAGCCAATTGTTCAGGGCGCTTCGGGAATGAGAGTGTATAGCAAGGCTCTTTTGGACAAAATGATAGGCCTGACACAGGAGTACAACGCAATTTGCATTGCCGATGAAGTAATGACTGGTTTTGGCAGGCTGGGCACATTGTTTGCCGCAGATCAACTCAGCAATACTCCCGATATCTTCTGCTTATCCAAGGGGCTGACTGCAGGCACCATGGCCATGGGTGTAACCACTTGTACAGCCGAGATTCAATCGGCCTATCGTTCCTCTGATTTGATGAAGACCTTTTTTCACGGGCATTCTTTTACAGCCAATCCGATTACCTGTGCCGTGGCCAATGCATCACTTGACCTGCTTTTGACTGAAGAATGTGAATCCAACAGGCAGCGTCTAAACCAGAGGCATACTGACTTTTTGGAACGAATTAAGGGTCATGATATGGTCAGGAATCCACGAGTGATGGGCACCATCATTGCCTTTGAATTGAATACTGAGAGAGAGACTTCCTACTTTAATGAAGCTCGGCATCATCTTTATCCGTATTTCATTTCCAAAGGGTTATTGATCCGACCTTTAGGCAATGTGATTTACCTAATTCCACCTTATATCATCTCCGATGAAGATTTAGAATTCATATATTCAACAATTCTTACTTTTTTGGATGAGTATCAATCCATGTCATTTCAATCGATAGACTAAAGCCATATGAAGAACATTATCTACTGCCTTGCGTTATTGCTGGTTGCCTGCGGCACCCAGGCACAGGATGAAGCTTACTACAAAATGACCACCATGCGGGCTGCTCCGGGAAAGTTGCTCGAGCTTATTGATATGTTGAAAGGAGATATGCGCAACCATGAAAGCCTTGGTATCCAGGAACCATTTCTTATGCGCCATTCACAGGGTGATCAATGGGATTTGTTGATGATATACCCGATAGGCACCACCCTTGGCAATTATATGACAGATGCCGAGCTGGCAAAGAGGCGACAATCAACCACCCAGGATCAACCTCATGGCAGTAGCTATTATGATTGGATATCCTTTCAGGAAGAGCAAATCGTGAAAGGACCGGCAATTGCAGAGTTTAACCGCAGGTTCAAAACCTATGGCTACTATCATGTTGAGATTTTTCAAGCGTTGGCTGGCAAACAAAAGGAACTTTATGATGAACGCGTAATGGAAAACGTATACCTAAAAGAAATTGGTAGGGATGACAACCTTATTTTTACTAAGGTATTTGGGGGTGAAGCAGACCAATTTACGATTGGCTTTTACCGTGATATTAAGCATTATGCAGAAAGCGCTGACATTCCAGCGGAGGTTGAAGACAAGGCCGCTGTCAAGGCCGGTTTTGAAGGTGTGCATACCATTGGCAGTTACCTGAGGTCTCTGCTTTTAAAACATCATGACACGCTTGCAGGAGCAGTAAGAGCCAACTAGGAACCGTCCCTTTGAGTATACCACAGGCATCCTATACATCAAGACTCACCACGGTGCTTACCATGATCGGTGTGGCTGTTGGACTGGGCAATGTGTGGAGGTTCCCCTATATGATGGGCAGCTATGGGGGGAGTGCCTTTCTGGTTGTTTACCTGATTTTTACGGTATCCTTTGCCATTCCCGCATTGATGGCTGAAATCGCTTTAGGAAGAGAGACCGTTGGGGGTACTGTTGTGGCTTTTATCAAGTCATTCGGAAAGCGATGGGGAAAGGTGGTAGGCTATGCCTTAATGGCCACAGTGCTCATTGCCACTTCCTACTATGCGGTGGTCATCTCTAATGTGGTTTACACGGCTTCTTACTCTATCTTCACAGGCTTTAAAGGCGATAACATTGCCTTACATCAAGAAGGCTTGTCCAATGGCTGGCTACAGTATTCCATTGCGCTAGGTCTCCTTATTGCGGCACTGTTTGTCGTTTACAAAGGCTTGAAAAAGGGGATAGAGTGGTTAAGTAAATTCTTTGTTCCCTTCTTTCTCCTTGTCATTGTTTACCTGATCTACTATGTATTTACATTGGAAGGGTCAACTGAAAAGCTATTGGCATTTTTAAATCCTGATTTGGGTGCCCTGACCATTCAGCAAACCTTTGCGGCCTTGGGCCAGTCTTTCTATTCCGTGGGTCTGGGTGGAACCTTTATTGTGGTGTATGGACGTTACCTGAAGCAGCATGAGAGCATCCCGAAAATTGCGGCATGGACCTGTCTTGGAGATGTTGGTGCATCATTGTTAGTGAGTCTGTTTTTGGTGCCTGCCATCCTCATTTATGGATTGGATATGGCCTCGGGACCGGGCCTTATTTTTAGTACACTACCCCAACTCTTTGGGCAAATGCCAGGCGGCCAATTTGTAGGTAGTATTTTTATGTTGGCCTTGTCTTTTGTTGCCTTTTTATCGATGGTGGCCGGTTATGAAGTGTTTACCAGTAGTGTAGACAAGGAGATTTTACCCAAAGTCAGCAGGGGAAAAATTATCCTGGGTGTAGGCATTCTACAGATAATTCTAATTGCACCAAGTACATTCTATCCTTCGTTGATTGGCGTTTTGGATATGGTCTTTGGCTCTGGCATGCAAGTGCTCGGGAGTATTCTTTCCGTAATTGGACTAGTTTGGGGATTAGGTAAAGTGACAGCCCTGAAACAAATCTTCAATTCTAAATCTTCAAGAATAAGCAACTTCAGCCTGACCTGGCTGAAATGGGTAATGCCAATTGTGCTTTTGACGGTGCTTATCGGGTATATCTACGGACTAGTTACCTAACCTTTTTGGCCATTGTAGTCATATGATGCTTCCATTCCCCTTCAGGGTCTTTTGAAGTTCGGATGTGTAGATCTCTCTGAAACTCATTGGAGTTCTTCAACACCAGTTCCCCTCTGACATATTCCATCACCTCATTTTCAATTGGGAACTCTGTGTAGGTTTTAAATATGAGTCCATCTTCATTTTTCCGGAGCTCTCCTTTCGAGATAGTTTTTATAGGCCAGGTGGAGCTTAGCCAGACGGTTTCATAGCTGTCATAGATTGAATTGTAATTGAAAAAAACCTGATCGAGGCCTCTGATTTTACCAGGTCGATTGATCTCATAGCGACAACTGATAAACTGTTTATCGAGACTGTAGTCACAGGTCAGATTGCCTTTGTAGACTCTCGGGCTATCGGGGTACAAATAATAGGTTCTGGTTACTTCCCATTCACCAATCAGGAAGGAAAGATCCTCGGTGGATTTTTGTTCTTGCCCTTGTAGTGTAGAGACCAATAGGAGTAGGGCAGGGATAAATTTGAGTTTTGACATGCTTCAATATGCATATCGAAGTTGAAAATTTGATTCAGATTAATTAATCCGAAGAAGTATCAGACTTTTTTATTTGTGCAGATCAGGCCTTATCTTAAAAGAACTATGACTAAGACCGAGTACTTTGCAATGTTTGAGTCACTCCTTTATGGACTGGCACTTGCCCATATCCTTGTGGTTTGCAGTAAGATGATTGCCCACCGAAAGACTATCAAATTTTATTGGGCCCATATCTTGTTGGTTTTTGCGGGGGTATTTGTTTTATCCCAGAGATACTATGCAGGTTTTGAGAGTAACTCAGAGTACCTCCATGTTGGCAGTGCCTGGGAGTTTCTATTATTATTATTACTCCCGATGGGGTTGTTCTTCATTTTAGCGTATCAAATATTTCCCGAAAAGATCGAGGGGGCAAATCTCAAGGAATTCTTTTATGAGAAGTATAAGGAATTTGTCTCGGTCTTTATCTCTTTTGCCATCCTGGTAGCAGCCCGGAATATTGTCACAGATAGATATGCTATGGCAGATGGATTAATAGAAAGTGAGGGGTACTATCAAAGTAAGCGCTTTTTGACCTATTTTGTTACAATCATGCTCTTAGCAGTAATGGGGGGAGGTGCGTTGTTTACGAACAAGCGTTGGATACTTAAAGCGTTGGTAATAATTGCTTTTGGTTTTAACCTTTACTTGCTCATTACTACTTAGAATAACTCAAAGCTCTTTCCTAATACAAGCAATTCGATTTTGCTATCAGCAATGTAATTGATGAGCCGTATTTCATAACTCTAATGTCACTGAGAAACTTTTGAGGTTTTAGTGATTAGTTAAGAGCATAAAAAAAGCCTCCATTCCTGAAGGCTTCCTGATATCAATAGTCTGATATCTAAAATCTAATATCTCAAATCTGAAGTCTATATACTCTGCGTAGTGTCAAACTTTTCTAAGTAATCAGCCACTCTTCTTACGAACATTCCGCCCAATGATCCATCCACCACTCTATGATCGTAAGAGTGTGATAAGAACATCTTATGTCGGATGGCAATGGCATCACCCGTAGGCGTTTCAATCACCGCAGGCTTTTTGACTACAGCACCTAAAGCCAGAATGCCAACCTGGGGTTGCATAATGATCGGTGTGCCCATCACATTACCAAATGAACCTACATTGGAAATGGTATAGGTGCCACCTTGCAGGTCATCGGGAGTCAATTTGTTTTCTCTGGCTCTTCGGGCCAAATCATTTACCTTTTTGGTCAGCCCTACAAGATTGTATTGATCAGTGTTGTGAATGACAGGAACAATCAGGTTGCCGCTAGGTAAGGCCACGGCCATGCCCACATTGATGGCTCTTTTCTTAATGATTCTGGTGCCATCTACCTGAATGTTGATCATTGGATAGTCCTTGATTGCCTTAACCACTGCCTCAATGAAAATAGGGGTAAAAGTGATCGGCTCTCCTTCTCTTTCTTTAAAAGGATTTTTCACTCGGTTTCTCCAGGACACTACTCCACTAACATCCGCTTCAACAAATGAAGTAACATGTGGAGAGATGCGTTTGGAATCCACCATTCGCTCGGCAATCATCTTGCGCATGCGATCCATCTCGATAATTTCATCTTCACCGGAAACAGACACCGGCATTGGTTGTGGTGCTTTGACAGGAGTCGTTGGTATGACAGTACTTGCAGGAGCTGCTTCTGCTGCTGGTCTATTTTTGACGTAGGCCAGAATGTCTTTTTTGGTTACACGACCATCACGACCGGTACCCGGAATAAGCTCGAGTTCCGTCATGGCAATGCTTTCCTGACGAGCAATGTTCATCACCAAGGGAGAGTAGAAGCGATCACCAGCTGGTTTTTCAAGCACAACTGCTGTGTCTGTTTGCGCGGGAGTCTCCTCGACTGTGTCTGTAATTTGACCATTTACGGGAGTCGGCACAGCTTCTGCTGTGGTGGCCTCAGTCGCACCTTCTTCATCGGTATCGATTTTTGCAATGGGTGCTCCCACGGGTACCACATCACCTTCTTGCACTAAAATTTCCTTGAGCACACCACCATGAGTGGCTGGTACCTCAGTGTCTACTTTGTCTGTAGCTACCTCTAATACAGACTCATCGGCCTCGATAGACTCTCCTTCTTGCTTTAGCCAGCTAAGGACAGTGCCCTCCATAATACTCTCACCCATTTTGGGCATTATCATCTCAACGATTGCCATATCTCCATTTTTAGTGAACCAAATCGACTGTAAAGGCCGACAAAGGTAACGCTTTTACCAAATATTATCAATGTATTAGGTCTGTAAACTTTTTCTGACCAAATTTAATACCGCTAGGGATGTTAATTCAATATTTAATTTCCTATTTTTTGTCAATAGCAACTTTTTGGTTACTGTTTGTTCGCCATCGGCATAGGCAATGTATATAGTACCAACAGGTTTTTCAGGAGTACCACCATCAGGACCGGCTATGCCGCTGCTGGCTATTCCTATGTCTGCATTGAACAATTCACGCACTCGATTTGCCATTTCGTGCACGCACTCTTCGCTAACAGCACCATGTGCTAAAATAGTTTCCTCTTTGACCCTCAGCACATTAATTTTAAGATCATTATGATAGGGTACCAGGCCTCCCTGAAAGTATTTTGAAGAGCCTGGGATGCTGGTGATTTTGTGTTGTATAAAACCTCCTGTACAGCTCTCTGCTGAGGCGATTGTCTTATTCTTGGCTAAGAGCAATTGTCCAATGGCTTCTTCGAGAGATGTTTTATCATAGCCATAGACATACTTGTCTGCTATGGGTAGCATCAGATCGATCTGCTCCTGTACTTGCCGATTCAAGGTGGCCTCATCCTCACCGTTAGCTGTCAATCTTAATTTAACCTGTCCTATACTCGGTAAGTAGGCCAGAGAAATATGAGGAGGTAAATTTTTCTCCCAGTCCTTTAACTTATCAGCCAGAAATGATTCCCCAATTCCAACGGTTTTGATCAGTCTATGATAAATAAAAGGTGTGCTGAAATATTGCTGAATCTTTGGCAAGACAAGCGTACTCATAATGTTCTTCATCTCATGCGGTACTCCCGGCATGGAGACAAAGACTTTTCCATTTCGCTCGTACCAGGTTGCTGGAGCTGTGCCTAATTCGTTATGAATAACTTCCGCGATTTCCGGCACAAGGGCCTGCCGCTCATTCATCTCGGTGAATTGTCGCCCTCTGCTTTCAAAAAATTCCTTGACATGCCGGTAGACAGATTCATTCATTATGATCTCACTGTCAAAGTATTTAGCCAGCATTGGCATGGTTAGATCATCATTGGTAGGGCCCAGGCCTCCTGTGATTAATACTATATCAGCACGAACTTCGGCTTCCGCAAAGGCAGACAGAATTTCATCTTCGGTATCACCAACGGTGGTCTTTCGAATTACTCTGACACCAATTTGATCCAATTCAGTACTCATCCACTGCGAATTGGTATCGGTAATTTGACCATAAAGAATTTCATCACCAATGGTGAGAATTTCAGCGAGAACTTTTTTCATAAACCTTTAAAGGGCTAATGCGATGGACTTTCTAAGTGCAAGAGCATTTAGAGTTGACAAATATCCAAATTCTTATGAATCTGCCAATTGAAATTAAAGGAAGCCCCAACCTATTTACTATAAGCTGTGTCTAAAACCTATAAGGGGAAGGCGGAGGCAAAGTGTTTTCTTCATAACCCGTTCAAGACAAATAGTAGAATCATGCAAAGTGTTACAAGAAAGTATATAAAAGCTTGCCTCTTGGCCTTATTGGTAACCGTAATTTGGTCATGTGAGGACGAGTTGCCCAAGGTAGAGGATGAACAATCTCTTGTGGGCATTTGGATAGTCAGAAGCACTGATCAAAGCGATTGCGCTGATCCCATTGATAACGAGTTTGTACCTCTGGTGTGCACAGATCAGACCTGTATAACTTTTGAATTTAAAAGCGATTTGTCCTTTGAAGCGATATCAATTGATGATGGCATCACTGAACCGGTAAACGGGACCTATACCGTTTCGGGAAATCTATACACTATTACAGCCGATGGTGAAACCATCTCCGGGCCTTTTACGCTCTCGGGCAATAACCTGACCCTTTTTTCTGTCGATGCTGACAGTGGTTGCGCTGTCGAAGCTTCATTGGAAAAGCAATAGTACTTACTGAATTTATTAAGCCTGACTTTGCTATTGATCTTCAAAATACCACTTGTATAATAGTCGGGAATGAAACCCGATAGTCATTGTTAGAAGTAATTTAACTGACTAATTTTCCATCTGATATCTTTAATATTTGCACAAAATATCAGTAATGAAAAATTTCCCTCTCATCGTATTATTATTCTTAATTGCCGCCTGTCAAGGACAGCCTAAGCAGGAAGAAGCCACAGAAATAGTTGATAAGCCAGATACTGCGCATCACACTGAAACCATAAGTAAAATATTAGCCGCCCATGGAGGTATTGAAAATTGGCATAAAATGAATAGCATGTCTTTCGATATGGCCAATGGCGAACAGCATACTATCAATTTAAAAAGCCGCAAGGTGCGTATCGATGCTGAAAAACATGCTATTGGTTACAATGGCGAAGATGTTTGGATCAGTCCCGCAGAAAATGAATACAGGGGCAACGCTCGTTTTTATCACAATTTGTATTTCTATTTCCATGCCATGCCCTTCGTGCTTGGTGATCCAGGTATTAGGTATGAAGACTTGCCGGAAGCAGAAATGATGGGCAAAACCTATAAGGGAGTTCTTGTCTCCTTTGGTGATGGAGTGGGAGATTCACCAAAGGACAATTACAAGCTGTATTACGATCCCGAAACCTACCAAATGGGGTGGCTGATGTATACGGTTACTTTTAGGAGTGGAGAGTCCAGCGATAGATTTAATTTGATCAAATATGAAGATTGGAGAGATGTAAACGGTGTAATGCTACCAGCCAAATTGGTTTGGTATAATCATGAAAATGGCGTGCCGGGAGATCCTAGGAGGGAGATACCATTTACCAATGTAGAGTTGTCTGACGAAATGCCGGATGAAGCTATGTTTGCAATGCCCGAGGATTCCAAAATCGCGGCAATGCCGGAGCCAAATTCTTAGGCAGAAAAATTAACTAAAAAGGTCTTAATCCAGCTGGATTAAGACCTTTTTAGTTAATTGACAGTGAGGAATCGGATATGGCAAAATCTATACTGCTTCCATGCGCTTTCTTCCTGACCGGTATTTGTAGAGTAAAACTCCCACCAGTCCCAGTATGATTAGTGGCCAAATGCTAACAATACCAATAATCAGAGTCTTAATAATGCCTATGCCATTATTTAAACCCGCTTTAAGCTTACCAATAAATGTATTGTCGGAGGTAATGAAAGGCTTTACTGCCTGGTAACAGGTAATGTCTATGATGCTGAATGAGGTCTGATCACTTAAGTACTTGAGTCTGCCTTCCATTCGTTCTATCTCCCCACGGACTTGCCCGGCCTGAGTCTCAACCAAAAGTATATCTTTTACGGTATTCGCCTGCTTGAGTATTTCAAGGTAGCGTTGCTCAACCTTTTTCTTAGTCTCAATTCTGGTCTGTAGGTCCATAAATTCTTCAGTGACATCATTTGCAGTCACCTCTTTCCTGTCGAACCTTTCTACCCCTTTAGAGATTGTTGCCAGAAGTTGCGTGAATTGTTCAGCCGGAACGCGTAACCGGATGTTGTTGAGATTACGATTATCCATTTCGCTTTCACTTTCCCTGACCACATAGCCTCCGACTTTTTCTGCTTCGGCTTTTATCAGGGCAATGGTTTTACTTAAATCCGCTGCCTCAAATTCCAAAAAACCATTCTTGATTAATTTTTGATTTCGGCTTTCAATGGGTTCTTCTTTGAGATCCTCAGTGGTCACTCTCAACTTATTCGAATTTGTAGAATAACTGGCTTCAGCCAACTCAAAGGAGGCTTTAGACGACTCATCTTCGACAATGCTATTACCACAAGCGGACATTAGCAGAAAGATTGGGATTAAATATTTCGCTTTCATATCTGTATAATTTTGTTCATTTCTATAAGGATGCAGTTCCTACCTAAAAGGCATAACCAGATACTTAGTTTTTAAAAATTATTTGAGGAATTGTACTTTGTACTCCTCAATTCAGACTTAGAAAGGCTTTTGGGATCTAATATTTCTTAAAGACTGCACTAGCGATATGTCCACCAAAACCGAAGGTATTGCTCATGGCGTAGTTGACCTTGCGTTGTTGTGCCTTACCCAGAGTCAATTCGAATTTTCCATCTAATTCCGGATCCACATTCTTGGTGTTTATTGTTGGAGGAATCACATCCTCTTGAGTGGCTTTGATACAGGCAATCGCCTCTATGGCTCCTGCCGCACCCAGCCAATGTCCGGT
>JAJCYM010000062.1 GCA_029262895.1 Roseivirga sp.
AGATCGTTGATCAAAAAGCGGGTGTAAGGCCGGCTACAAAGGACAGGAAACCATTTATTGGGCTCCACCCGAAATTTGATCAAGTGGGGATTTTTAATGGATTAGGGACGAAAGGAGTGTCATTGGCACCCTACTTTGCCAACCAGTTTGTTAACTCGCTGACGAATAGGGCTGATCTTGATTCTGAGGTTAATATCAGCAGATTTTTTTCGTTATATTGAAAGCCTTTTAATTGAAAATAATGATTTTGAACTCTTTGAAGAGCAACCTAAAATTTGGACTGATCTTCTTGCTGTTGATGTTTGCATTTCAAACCGTCAAAGCACAGGTTTTTAATGAGAAGTTTGGTAAGAGTAGAATTCAGTATAAGGAGTTTAACTGGAAGTTCTATTACTCCGATAATTTTGAAGTCTATTTCTACAAAGACGGAGATGGTATCGCCAAGGATGCCATAGAATATTTAGAGAGCCAGTTCAGTAGAATCACTGAGACCATTGGCTATCCACCTTATTCCAAAACCCGTGTGTTTCTTTATAATTCGCTGGCCGATAAGCAGCAGAGTAATGTGGGCCTTAAGGGACAGGACTTTTCAGTTGGTGGTCAAACGAATTTTATAAAATCCCAAATAGAGCTTTTTTATACAGGAAATCTGCAAGTTTTCAAAGAGGAGTTGATTTACCGGGTCACAAATATGCTGATTGAAGAGATGCTCTTTGGTGGTAATATTGCCGAAATGTTCCAAAGTTCTTTTGCAACACCGGTACCAAGTTGGTTCACGGCCGGTGCTGCCGCATACATTGCCAAGGGTTGGAACAAGGAATCAGACGATCTTGTAAGAGAATATGTAACTAACAACGCCACTAACAAGTTCAACAAACTTGCCCCGCAGCGAGCAGCTTTGGTTGGTCAATCAATGTGGAATTATATCACACAGCAATACGGACAAAGAAACATTTCGAATGTGCTTAATCTGGCTCGTATCATAAGAAATGAGGAGAGCAGCATTGCCAGAACATTGGGATTACCGTACTCTCGTTTTATCGCAGATTGGCGAGCCTACTATAGTGAGATGAATGTGAATTTGATGCAATCTTATGTAGAGCCAGATGCAGCTAATCAAATCTCCGGTAAAACAGGACGAAGTTCCGTGATCACTGACGTGAGAATTAATCCAGATGGAACAATGTTGGCCTATGCTTCGATGAGTTTGGGGCAATTTGAGGTCAAAGTGGTCAATTTAAGTTCCAAAAAAGAGTCTGTCCTGTTGAAGGGAGGGACCCAACGGATTGATCAAGAGGTAGATTTCAGATACCCTCTCTTAAGTTGGTCGGATGGAAATACCCTTGGAATTGTTCACAATGAATTCGGAAAAAATATTCTGACGATAAAAAGAGTAGGGGTTAAGGGAAAACAGAAGATTGAAATCCCAAGGTTTAGCCAGGTTAACAGCTTTGACTTCAAGTCAAATGGTAGGCTGGCCGTGGTCAGCGGAACTATAAAAGCGGCCAGTGATATTTTCCTTTACAACATTAATAGAAACTCAATAAGAAGACTCACTACGGATTCCTTTGATGATCTTGACGCTCGGTTCATGCCTGGCTCAAATACGGTGGTCTTCAGCTCAAATCGGACTACAGATAGTGTTTTTGTTACGGGGCCAGCAAACTTAGAAGAAGTCAACAGTGAGCGTTACAACCTATTTGCATATGACCTTGATAACACGGACAGCGTCTTGACAAAATTGACAAATAATTTGGCGAATGAAGTGAAACCAATTGCGTCTTCATCTGATTTGGTGTACTACCTGAGCGACCAGCAGGGAGTTAATAATATTTACCGGCATGACGTGCCAGATACAATTACCAGACAAGTGAGTAACTATATCTATAGCGTAAAGGGGTATGACTTAAATTTTGAGACTGGTTTGGTTGCCTACATTTCTACTCAGATGTCGAAAGATGTGCTGTTTTTAGAGAACTTTGATCCATCCAAAACCTTTTTCACCCCGGTAACTCCAAGAAGGACACTTGAAACCACAAGAATGTTAGCCGAGAGGCGTAGAAAATTTTTATTGGAAAGTGACAGTACACCGGAAATAGTAGAACCTGATGTACGGACAATGCTTGACCCTCCAAAGCGGGATACCTTGCCCGAGGGTGCCATAAATACTGAAAACTATAAGTTTGAGAATCAGACAAAGGTTGACACACGGAACTACCAATTTGAGAAAGCTACTGGAGATCAGGGAAACGGCAACCGCTCCTTTTTGAGTATTTACCAGAATCAAAGCAAGGAAAATACAATTGAGGGACCTGTTGACTATGAAACCAGATTCCTGACAGACAATCTTGTTACTACGATTGTTATAGATGAGTTAAGGTCATTTTCTCAGCTTTGGGAGATTCAGATGAATGACTTCCTGGAAAACCACCGTTTTTATGGAGGCTTGCTTATGCCCTATAATTTTAATAGCGGCTATGATGTCTTTGGTGAGTATCAATATTTGAAACATCGAATCGATTTGCGAGCAAAATATTATCGCAAGTCTATTCAAAGGACAGAGAACTTTTTTAGGCAAAGATATAACCTAAGTAAGTTTGAAGTGGGACTTGCCGCTGCGCTTACTCCTAATCTTCGCGTGGAAGTTTCACCTTTCTTTGCTCAAACAAGGTATGATGATCTTGATCCGGGACTATTAATCCGGAACCCACCACCACAAGAACCAACAACAAGATCTGCGAACTATGCAGGGATTGGTGTTAATATAGTTTTTGATAAGAGCTTGGTGATGGGCACGAACCTTCATGACGGCACTCGGGCAAAATTGAAATTTGAGAACTACTCAAAACTAAATAGCGATGCCGTGACCTTTGGAAATTTAGAGATTGACGTGAGACATTATGAGAGAATCACACGTGGAGTTACCTTGGCTTTTCGCGGCTTTTTCGGTGCTTATTTTGGAAAAGCACCGAAGCAGTACTTGTTGGGAGGAGTAGACAACTGGGCTTTCAATAAAACAGAAAGCTGTAACTCGGAAGATTGCCCGCTGTTTCTAGAAACACTCTTTGACAATACGGATATTTTGTTTCACAGATTTACCAACCTGCGGGGGTATGATTACAATACCTTCAACGGCAGGAATGTTCTGACTTTGTCGGCAGAATTGAGGCTGCCTGTTTTTGAGCTTCTCGACAACAAAGAGCAACGGTCGAACTTCTTAAGAAATTTGCAATTGATAGCCTTCTGGGACGCAGGTTCTGCTTGGGATGATTTGTCTCCTTTTCGTGAGAAGAATAACCTGAATACAGAAATTGTTAATCCTGATAATAACGCGTTTGATGCGGTTATCAATAATTTCAACAACCCATGGCTGCAAAGTACGGGTGCGGGAATTCGCACTATGCTCTTTGGGTTCTTCTCTAAAATTGATGTGGCCTGGCCAATCCGTAATTTCAAAATAGAAAGCCCTCGACTTCAGGTGTCAATCGGGTACGATTTCTAAGGACAGCTTTGACATTCTTTAATTAAGCCTATTTTTGTGCTTTCATAAAAATAGATACTATGCTTAAATCAATGACCGGATATGGCATTTCCAAAGGAAATGAAGGAGGTTATTCAATCACAATTGAGTTAAGAACACTGAATTCAAAATTTTTGGATGCCAGTGTAAGACTTCCGAAGGTAATTCTGGACAAGGAACTAGAGGTGCGAAACCTACTTTCAGCCGGGTTAGTTCGGGGAAAGGTGAGCTTAAGTGTGGATCTTAAGAAGGAAGGAGATGGTCCCGAAAAGGTTGAAGTAAACAAGCCACTTTTTGAAGCCTATTATAACGAGTTCAAGAAGATGGCTGAGGGGGTTGACGCTAATCAGGATGATATTTTCAGGTTGGCACTTCATAGCCCAGACGTGTTGAATGTGGACCGCGATGTAAAGGAGAATGTTCAGGAATGGAATTTAATTAAGAAATATCTCACCAAATGCATAGCGCATTGCAATGAATTCCGCGAGGCGGAAGGGGAGACGCTGAGAAAGGAGTTGTTGATGTATGTGGACAACATTGGTGATTACCTGGAAAAAATACGTGCACAGGACGGGGATAGGCTCAAGGTAGTTAAGGATAGGATTCAAGGGCATATTGTTGAGATCGGACAGAATGAGGATTTCGATAAAAACCGCTATGAGCAGGAGATGATTTATTATATCGAGAAGTTAGATATCAGCGAGGAGATGGTGAGGCTAGGGAGTCACTTGGATTACTTTAAGGAGATTATGGAATTGCCAGATTCACAAGGCAAGAAGCTTGGATTCATTTCACAGGAGCTAGGCCGGGAGATCAATACTATTGGCTCTAAGGCTAACTATGCTGAGGTACAGCGGCATGTAGTGTGTATGAAAGATGAGTTGGAAAAAATTAAGGAACAGTTACTTAACGTAATATAAAAAGGCTGATTTCGCCTTAATCAAACGAGAATAATTTAATCTCTATTTGCGCCATTTTATAATTCAATTGGTATCAGAATATCGGCCTGACCACGATTTACATGATGAAATAGTGATCAAACCGATTGCACAAAATAGTAAAGAGGCTGTCGTCACGACAGCCTCTTTCTAATTCAACCGAAAAACAATGGCTATGGACATTGGTGATTTGACGGCACGTCCACGCTGGCGACCAGGGTTCCATTTTGGAGATTTTTGCAGAACGCGGATGGCCTCCTCATCGCAGCCACCCCCTAGTCCTCTGAGCACTTCGATGTTTGATATGTTTCCTTCCTTGTCTACAATAAACTTCAAATTGACTCTTCCTTCAATTCCCTGGCGTTGAGCAATCCTGGGGTATTTGAAGTTTTTCTTTAAGAATTTGCCCCAGGCAGTCTTTCCACCCGGAAAGCTTGCGTTTTCTTCCGGGAAGGCAATAAAAGTGTCTTCAGCAACTTCTTCCTCTATGTCATCCATGACAATCTCCTCGATCACCTGTTCTTCGGTTATGTCTACATCTATTTCTATTTCGATTTCTTCTTCTATTTCCTCATCATCAGGGATTGAAATGATCTTTGGCTGTTTAATGATCGGTTTTGGCGGGATGATTTCAGTAATGGGAATGTCTATGACCTCTTCGAAAGGATCATCGATGGTTCCTAAATCTACTAATTCACCTGTTCCATAGTTTTTCCATTCAAATGCCATAAACGTTAATGACAGACTGATGATCAGACCGAGCAAGAGAAGGGCTGGGCGTTTCTTTCCTATGTCGGCTTCGGGATGTTTCTTGTTTTCCATAATGCGTTACTTTTGGTTAATTGAACTATTTTCTTAGTTAATTGAGTGAAATAAAAAGCTAATGGCTACTTGAGTCTAAATAAAACCATAAGGCTCATTCGGGACTTCACGGCTCTTCCGCGCTGTAGGCCTGGATTCCATTTCGGAGACTTTTTTAAGACCCTTACCGCTTCTTCATCACAGCCTCCTCCAATACCGCGGATTACCTCAATGTCCGAGATGGAACCGTCCACGTCTACCTGGAATTTGAGAAAGACCCTGCCTTCTATACTGATTTTTCGAGCCTTTTTCGGGTACTTTAGATTCTTCCTTAAGAACTTCCCCCAAGCAGCATTCCCACCAACAAAGCTGGCAGCAGTCTCAGCTACTATGAAAGGTAGCTGTGGGTCTGGCTCAACCGGCATCGGATCCGGAACAAAATTTGGAATTGAAGTATCTGGCTCAAACTCAGGAAGCAACTTGGTTAAATCCGGTTTTTCAAGTGGCTCCTCAATTGTTTCAATAATTACCACAGGCTTTGGTGGTGGTGGAGGCGGTGGAGGATTAATAACAGTTGGCGGTGGTTCATACTCATCAAAGGGATTTGGCTGTTCAAACTGACTGAGGTCTGTCTCCGTAATGTCTTGCTTCCATTCAAATGCCATGAACGCCATAGAGAGGCTTACAAGCAGTCCAAAAAACAGAAAGGCCGGTCTTTGCTTTCTAAAGTCTGCTTCAGGTTTTTTCTTAGTTTCCATAAGCTTTAATTAATTCGTTAGTTTTAAAACTAAAAAACTAGTTATACAATTCAAACAAAAAGCTCACAAAAAATATGAGCTCTTTATTTTTTTATTTTAGTCTGAATAAAATCTGAATAGACATTCTAGATTTTACTGCTCTTCCTCTTTGTCTACCTGGAGCCCATTTCGGTGATTTCTTAAGCACTCTTATGGCTTCTTCATCACATCCACCGCCAATTCCTCTAATCACCTGGATATCTGAAAGTACGCCTTGTTGGTCAACTACAAATGATAGGAAAACTCTTCCTTCAATACCCATTCGGGTAGCTTGACGCGGATACTTAAGGTTTTTGTTAAGAAACTTTCCCCATTCTCCTTGTCCACCTGGAAAAGCTGCTGATTCTTCCACAACCATAAAGATTGTCTCAGCTACTTCTTCTTCCGGTTCTTCTTCAAAAACAATCTCTTCTACCTCAGTTTCTTCTGTGATTTCCACATCAAGATCGATTTCGAGTTCCTCCTCGAGTTCTTCTTCATCAGGGATTTCAATAATTTGAGGTTGCTGAATTTTTGGTGGTGGTGGTGGTGGCTGCTCCGTAGGAGGAATTTCGGTTAATTCTTCGAAATCGTCATTGGCCATTCCCAAATCCATCAGTTCACCTTCGTCTGATTTTTTCCACTCAAAGGCTACAAGAGTGAGGCCTAAGCTTACCAGCAGTCCAATGGCAAGGAATAAAGATGCCTTCTTATTAAGATCTGCTTCCGGAGTCTTCTTAGCTTCCATAATTTAGTTTACAGTTAGACATTAAAACTATAGTATTAGTTTATGAATCCCAAACAATTTTTTACTAAAAACGAAAAAAAATATCAGACCCATGACCACACCTGAAATATTGGCTACAATATCCAACCAATCGAAGGCTCTCCCTTCCGCAAATTTTTGCAGGAATTCCAGGAGAGTAGCATAAACTATACTTATAGTTAACGCCAGATTCCTGGCTTTATTTTTAAAGAAGGCGTATTGCTTTTGTTTTGTGAAAGCAACCACAAGCAGCAGGAATAATATGGCAAAAACGCCCAAATGGCCCAGTTTGTCAAAGGACAATAGCTTTGAATCCGGGAAACTATCGGATGGTGAAAGCATTAAGAATGCTAACAATACCATCCACGTCAGGCCTGCTATGTTGTACTTAAAAAAGGAGTAGTCCTTTCCTCCCTTAGGCACCAATGTGCACTTTGTAGGCGGTAGCATCCATCAATCCATCTCTATTAGATGCATCAGCGAGTTTTATTTTGATCATCCAGCCATCACCATAAGGGTCTTCATTGACTTTCTCTGGGGAATCTTCCAATGCCTGATTGAACTCAGCAACTTCTCCACTCAATGGCATAAACAAATCTGAAACCGTTTTCACAGCTTCTACTGTGCCAAACACTTCGCCTGACTCAATGGTCTCACCTTCGGTTTCAATTTCAACATAAACAATATCGCCAAGTTCGCCCTGAGCGAAATCTGTGACTCCGACAGTGGCCGTATCCCCGTCAAATGAGACCCATTCGTGATCTTCAGTGTAGCTTAAATTTTCTGGTATGTTCATAGGTATTCTTCAATTGTCAGCCAAAAATACACTCTTTATTCAATTTTCATGAAATTATTGAGACAAACTAAAACGGATTCTTCCGCCAAAGGCCGTTCGTGCATTTAAGAAGCTGGTAGACACGCGTGGTTCGTTCACATTCCGTTCAAAATAGAAGCTAATCTGAAGCTTTTCGCTGACGCTGTAGTCGATTGTCGGACTAAGCCTGAAGATCATTATCCCATCCGTTATCGTGCTGTTTTCACCTATTCTGTGCTGTACGGTTTTACTGTCGCGTATTACCAAACCCATGTTGAAACGGAGCTCGTTCGGTAATTTCTCCTTTCGTCCATTAATTCTAAATGGAATCTGGACCCCGGATTTTGCAAAGCCGATTTTGATATCAAGGTCTTTGGCTGACTGCGCGGTTACCTGAACATTGGAAAGGTTCAGTGCAATATTTCTCTCTTGGGAGTAATCTATCGAGAAGTCCCAATTGCTCTTAGTTCTAACTGTAATGCCGATCAAGGGTGAGAACCTTTCTGATAATACCACCTGCTGAGCAATGTAAACGGGTACCAGGCTGCCGGCATCATTGAACTGGGAGGCCAATGGCGAACTGGAGATATTATTGTCAAGTGTGAAAATGTTGTTGTCGCGGGTTATGTCGTTGCTATAAAGCAATGAATTGGCATAATTACTCACATCAAACCGGCTTGAATAAGAATGATTGACGCTAATGGTTGAAAAGATTTTGGCGAGTGATGGTACCTTGGTTAGACCTCCATACCTGAGGCTCCAGTTCGGAATTGGGATTTTGGGAAAGGCGGTAAGCTTAACTTCGTCCGGAGAATTACCCGTATAGGCAGCTATAAAGGCCGGTATGGTGACTTCCTGTGCATTAATGTCGTATGTGCCAGCATCGTTGATGCCATCCAATCTGTTTTTAACGTTTGTTCTGAATTGCTCAAAATTTCTGAACAGTGAAGATTCGTTGCCGGCATCTTTTGTGAAGGCCGTTTTCATCATAAAAAATGAAATGCCATAGCTACCTGACCGATTTGGGTTAACGCTTATAGTGGTACTACCTGGATCACTAGTTTCCCGCCTGAATATTTCCTGATAATTCTGAGAATGTGACTTTCTGCCCGTGACAGTAAGCCTGAAGTCAGTAAAAGGTTCTACGGCCGCTGAGTACGTGAAGGTGGTGTTCTTGTCTTGAGCAAAGGGTGTAGTTAGGAAAGAACTGGTCGCAAAGAGGTTGTTTTCTGCAATTCTATGCCGAATGTTCGGATCCTGGCTACCAAACACAAAGCCCAGGCTCGGGTTGGAGAAGTCACGATCCAGTCCGAACAGGAAAACATTCTGGCTGTAGCCAGGAAGCAGAGTGCCCTGAGAAACATCATAATTGAATGTGATGTTTCTCACTGACATCAAGGCTCTCATTATCCCTTTAAGCAACTTTCTGTCTTCTATGGTTTTTTTGACTTCTGTAGTATCATTTGCTGCTCGGGCAGTGGGACGGGCTCTGGTTCTGTTTCGGGTAGGTGTATTTATTTTCTTTAGCACCCCAATCTTATTATAGAGCTTGACCAGATCAACTTTGCCTGTCAGGGTCACTTGACGGTTGTTATTGATTACATGGCCAAGTGAATCGGCCTGTCCAATGGCTCCTGCCTTCCAGCCAAAATTGGCCGAATAGGTAAGGTCTGCATTGATCCAGTCGGTGATTGGAATTTTGTCAAATGGGAGGGTATAGTTCACATCAATTGACTGCCCAAAATCCCTGATTCTACCCATTCTCCAAAAATTCGAACGGACAGAATCTTTTTTAACTTCTGTATCTAAATCGCCCTCGGGTTCGTCAATAATGGCCTGCGCATTGGCCCTGTAGTCAATTGTCAAGGCTCTGGTGAGGTTCCAGTTCACAGCATAACTTCTATCAAATAAGAAAGACTTTTCGAAATAAGGGTCTATTCCTTCAGTGGTGAGGTCCGAATTTCGTAGCTGCGTTTTTAAGAAATTCCTGTTGACATTACCATTGATCACAATGGAATTCGGGATAGGGTTAAAATTGATGTCTTTAATCAACTTGAGAAAAGGTGAATCCAACCATTTCGCATTTTTAAATGGCTCAATAAACATCTCCTTAGGCTGGAAAGCATAATTGACAGCTCCCCTGTAATTTTTAAAGTCGTATGAGGCCGTATTGATGTTACTTCTGGTGACTTCATTATAGGCATAAGTAAAACTGAAATTTTCTATATCTATAGGAGTTGGTGCCTTAGTAGTGTTTGTTCTGCGTTTACGAATATTCGAGAAATTAAAGCTCCTGCGACTTGATTGATCTATGACTTTGCTTCTATAGTCTTCGCGCGCAACCGGATCTTCAATTGCATTAAGTACATCATCCAGGGGAAGGTCAGGGTCAAGCGGATCAAATTGAGGAACAGCCCTGGAGTTTTCAAAACTGAAAAAGACGGGCAACTCCAGACCCCAGCGTTCAGGGAAAAACTTGTCTAATTTAAGCCCGGTTGAAATGTCGTATTGCGTGGTGCGTTCTCTGTTTCTGTCAGAGATTTTATCGGAGATACCTCCGAAACCAATTGAAGAGTGTCGAATTGATGCTGATATATTTCCGAGATCGGCCAGTTGTGCATCAAGTCTCGCGTTGGCTGCCCAACCCGATTTTGAATCGAAGTCGGTTACGCGAAGCTCATTGGCCCAAATACAAACTGTTTTGGACTGTTGATCTGGTGAACTTGGGTTTCGAATACCAATCATTAGGGTTTGCACGGTACTTAAATCCGGCCTTCCGACCACCGTCAGGTTATATCTGCCGACCTGTTGGCTAAAGGGCAAGCTGATATTGGTATTGGTTCTGTTCCGAGCTGATTTTAACTGATAAAGTTCACTGAAGGCCAAGTCAATTTCATTTTCTTCTGGCCAGATATCGCGTGCCGAGTTGGCCCCGACAGGAGACATGGTAAGTGGGACCTCAATCTCGTAGTAGTTCTCTGTAAAATCGGTGCCTACTCGAAGGAATGCGGTGACTTCACCTGGATCCAAATCATCAGGACTGTCAGCGTGCAGGAACATCTTAATACGGCCATAGTTGACAAAATCCTGGCCCACGTTTTTGAACACGGCCCTCGCATCCCGATCAATTAAATCTTCAACACATAGTTGGAGTGACTGCTCGTTTCTTCTTCTCTCAACGGTGGAAGTATTGTCTCTGTCTCTGATGATTCCGGGAGGCACAAAGTAAGGAGGCCTGCCTTCACTGCCCTGGCTATTTTCCTCGATGCCTACAACGGATACCGTAAAGTTCGGGTCAGAAGGCTCAGGAACCTCAAAAAGACCTTTTTCAAAAAGGCTTTCTGGAAATGTTCTCCACTGACTACCCACTAATCTTAAGTTCACAAACCTTAATACCACTGGTTGCTCAAATTCAGTAAGAT
This sequence comes from Roseivirga sp., assembly GCA_029262895.1. Lineage (GTDB taxonomy): Bacteria > Bacteroidota > Bacteroidia > Cytophagales > Cyclobacteriaceae > Roseivirga. Next base: position 11,038 of record JAJCYM010000062.1, read on the forward strand.
ACATCCGCATATATCGGATGGATTTAAATCCATTGATATTACCCTGAATATTGTCAGGCTTTCTCACCGGAATCCTGAACAGATACCAGCTTACTCTGTCTCCATTAATATCATCATTGGTGACCTTGTCTACGATGTTGTTTCTTCCAACTTCCATCTGGCCTGGTTTCAAGTCGATTTGGTACTCATAATATTCTTCTAAATCAGCCAGCGTGTTATCCCGGTTAAGGTCTTCATTATCTGGTAAATTAGTTGCGGAAGGGGTAAACAATTGGTTATTGTTTGTGAGTACAGGGCTGTTGCCTTCCATACCATTGAAATTCTTGTAGCGCTCCAGTATTTTGGCATCCGCAGCATCCAACTCCTCATTGAGGTAATACCTGAAGTTATCCCCGGATGGATCTGCCAGAATTCGCTCCCTGGCAGCGGCACTCAAATTCAAGCTATTGATGTAATTAGTGAAGAAGGTTAGTTCATCTGCACTTTTCAGTCCATCAAGTCCCACATCCTGGTTAGCTCTTGCGTTGGCCTGGTTGTCGAAAGCCGGATTTAAATAGGGCTGTCGGGTCACTCGGCCCCATTCATTTTCGACAACGTCATTGGCATCAGTAGAGCCATCAGCTGGTAATCCTTGTTCAAAAGCATGACGCTCGTCCACCATGATGTCTTCTGAGATACTACCCAAATTGAAAATAAGCTTGCCCCCGGTAGTATTGGCCACAGGGTTGGCTGAACCATCGACTATAAGTCCATTCGGGTTACCAGGGGTTCCGTTTGTGCTATTGATGAATGGATCCATGACCCACATCTCAATATATTCCACGTTCGTTTTATCAAAATCAACTTCATTGGTTATGGCCCTTGTGATGGATCCAAAGTTGGACTTTGGATCGGGCAGGGTACCATCCGAATTCAGGTTGGTGTTGTAGTTGTACATTCCCCGTTCCGATGGAAAATAGGCGATGTCGAAGGCAGGTTCATTAATGGCAATGACCTGCCTGTCACGTTTAATGACCTCTGTTTGCCCAACAGATCTGGTATAATGATTGTCAAGATCATCTTCTGTAATATTCGCTGGTTTCGCCCTTGAGTTGGTTCTGTAAAAAACATTATCAATCGAGTACCAGGCTATTTTAGCCCTCTTGTTATTCACCCCAAGCCTGTCCCCTGTTAAGTTGCTCTGGTCGAATCTATTGTCATTCGTTTTTGGAGTGGCTCCCAATTTCCAGCTCAAGGGGTTACCCAGGCTGAAAGGGGTTACCGTGGCTTCAAAATCGTCAATGTAAGAAGTGCCAACGCCTTGCACCTTGTTAGATGTTCCCGGTGATAGTTGAGCAAATTCACCAGAAAAGGTAACTGTGGAAGGTGCTTTGGTATCGATGAAGGGGAGGGCGTCCACCCATTTGGTGAGGAGTCTGGAATCATTGCTATAGTTGAGATCAACACCCCATATCGTGTTGCTTACAGGTTCATTTCCAATACCGACTCTTGTAACCAACGGACGTTCATTCAAATGGAGCAACGTAGCCCCAATGTTGATTTTGTCATTGTAGATATAGTCGAACCTGGTTCCGATTAAACTACGCGACTGGAAGTTGAATAGGTCTGCTTTTTCATAGGATACTCTTATCTTTTTACCTGAATTGAGAATGGATGGGTTGATGATGTTCACCCGGCCCACTGAGTAATCAACGGTAAAATCCGGGCCTTCCTGAAGTGGCGTATTGCCCGCGTAAACTTGCACGCTTCCCTGAGCAATTTGGAAGGCGTTCAAATTGATTTCACTTGAAGAGCCTGCTTGAAAACTTCCCTTGATATAGAATTTATTTAACCTGGAAATGAGTTGTGCATCTGCGCGTGTGGTGGCATAGAGCGTGTCAAAAACATATTTATCTCTTAGAAATGTTTCTGCAGGGGTAAACTGCTTTCGGAGTTGCTCACCAAAGGGTTCAAGAAAAGGGAAGATCATGTAGCCTCTGTTGGGATTGATGGTAACATCTTCCACATAATCGAAATTGCCATCTTTTTGAGGGTCGTTATTTTGATTGAGCTTATCCAGTCCCATTATTTCTATGAGCGGAATGTCCTTGGTGTGCTCTCCTTCATGAAGGCTTGGGTTATCCAAACCTGAATCATCGTCCCTATAAATTACCCGAAGCTGAAACCCTTGCTGCTCTATTTGAGAGGCATTCAGGTCATAGATGTTCTTCATCATCAGATCCCAGGTGGGAACGCGCGTATTGATTTTACTTGGCCTAAGCAACTTGAGGAAGATCACTTCATCTTCAGAGCGAGTTTGATAGTCTTCAGTGAGCTCTCCCACTTTATATCGTCTGCCCAGGTAATTATACTCGAATGCCACGGCCAATACTTCATCATTTTGAAGCTGCCGACTTAGAGAGACAAAACCCAGTTGTTTGTTAAAAGTATATTCGCTTGGGTCCAATTTTCTGGCACCGGTAACACGTTCAAAATCCTGAGCCTTCTCAAAACCAAAACTAGACTCCAGTACTCCGCTTACCTGATCGGCTTGTCTAAGCCGTGGATCCGCCTCTAGGTTGGAAAAAAGATTATTGGCATCGTTGCTGGTTGGGCTACCCGGAGTCGCTCCACCAACGTTCGGATTGCCTTGCTGGAATATGACATCGCCCTCACCCAAATCCATGAAGCCAGCAAAATTTCTTAAGGTCTGTGTATTATTCGACCTGTTCAATACATAAACCTCCACTCTTGAGATGTCTAAGCCTGAAATTACCTGCGGAATACTTCTTAACCAGTTCTCGTAGTTCTGGCGGAAGAAATGGCCAAGGAAGTAATGTCTGTTTTCGTCATAGTCAGAGGCCCTGATTTCAAATTCATTGCGTTGAACGCCCCCTTCGATTTCGAGCGACTCTGTCTGACCACGCTGGGTCGAGGCCAGCGCTGTAACAAAGAGCTTTCCGAATTGCATTTGGGTTTTAAAACCAAATAGGTTCTGTGCACCGGAAATCAGGCTGTTGGCTACAGGCATGCTCACATTACCCATCTCCACAGATTTGATAATGTCAGATTCCAATCCGGTATAATCCACCTTGAGGGTATTTTCAAAGTCAAAAGAACTGTTGTTATCGAAATTGGCATTCAGTTGTAGCTTTTGACCGATGGAACCTTGCAAGCTCATGTTGATTTTCTGGTCAAATTCGAAGCCTCCATTCCTTTGTTGTCTGATAGGTACGGCAGGATTGTCTATTCGCTGAAACCGCCCTCCGAAATCCAGCTGAACAAAGCCGTTGGTGGTTATGAGAATCTGATCCCCTCCAAAAAGTCTGTCAAAGAAGGGACTTAATGCAATAGGAGGGATAAGCTGGCCTCTATTGGTCACAGCACTCTCACCATCCAGCGCAGCCGATTTCTCTCGTTGAAAGTTCCTGGTGTCCTCTCTTTCTCGGAATTTGCTGAACTCCAGAAAGGGTAGACTCACAGGTGCTTTGAAAAGCGTGCTTCCCAGCTGATCTGAGATGCTCATGTTTCTGGCCGTATCAAGTAGAAAATTTCGGTTCAGAAATTTTGGAGTACCAAATAGCAGCGGAGACCTGGGCACCCTGTTTGAAAATGGATCTCCGAAGCGATATTTTAAATTAAATATTGGATAAGGAGACTTGACATATTTTGTGGTGTCAGTCCTTGTTTGGGTGGTATCTTGACTCTGCTGGAAAAATGGAGTGGCCGCAACTTTTACTGTAAGTCCAAAAAATGCAATTACAGTAAAGAGTATTATATGCTTATAGCGGGTAATCAATGTGAGCTGTGCTGTCTTAGGCCGATTTCAATGCTAATTTGATCAATTCTTCCAGCTTTATATGCTCGTCTGAATCTTTCAAAATTTTATCAATACTCTTCTGGGCTGCAGCTTTGTTAATACCTAAAGTAATCAACGCACTCAATGCCTCATTTCTTATAGAATTTTTTGGTCCAGACGAAATAATTGTATCCATGCCCCCATGTGAGTCTTTACCAATTTTATCTTTCAGCTCAAGAATGATCCTTTGAGCGGTCTTTCCTCCTATGCCTTTCACCCTCTGGATTGTGGCAACGTCCTCACCTAAGATGGCTTGTTCTACCTCCTCAGGAGATAGTGATGAGAGCACCATAAGACCTGTTGATGGGCCGACTCCTGAAATAGAAATTAAGTGCATAAACAGCGCTTTTTCGCGCTCTTCAGCAAAACCGAAGAGGGTATGCGCATCCTCTTTGATGTGTAAATAGGTGTGCAATTTGCACTGCTCTTCATCCTTAATTTTTGAGAAAGTATTTAATGAGATTTTGATCTCATAACCCACTCCCTGTATATCGATAATCACGAAAGTGGGGTCTTTTTGGACGAGGCGTCCTCGGATGAAAGCAATCATTAGTAAATCTACTCAGGTTAAAGAAAAAGCAAGCGTTCTTGCTCTCGCTTAAAATTAAGAAGATTTAGCGGAATGATACCAAATCAATGATGAAATGCTATGACAGGTTTTTGAGTGTTAAAATAGGCTAGCCGTGCTTTGTGTTTTCTCAGCTCTGAAGGTGGTCAAAATCGACTCCATTTCTCTGATTAATTCGCGGTGTTCTTCATTCGGGTGAATGACGAAACCTTCGATATAGTAAAGTCGGTTGGAGACTTCATCAACAAAAGTGTAGCTCACAAATGTACCTCCAACCGAATAGTTGTTGGTCTTCCATGCGCCTTTCGTTTCGACTGTATATTTTCCGTCAAAGCTGATGTCACGTTGAGATATAGGAACGAATTTTTCTTCAGTGGTCATGAAGGACTCGGGATTTTCAGGATCACCGAAAATGTAGTTTTTCCCTATTTCGTTTCTCAACTTGACAATGTTCTCGTGTTTAAATTCATCCTTGGACTCATAAGGTTTGAAATAAACCACCAGGTTTTTGCTGGGCCCTACACCAGGTAAGAAACGTACCCATGTAAAGTCATCCTCGAGCAATGCGAGTTCATATCCTGCAGGAATTTTAACGTTAAAGCCAAACTTCTTTTTCAATCGCTCTGAGATTTTTTTAGTTGCGGTAGAGGTTCTGAGGTCTTTTGCCAACCTTTCTTTCTCGGCAATGTTGAAGTAGTTCTGAATGATTGCTTTATTCTTAGAAAGGTTCTCCATTAGTGTGGCATCATCTTTTCCGAATAGGTGTAAAACCTTCTGTCTGCGAGCAAACTGGTCATTCTGAGTTCTCATGAATTGATCTGGGTCATTCAATACCATTTGTTTTGATTCTTCATTAAAAGTGTTCTGCAACCACTTATCTGCCGGTTGGTTTCCTTCGAATGAAGTGACGTACACTATGTTTTTGGCTAGTTTGAAAATTCTATTGAACTGGAAGGGCTCGATAATTCTTGTTGTAAAGTAAGGTTCTGTCCTTGTCAAACCTGGTACACTGGCGTGGAATACCTCTTTCAAGGCAATGCCTAGTTCACCGTCCCACTTATCTTTATTGACAAGAATGACTATCTCACCATATTCTCCTGAAGCCTCTGGCAGCATGCCGGCATTTTCAGACTGTTCTTCTTTGGTCTCCAAGTTGCATCCGAAAAGGCAAAGAGAGATGAAAATAGAAAAGACAAATTTCTTACTCATAATCGTGTGGGTTAGAATCCTTTTTTCAAGGAAAATAATTTTGAAATGATTCGCAAGAGAAATCTACTAAAACTTTAGTTGACAAGAGGTTTATCCAATTTTCAGAGAGGTGCCAGGCTTCAATCTATCGGATTTTAGATTGTTTAACTGCTTGATTTTCTGAATTGTAAGTCCATTGTACATTCTGGAGATGTCCCAAAGTGTGTCACCGGATTGGACGATGTGTGTTTTGGAATTGGGAATGGGTTGATTTAATACAACCCGACCTCTGTTCCCAGAGTCTTCATAAAAATTTGGACCGGACCAAATTGTTAATCTCTGACCTACTCTAATCATAGATCCCTTGATGTTATTCCATGACTTCAAATCTGTCAGGCGTACTTTGTGTTTCTGAGCAATGGTGCCCAACACGTCACCTCGTCTGACTCTATAGGTCACTTTTTCCCTACCGAAGGTGCTACCTGGCATATTCTTAGCCATTTTCTCGAACTCAGTTTTGCCAGCTTCTGCTTTAGCCAGAATTTGTGTTGAGCGTTCATTGAACTGTTCAATCGTTGCCTTGGGCACTCTCAATTCAAAATTTTTGGCGGAAGCCGGAATTGCCCCTTTTTTGATCCCCGGATTGAGCTTCTTCAAATCTTCCAGACTCATACCACTTTCTTCTGCAAAAGCCTTTAGGTAAACAAACTGATTGGTTTTAACAATGTCATAGGGAATGGGATACTCCTGCTCCTCTACAAATAAATTATGCTCATCAGCATACTCCATGGCATACATTATGGCTGCAAATTGTGGTACGTAAGATCTGGTTTCTCTGGGTAAATAGCGATAAACATCCCAGAAGTCCTTTTTATTTCCTGATCGTCTCATGGCTCTTTTGACATTGCCAATACCACTATTATAGGCTGCTAGAGTCATTTTCCAATCCTTGAAAACGCCATATAACCATTTGATGTATTTACAGGCTGCTTCTGTAGACTTTTCAGGATCCATCCGCTCATCAATGTACCAATCGATTTTTAAGCCTTGTTCTCTTGCGGTAGGAGACATGAACTGCCAAAGGCCTACAGCCCGTGGGCCAGAAACCGCCTTAGGATTGAGGCCTGCTTCAATAATTGGCAAGTATTTTAACTCTGTTGGTAAACCATATTTCTTGAGGTATTTTTCAAATAGAGGTAGATAGACCTCTTGTCTCCTTATCATTTCGCGGGTGTAGTTGCGCTCGCGAACAGTGAAATAGTTAATAAATGCTTTGACCCGCTCATTAAAAGCAATGTCTATTTGCTTGTCAAGCTTATTATATCTCCTTTCAAGTTCTTTGTAAGAAAAGTCCGGGGCGTAGTCGTAAGTGGGTTTTTTCTTTTCCAGAGTAATATCAGAAGGGTTTTGCGCATTAGTCTGGAAGACAAGAAGAATGGCGAATAGGAATAAACCCGTTTTCATATTTAGTCTGAGTGCCCTGATCATTTTTAATTACCTGAAATTGCAAAAACTTTTAATTGGTAAAAAACCGTAAGTCAAAGATTTTACGATTTGGATGTACATCCCCTTATTTGTGGTAGGTTAAAATTGTTATAGGCTGATCGATTGTTGACATCGATAGCATACCATTTCATAATTGAATTGGTATTGCACATTAAACGTAACGCGTTTGAATGTGGTTTTGTATAAATAAAAATGCATTGAATCTAAAAAATTCAATGCATTCAAAAAAAGCATTTTTATAAGTGTTTTCGCAGACTACGACTTCTTAACCTCGTCTCCAGCCTCGTCAACTTCTTTCTTAATTTCTTTGGTGGCATCTTTAAATTCGCGAATGCCTTTTCCAAAACCTCTTGCTAAATCAGGAATTTTCTTAGCCCCAAAAAGAAGCAAAATGATTAGAACTATAAAAATCATTTCCGGGCCACCTGGCATTCCTATTGCTAAAATCGTCTCCATAATTTCTTCTGTTTCTTGGAATCAACCCAAAGATAGACAATTTCTGTCAATGTCGGTCAAATGAATTCATTAATGATTCCGTATGAGTTTAGACGAAAAGTTAAAGATTTTGTTTAATCAATCACTTATTCTGAAGCCAGGTTTCCGGATTAACGCTTCCTTTTGGATCGTGAATCCTGAATTTGACCGCTGAGATATTTTCACTATCTGTGAGTACTTGACCAAGCTCTTGCAAAGACTGGACTTCATCATTGGCCTTGACATAAACCGTTTTTAGCTTAGAGTATGCTGTCCAGTAATCCCCATGCTGTATGATAACGGTGTTGCCTAATCCAGCAATGGACATTATGCTTATCACCTTTCCAGGGAACACGGCCCGGACCGCTGCATTTTCTGAGGTTTGAATATCGATACCCTCATTTTTGATGGTGACTCTCTTCAAGGTTGGGTGTCGATGCGTACCAAATTTGGAGGACACGAAACCTTCAGAAACCGGCCAGGGCAAGCTTCCTTTCTCCTGGGCAAAGGCTTCGCTAAGTGCAGACATATCTACAGAAGAAAGAGCGGCAGCCCTTCTTTCCGCTTCTATAATGGCGTCAATTCTGGATGTAAGTTCTCTTTCAGCTTCTCTTTGTTTATCCAGTTGTTTTTTAATGCGGGACTCTTCTTGCGTTAACCTCCTTACCAGGCTTCTTTGCTCTCCCTTCAAGTTTTCAAGCTTTTTATTCTCCGTCAGCTCATCATCAAGCAAGGCCTGTTTTGATGACTTTTGGTTTTCTATTTCATCATTCTGAACCTGTAGATTGACCTGAACTATCTTAATCTGCTCAGCTTGTTTTTTTCTGGCTTCCGAATATTGCTTCAAATATTTGGTGCGCATAAACAACTGATTGAATGTACTGGAGGCAAACAGAAAGGTGAGTTCACTAAATCCTTTACCCGATTTTTGAGATGCGTAGATCATGGCAGCATACTCATCCTTAAGGAGCTGTAAATCTCTCTCCATGGAATTGATAATGTCCTGATTTTCTTCAATGTCATCATCAAGCAATGACACCTCACTTTTAATTGCATTGATAAGAGAGCTACGTGTTCTGATTTGGTTGTTCAAGGCACTCAACCTGCCCAGGCTTGTGGTTTTTTGACTGGAGGTTTGTGAAAGGATGCGTTGGGTTTCTTGTATTTTTTTCTGAAGCTCTCTTTTCTGGGATTCTAAAGATGCTTTTTCGTTTTGAGCGGAGACAGTAAGGCCTATAAGAAGAATTAGGAGAGTAGAAAAAAGTGTTCTTCTAATTATTGCGCTCATATCGCTTAGGGATATTAAACGGAAATTTAAGAGGTTTTTTCTCAATTTGTGTCTTATTGTGCTCAAAATCAATGGTTGTTGATCTGTTTTGGGCTTCTTTAATGTAATTCAAAACTAATAACGCTTTATGGGCAAAAGCGTATTCATCCACCAGCTTAAAATCCGAATATTTCAATTCCAGCGCGTTAGTAGTTGTTACAGAAACAGCCCTTAGTTCTTCCAGTTTGCGTGTTTTCAGACCGATGGTGTTCATAATTCTCAGATCATCGCGGTTCTGAGTGACTAAAAAGTGATTGGCCTGCTTGTCAACCATATCCTGGGATGATCTAGCCATGGGCAATTCACCCATAATAACAGACTGCAACAATTGATAGTCCAGATCAAAATTGAATGTTTTACTAAGTGTTTCAAAGCTGAACCTTATCACTTGCTTGTTCACCCTGTCTATCAGAATCAATGAATCTTGGGTAATTCTGGCTCTGGCAGCCTCTATTCCAATACCGGGGGTGAGCGACATCCAGATAATACTGTCTTTTTTGATCCGAATGTTCGCAGTTGCTTTTACTTTGTTATCCCCGTCCTTGAACTTGAATTTGGTTTTGGAAGAGAAGTACTCAAACTCAAAGGAATTCACTTTGAGCTCATCTTTATTGCTGAAGGAGAAGCCGAGAAACTTTTTGTTACAGCCCTGTATCAAAAAGAAAGAGCAAAGCAGTAGCAGCAGCCCTACTTTATTAATTGTATTGTTTGGTCTCAATTTTTTGATCAATCTTATCTGACGTTCCGCCAACCGATTTTGCTTTTTGCCACTGTGTTAGGGCTTCATCAACCATATTGAGCTTAAATAATATGTCTCCATACAATTCAAGCAATGGTCCACCAGCTCCCGTGCCATTCTCCTCTAATACACTCTCGAGCATCTGTTTTGCCTCTGCAAACTGTTCGGCCTCAAAAAGCACAAATCCCCTGGTAAATGCGTAATCGAGAGAAGATCGATCGAAACCGATCAAATGTTTCGAAAGGTCAAGGGCTTTTGCCAAATCAATTTTCCGCAAAGCTAATTGGAAACTGTAGGTATTTAAAACTTCGGGATGAGTATTTTGTTCAGAAAGCGCCTGCTCGAATTTTTTAATCGCCTCGTCAATATCTTCCTGGCTTAATAAGACCTCAGCCTCCTTGCTTAGAATTCTACTTTTTAAGAGTGAATTGCTGAGCGATAACTTGGCTCCCTGCTTGAGTGCGTCAATAGCATCATCGTGGTTGGCCGTTTCAAGATTGGCTGCTCCGTTATGAAAATAGAATAAACCCTGGTTAGGGTATAAGTCTAGTGCTTCGTTGCTATGTTCCAATAGCTGGTTCCAGTTTTTTGAATCATATTCAGCCGTCAGTATTCTGGTCCAGACTTGAAAATCGGAGGGGTTCAAATCCTTGACTTGAATAAATCTCTCAATGGCTTTTTTCTGATAATCTTCTCTGGATTCGCCACTTACTTCTGAAAGCTCTAAATAGACCCGACCGCTCATTTCCAGTACCTGAGGGTTATTTGGGTATTGCTCTTCCAATGTGTTTTGAAGAGAAATAAACAAGGCTTGATTCTGTTCGAGATCCGGTTGTTCAAGCAAATCATTAATCATTACTAATTTGTTTTCGACATCAACCAGCGGACTTGAAAATGCATTGAGCATAAGTTCTTTCGCCTTTTCTCCTTGATTAATGTCAAGATACAGTTGAATCAAAAATAAATCTTGCTTGCCAGTGCGCTCTCTTGTTTCCAGAAAATCGATGGCCTCCTGAACTGATCGATAACTTGAAACCAAATTGGCATATTCTAATACAAACTCTTCATCATCCGTTCCGGAATCAATTAAGTCTTTGACCAGATCAATGGCTTCTTTGTTCATGTCTGCTGATAAAAACAGACTTACCTTTTGCAAGGCAAAGCGCCCGTTGGAGCCAAACCTTTGTTCCAATGTCTCAATTGTGGCTATTGCTTTTTTATGCTGACCGAGAGTTACATATACATCTGACAGATCCAGCAGGTAATCATGGTAGTCGTCTGTGTTCTCAATCATTTGCTCATAGGCCAGAGCAGCTGACGCAAAGTCATTTTTTTGTTTATACAGCTGAGCCGCCAACAGGTAGTAATATTTATTATCCTTAACCAAATTCAATGCTGCGGTGATAGCATCTAAACCCTTATCGGTTTCTGAAGTAGTGAAATGAATTTCAGCCAGCTTGAAGTGTGCCGCATGATTTTTTGGATCAACATCTAAGGATTGTTCCAGAAATGCCTGTGCCTTTTTATAGTCTTCAAGTAAAAAATACTTTTGAGCATCGATGAGCAGATACTCGGCATTTGCCCTTTCGTGTTTGGTAACCTCCTTATCCTGTTCCTTCTTTTTGTCTTTTTTCTTTTTCTGCGCGAATGCATCCACTGAAATACCGCACAGCAGGCAGCCTAGTATTAGAAGTGTAGCTATGTTGGACTTAAATCGCATATGGTGACCTGAAGATTGTCAACGCATTTTAGGATTGACAAGTTTATTCAATGTGATGAGTTTACGAATTTTTATTCAATCGGTAGCTTTGGCGGGCTTATATTTAACTTTTCTTCCCTCAAAAAGATACATTAACACCACAAAAACGAGGGTTATCAACAAATTGATACCATAATTCAGCCAATTATTTGAAATTTCAATCAGGCTTCCACCATAGATAAAAGCCAATGCCAGTACCAGGTAACCAAACAAGGGTTTGAATTTATAGGGTACTTTGAAGTATTTCAGTCCCTTGTTATAACAAAGCAGGGTCATTACCACATAGCAAGCCAACGAGGTAAATGCGGATCCCCAGTAACCAATAAGCGGTATAAGCGCAAAATTTCCGACCGTGGTAACTATGGCTCCTATACTGGCGAAATAGGTGCCAAAGATGGTCTTGTCCTTAATTTTGAACCAGACACTTATATTGATATAAACCCCATAAAAGAGCTTGGCCAACAGTAATATGGGAAGCACGTGTAAGGCCTCCTTATAGCCTGGGCGTCTTAGAAAAATTTCAGATATCAGGTCGATATTGATGGCAACTCCAACCATAACAACCAGACTGAAAATGACAAAGTAGTGTAGAATTCTTGCAAAAAGGGCGGGTGCTTCCTTGTTCTCAGCATGGCTGAAAAAGAAGGGCTCGCCTGCGTATCGGAAAGCCTGGACACCAAGCATCATGATTACACTGAGCTTTACGGCCCCTTCAAAGGTTCCCAGGGCACTCATACCTGAAACGGCATCATCCACGGATAGATAAGGCATAATCAGGGCATAGCCACGATCATTGTATGTGCCGGCCAGTCCCATAAGTGAAATGGGTACGGCATAGGCAAGGATAGGCTTGAGTGCTTTGAAATCAAAACGCAATCTGATCGATAGGAATTCTTTCCACAGCAGGGGTAGGTAAAGTGCGTTAGCCATGAGATTGGCAATAAAAATGTAACCGATACCAATGCTTGGGTCATACACCCGATTCACCAATCCCTGGGCACCAGATAGAAACCGACCCTCCATAATTGCTGGGAAAACCCATAAGAACAGGAGATTGAGAACTACGGTCATTACAATTACCGCAGACCTTATGAGCACAAACTTAACCGGACGTTCATCCAATCGCAGTTTGGCAAAGGGAATAGCAACTATTGCGTCAATGAAAAGGATAATTGCCAAATAAGCAATGTACTCAGGTTTGACACCATGCTCGAGTACTCCACTAATGGAACCTGCCATCAGAAAGATGGCCGTGGAGAAAACGAGGCTTGTCAGTAGTATGGCAGTACTCGTCTGGTGATAGGCATCTGTGGACTTATCTCGGGTACTGAATCGAAAATAGCCGGTTTCTAATCCGTAGGTATAGACTATATTCAGTAAGGCAGTAAAGGTGTAGAGATAGGTGACAGAGCCATATTCGTGCTCCGGTAGCTGTGATGTCCAGAGTGGCAACAATAGGAAATTCAGTAGTCTTCCCAGGATGCTACTTATGCCATAATAAGCAGTGTGCCCTGCCAGTTTCTTTATTTCACTCATGGATTAAGAGCTGGGGCTGATCAAGGTGAGTTCTCGAAAACAGGGGTGAGAGGTATGATTTCTTATTAGCCAATTTGCCTTTCCTATTGAGTGTTGTTTCTAGCATTTCAGTTGATCGAAGGTAATCAATCGTACATCTTAAACCGTACTTCAAAAAAGTCATTCGATCACTCTCCCCTGAATTCTGGTTTTCTTTTTTCGAGGAAAGCGGCTGTACCTTCTTTGAAATCACTGGTTTTACAGCAATTGGCAAAGCTATTGGCTTCTGTTTGGTATCCGTCTTCATCCTCCTTATAAACGGCATTTATACAATCTATTACCATTCCAATCGCTAAAGGTGCTTTTGAAGCAATTTTTGATAGAATTTTCTCGCATTTCGCCACTGCTTCTTCTTCGGATTCAAATACATAGTTAACCAGCCCCAGGCGTTGAGCCTCTTGCGCGTCTATCATATCGCCAGTCATAGACAGTTCGAATGATTTGCTTTTTCCGATGAGTTGAGTGAGTCTTTGGGTTCCTCCGTAGCCGGGAATGATGCCCAGGTTTACTTCTGGCTGACCAAATTTGGCATTACTTAGCGCAATGCGCATGTGGCAAGCCATGGCCAGTTCGCAACCACCACCCAGCGCGAAGCCATTTATCAAGGCAATGACCGGTTTGTGGCAATTCTCAATCATTCCGAAAATTTCATGACCATTTTCCGCAAATTTCCGGCCGTTCAATTCTGTGAGTTCTGCAATTTCTGAGATATCCGCTCCAGCAACAAATGCTTTTTCGCCTGCACCAGTCACAATAACACCATGAATTTCAGGGTCGTCATAAACAAGATGGAAGGCGCTCTTGATTTCTTCTACCGTTTGAATGTTTAACGCATTTAGCTTATCCGGTCGATTGATGGTCAAGTATGCAATGCCATCCTTATTTTCAAATTTCAGGTTTTTAAACACAGTTTTGAGATTGAGTGAGGCCTCAAATATACGGGGTGCATCGTGAAACTGAAAATAATACCATACCCAAAGGCTTTGGCTGATCAATGGTCAAGCCGAAGACTGAGATACCCCTATCATGTTCATAAAACTGTCTTATTAATTACTAATTAAAGCGTTGCTTTAATACCTTTGCCGCCAATCGAATGTAGAGGGAAAAACTGCCAAATATGACTTCAATTAATAAGGTTACAGTAGCGTATGGAGATGGGATTGGTCCTGAAATAATGGATGCCACATTAAGGATTTTGGATGCCGCAGGAGCGGCACTGGAATATGACGTTATTGAGATTGGCGAGAAGGTTTATAAGGCTGGCCATGAGTCAGGCATAAGTGCTGAAAGCTGGGAGAAAATCCGAACGAACAAAATATTTTTAAAGGCTCCAATTACAACCCCGCAGGGTGGAGGCTTTAAAAGCCTCAATGTGACTATTAGAAAGTCGTTAGGGCTGTTTGCCAATGTAAGACCTACACGGGCCTATCCTCCTTACGTAGCTTCGCATTTCCCTCATATGGATCTTGTGGTTGTGAGAGAGAATGAGGAGGATTTGTACGCGGGCATCGAGCACCAGCAGACCAATGAGGTGGTTCAAACGCTCAAATTGATTTCAAGACCTGGCAGCGAGAAGATTATTCGATATGCCTTTGAATATGCCAAGGCCTATGGTAGACGTAAGGTGACTTGCATGACCAAGGACAATATCATGAAGCACTCTGATGGGCTTTTCCACAAGGTTTTTAATGAGGTGGCCACCGAATATCCTGATATTGAAGCGGATCATTGGATTATTGATATTGGTTCGGCAGTGGTTGCGCAGAGGCCGGAGTCATTAGATGTAGTGGTTACCCTGAATCTATATGGTGACATTATCTCTGATATTGCTGCGGAAGTTGCGGGTAGTGTAGGACTCGGTGGTTCTTCCAACGTGGGCATGAACCATGCTATGTTCGAAGCAATTCACGGTTCAGCTCCCTCAATTGCAGGACAAAATATTGCTAACCCTTCGGGCCTTCTAAATGGAGCTGTGATGATGCTCGTGGAAATTGGCAAAACGGATATTGCTGAGAAAATTCAAAATGCCTGGCTCAAGACCCTGGAAGATGGCATTCACACCCGAGACATCTATAGGACCCAGAGAAGCAATGAATTGGTAGGTACTAAGGAATTTGCCGATGCTGTGATTGCGAGACTAGGCGAGAGGCCGGCTAAACTTCGAGCGGTCAAATACAATGAGGATGTGCATATTACTGTGAAACTCTCAGAACAGCCAAGAAAGCGTAAGGAGCTTGTAGGTGTAGATGTCTTCATCGATTGGGAAGGGGAGGATCGAAATCCGGAAACTTTGGGCAAAACCTTGGAGACTATTAGTAATGATAAACTTTACTTGAAGGTTATCTCAAATAGAGGGGTCCTGGTTTATCCGAATGGGCTGCCCGAAACGTTTAATTCAGACCATTGGCGCTGTAGGTTCAGTGCCAGAGAAGGAATTACTTTAGACAACAAAGATATTTTAATCCTCCTTGGTACCATTCAAGAAATGGGCTTCGACTTTATTAAAACCGAGCATCTTTATGATTTTGATGGTGAGCGGGGCTATTCGCTTAGTCAGGGGGAGTAAATTAAAAATCAGCCAGATTATAGGTGCCTTGATCTGACAGATCAAATGTATGTGCTCCATCTGAGGCGGTCATTTCAAAACTGACGGACCATTTTGTAGGGCTGATTTTAGTCCCGGTTACAGATACACTTTGTATGGTGAAGCCAAATTCAAAAAAGCAAAAACAGATTCTGCGATAAGCCATTGGGAAAACGGATCCACCTGCAACGTCAGTAGTGGTGATTTCAAATGAGGATTGATCTGCATCAATGGCAAAAATAAATACCTCGGTTAACTCATCGTCCGCAATGTTTTCTTCATGAGGGTGATTGAATGTATACCTGAAAACTATCTGAGAGCCATCCGTAAGCGTGTATGGGTTATTTGGTTCTCCTACATTAATCGTGACGTTTTTCTCCGTGTCAAACTCTCTTAAATGTCCGCCATCAACTTCATCTTTGCAACTGCTTGTAAGCACACACAATATTAAAGCACCAATCAACTTCTTCATATTTCTCCTTTTATTTCTTAGACACTGAAACTCAAAATAAGGTTGTTTTTGAATGAGTGAATTGTAGCCAAAATGCTGGCTGTTCCAATTGTAACGTTACTCCAATGACTTTATTAGGGCCTCGGTTGCAGGCATGGCGCCTTCATCAATATCACTTAGAATCTGCCGGAGATAATTACTGGTTATCTGTAGTCCTTCCAAATACCAGTTGAATTCTGGTTTTAATTCTCCCTGACGATTATAGAAATCTATGGGTTCGGTAGAAATAAGGTTTCGATTGCAGATATCATTAAAACTATCAATCCACTTGGTGGCGGCTTTGATATTGTCATACCCACCACTGAGACTTGACGCCAAACCAGGATTGAGTTGAAGGAAAATGTCTTCATTTAGACCTGCCTGGGTAATCAATAATTGACTTGTTAAATAAGCGCTCAGTGGTTTGAGAATCGGGCGCTTGCCTGAGTCTAAATCGGCTTTGAATTCATTCAATAATTTGTTCGTCCTGTCCTGAAGATTAATAATATGAGACCTAACAAATGCCAATTCAGAGCGGAAACTTTTCATATAATCAATCTTGATTTTATCTGCTCTATTGGATTCCTGAAGGCTGTTGAGTTCAAAAGCTCCATACACCCCGATAAAAACAATAAAGAGTTCGAAAAAGAACTTACTCAAACGATTCCTTTTAACAGCCATGGCTAAAGATAAGAAAGATAAAGATTTGATTATTGACGTTAGAACTCAACCGCGCTGGCAGTGTCCGGTCTTAGCGTTTTCGCTAAGACCTTGTTTTAGTTTAATACAAATAGTTGATTGCTGTTAACTCTTTTTTGTTTTCTAAAGGCTTTGTGATTGGTTCAATTGGATACTGAATGATGAAGTATTGCAAATAGTCTTAGCGAGACGCTAAGACCAGAGTGAGATTAATTTTTATCTCAATTATTGTCAATTCTCGATTCGAGAATTGAAATGAGCCTTTTCCTATAACCCTCGTCTTCAATCGATAATCCAGTTGTATTGTCTAAT
The DNA here is from genome assembly GCA_029262895.1 of Roseivirga sp. Lineage (GTDB taxonomy): Bacteria > Bacteroidota > Bacteroidia > Cytophagales > Cyclobacteriaceae > Roseivirga. The sequence goes on from JAJCYM010000062.1 coordinate 28,097, forward strand.
TCATCAGCTAGCTTTTTATAGATAACCTTTTTTTCTGCATCAGTGTTGGTACTACTCACAGTGCTTGTGAACTTATCATCTATTCTTAATAATCGCTTATCCGGGTTTTTATTTTTGCCCTTAAGCAGTATGTTCATGATAATGAAGTACCCTATTATAACAGCTACTACAATAAAAAATGTCTTCATAATTTTACCTTAATTTATTTCAAATACCACCCAACGTCCGAAAGTATCAGGCGTGAATTGAGGAGAAGATAAAAAGACTTTTTGTGAAGTTTACTTTTTGGTGATTAGTTGGTGGTCTTTTTATGTTCAGGATAAAGATCGTCTGACCTGCCTACCAGTCAGGCAGGCAAGACTACCACCACGATTTAAGATTGATACTTCTAAAAGTATCTTATTGCACGACTCTTTGGAAATGGCTCATAAGCTTATGGAGTTTTAGCATTTGTTAGCTGTATGTTGAATGGATATAGTTCCCAAATTTGGGAGAACATTATGTAAATAAAAAACACAAACCCTAAACCAAATAATACTAACACCGCAATCAACCATCTCGACTTTATCTTATTTATCTTTTGTATTACGACTTGTTTTTCATAGTCAGTTTTTGCTTCGTAAGCTCTCGGGAAAATTCCAATTATAGTCCCGATAATGACACCAAACCAAACAAGGAGAGGTGCAAATAATAAGAGTTTGGCGATAGGTTCGGAGTTGAAATGTGGATCTTTCAAGTAACTCTGCAGTATCTGCGAATAAATAGCAATTACAATTCCACAACTCGAAGCAACATATTTTATGGCATCTACTAGAATATCAATTACTTTCTTTTGAAGATCTTCATATGCTTGTGTTATGAATGGAGATGACTTTGGTTTTACACCCTCCAGAATAATTTCGGAATCAGTTTTGTCTTCATCCATATTAATTAGATTATTTTAGGAATTGATCAATTAGCCCTCCCAAATCACCACCGTCTTTAAAGTATTGTGACAGTATTTGATTCACCGTTTCGGAACTAATCTCGATTTTATTTGTGGCACCACAATGTTCACAGTAGAATTCTAACTTTTGAGATTCCCTATCTGGAAAGGCACGTCTTATTCCATCATCTACAGAGTTTTTGAAGCTGCTCTGTTTTTCACATTTATGACATTTGAATTTAAGTTGACTCATAAGTTCTCTTTGATTAGTGGATTACAACTAACTACTGGTTAAACATACCATGCCGTTTAACCGGTCAAATCAGATGTAATATATAATCTTTCGGAGATAAAATTGCTATATTCATTATGATTAGCGCACATGATTTCGTGAAAATGCTAGTGGTTAAACGCTATAGTAAGAACACAGGGAAAGCACAGCCTCGGCAATTCGAATGACTGAGGCTTTTTTAAAAATGGAACTTGCGTTATTGAAAGAGCCATAGCCTAATACAGGCTCCCTCTTGGCTAACCGATGGCCCCTCTATTTGTGTCTTTATCAAGAAGTACCTGAAGTTCAATTACCATTCTTTCAGTTTGCATTGCAAGGGTAACTAGTTCATCAGAAATCAATGGGTTCTTTCCTTTTTGTGATAACTAATTGATTCATGTCCGTTATGTTCACAACCATCAAATCAATATTGATTTGCTCCGGTTTTTCTTTTAGCACCTTTTCAATAATTGGCAAAAGGAGCTTAATTATAACCTGTAACAGCGAGCATTAGCCTTTGATTTTTTTAACTAAATGACATGGTATATAACTGATGCCTATTAACCAAATTCAAGTGGGAATTAATGACTAGGCGTAGCTGCAAACTACGCCTAGTAGTGTTGGATCACTATTCTGTAGGATTTGGAAGGGTGGGAGGAGTCGGTGGTGGAACATTTTCAGCAAGTAGTTCGATATAAAATGTATAACTCACATCATCCATAAATCCAGAATAATCTTTGTCACTCTTAAATCCCAATTCTTGACCCAATGTGAGGTTCTGGGTATATATTGTTTTAAAATAAATCGGATCGGCAGTATCCTCGTTTTCCTGGTCGTGATCGTAAGCCTCAATTTGAACAGTCCCATCGAACCAGATTGAACGTCCACAATCCCAATCTGAGCCACTTGCCATTTCGAAGTAGTCGTAAGTTGGATAGTGGTAGATAGTATCTGAATCTGCGGTGAATTTGAAGAAAACTTCATTTTTACCACCAATTCCATCGGACTTTGTGCTACCACAGTGAATTCTGTTGATAACGAGCAGGTTCTTTTTACGTGGTTGATATGCTGGTTTTAGATAACCGCTGCCATCACCACTCTGACTGCCGAAAATAAAAGTAAAGCTTTCTTGTTCATCCGCTCCGTCTTCCTCACCACCGCCAATTACGATGCTTGCGCCTACCAAATTTCCATCAGAATTATAATTGATTGAAGCGCCTCCCTCAGCTCCAAGGCCGAGGTCTACTTCTGTGCTTAAACCAAACCCACCAAGTTCGGAAGGTGCTATTGACCAAAATCCCAACTGTACACCAACCAGGCCGCCTTCATCAATTCCTTCAGTAAGTGCAATAGTTAAGAATTCGGAGGTTCCCACTCCTTTATCATCTCCAATTCCCCAGGCCATACCGATGGTTATTCGAAATCCGATAATAAGTTCTACCTCAAAATCGAACCCAAGACTAAAGCAAGCGGCATCCAGTCCCAAAGTATCCCAGGCATTTTTCAAAGTACTAAGAATGGGACTGTCGAATATGACGGGAATGGTGGCCAATATTTCAGGCATATCCATTTTCTCAATAGCCTTGAGTTGAGCTTTCCCTTCTGGCGATTCGGAATATTCTTTCCATGCAACGTTAGCTATTTCTAAAACCCTTTTTTGAGCGGGTGTAACTATTGCACTTCTGTTGTTTCTTCTTTCTTTTCTTTTTTCGCTTTCACGTTTTCGATCAGCACCTTTTAGTGTTTCCCCGGGTTCGGATAATTTAATTTCTTGCTGGGTCAGGCCCTGGTATCTTCCAACGTAGTTAGCCAATTGTATCTTAAGTGCGTTGTTCATGAGGGTGTTTTGATGTTTTTAACAAAATTTGGATGGAGGAGTGATCAACTTATATTCTCGTAATTGATTTCATAACTGGCTCCGTTTGGATTGGTAAGTGCTATGGGGCTTTCTCCGGTTCCCGGACGAAAATCGTGACTTTGTAAATAGGTAGCTGAATTAGGATCGTCATTGATGTCGTGATCCCAAATAGTTACCAGCGCCTCCCATTCGAAGTAGAGTGTAATGCCGTCACCATCGTTTAAATTCCAGGTTTGGCCTGCAGACATATTATGCGAAGGGTTTAATCCACCGGGAACATGGATCGGAATTCCTCCATCCGCTTGTAAAACAAGATAGACTTCATCACCGCTTGGTTCATGCGACTCGGAAGGATTGTTGCATTTAATGCTGTTTAGTTTTATGGCATGTTTACCCATGAGGTCAGGTTTTGGTCAGACGTAAATTAGTAAAAATTACTTATTGTCTTATTCTAACCTTGAATAGTGTAATGAGAGCAACATGACAGGGTAAGTCACCTATAGTTTTTCTTCACTCATTCAAAATGGTAATGACAGGAGCTTCTTAAATTAAGGAACCAGTCTTACAGTACTATTAGTAAAATCTCGTGCTGGTTGATCTTCTTGGTTAACGAGTTAATCTGTTGCCTACCTACCTGCTTGTATCTTTATCCAGAAGTGCCTGAAGTTGAATTACCATTCTTTCAGTTTGCATTGAAAGGGTAACTAGTTCATCAGAAATCAAAGGGTTCATTGATTTTTGCCTGATAACTAATTGATTCAAATGCTTTATGCTCGCAACCATCACATCAATATTGATTTGCCCCGGTTTTTCTTTTAGTTCCTTTTTAACAATTGGCAAAAGGCGCTTAATTATTAGATCGATATTTGATGCAAATGTCGAATTATGATCTGCAGCATCAATTATATTCTTGATAGAGGCCAGATTGTTGATTAGATTCTGGAGGGCAGAAGTTACTATGTCATTCTGCTTGTCGATATTTTTATTTTCTATCACCTTTTGGCTATTGAAAACTCGGAAGTAGTTCGGGCAGATGCTGCAGAATGTCAGAAGTCATCTCATCCAAATCATAAGCCTCTTTCCAGCCCCAATCTGCCCTGGCCACGGAGTCGTCAATACTGTTGGGCCAGGAGTCGGCAATAGGTTGGCGAAAATCTGGTACATAAGAAGTCGTGAATTCGGGAATGTTTTTTTGGATAGAAGCAACGATTTCTTTGGGTGAGAAGCTTATGGCGGCCACGTTGTAACTTGAGCGCACTTTGACATTTTCTGCTGGTGATTCCATTAAGTCGATAGTGGCTTTGATGGCGTCAGGCATATACATCATTGGCAATTGGGTGTCTTCGGACAGAAAACACTCAAAATGCCCTCCGGCAAGTGCCTTATGATAAATGTCCACGGCATAGTCTGTCGTGCCCCCACCAGGCAGTGATTTGTAACCGATTAGTCCGGGGTAGCGAATGCTCCTCACATCCACTCCGTACTTTTCGAAATAGTACTCGCACCATCGTTCCCCGGCCAATTTGCTTATGCCATAGACCGTATTCGGATCCATAATGGTATGCTGAGGGGTATTGTCAACGGGTGTGCCCGGGCCAAAGACGGCAATGGAGCTTGGCCAATAAATTTTTTTGAGTTTCTTCTCTTTGGCAAGTTCTAATACATTGAGCAGACCGGTCATATTGAGGTTCCATGCCCATTTCGGATTCTCTTCGCCCTTAGCCGATAGAATGGCTGCCAGATGATAAATCTGCGTGATGTCATGTTTGTCCACAATGTCTGCCAAGCTTTTTGCATCCATCACGTCCAACCTCTCATAGATGAAGCCTTCTATGGCAGGTACAGGATCGGCAATATCTGCTGCGATGATGTTTTCCTGACCAAATACCTCACCTAATCCATGGCTCAATTCAGAACCCAATTGCCCGCAGGCACCAATCACCAGAACTTTGTCCATCTCAATACCTTTTGGTTTGCAATAATAACCAAACAGGTCAAATTCCAAAACCTTTGCCGAGGCAAGCGGTCAAACTTATCGAATTTATCCAGACTTTGGTTGTTGATCTGACCAGGCGATTCTTAGCGTTTAACCTGGATAATGCAATAGACTTTCTATTACGGACGTAACTCACTTCGAATCAGCCGCTTCGCTTCGTTTGTCTTTTTACCATCCCGATTGATCGGGATGCTTTCAAAACCAAACATCCTGATTCATTGCGATTTACGCCCTCATCACGATTTCTATTACATTAACCAGGTTTAATTCTTAATGTTAACATTCAAAATCATCTATATATTTGTGCGATGAGTGAGTTTCCGATTTTTGATGATTATTTGCGCAAGAAGAAGATTGATGCAGATGCCTTCAAAAAAGCTGAAACGGATCTTTATTCATCCTTGAAAGAAGTCTATGATCAAATGCATCCTGATAGCTTTACAGCCCAGAAACTCTTTTTGATAAATCCCATTCGAAGGAAATATCAATTGAAGGAAGTTGCTGAAAAGCCGGCAGAGAAGCCAAAGACGATGAGACCGAAAATTATGAAACCGAAACCCAAAATCAACTGATATGTACGACAAGCTCAAACCCAAATTGGAAGCCGAAATCGCGGGAATCAAAGAAGCCGGACTATATAAAAAAGAACGTGTGATTACCACACCACAGGCCGCGGACATCAAAACCGATGATGGTAGGGAAGTGATCAATTTTTGCGCTAATAATTATTTGGGTTTGTCTTCACATCCAAAGGTGATAGAGGCTGCAAAAAAGGCCATTGATACCCATGGCTTTGGTATGTCTTCGGTGCGCTTTATCTGTGGCACGCAGGATATCCACAAGGAGTTGGAGGCAAAAATATCGGAGTTTCTGGGTACAGAAGACACCATTCTCTATGCAGCGGCCTTTGATGCCAATGGGGGAGTATTTGAACCATTGTTGGGCCCTGAAGATGCCATTATTTCTGATGCCCTGAATCATGCCTCTATCATTGATGGGGTTCGTCTGTGTAAGGCCATGCGTTTTCGATATAAAAACAGCGATATGGAAGACCTTGAGCAACAGTTGAAGGACGCGGATGCAAAAGGCGCTAAGCAGAAAATCATTGTGACTGATGGCGTATTCTCCATGGACGGTACCATTGCCAAAATGGACAAAATATGTGATCTGGCCGATCAATATGGTGCCTTGGTAATGACCGATGAATGTCATTCAACGGGTTTTATGGGTAAAACCGGCCGGGGAGTACATGAATATAAGAATTGCATGGACCGGGTAGATATTATCACTGGCACATTGGGTAAAGCCCTGGGCGGAGCCAGTGGAGGCTTCACTTCTGGTAAAAAAGAAATCATCGAACTCCTTCGCCAAAGATCAAGGCCATACCTTTTCTCAAATACGCTGGCCCCATCTATTGTCGGTGCTTCCATTGCTGTCTTTGATATGCTTTCAGAGACCACTGCCCTAAGAGATAAACTTGAAGAGAACACAAAGTACTTCCGTGAGCAGATGACTGCTGCAGGGTTTGATATTAAACCTGGAGAGCATGCGATTGTTCCCATAATGCTTTATGACGCTGTGCTCTCACAAAAGATGGCTGATGCCCTTTTGGAAAAAGGCATTTATGTTATTGGCTTCTATTTCCCCGTGGTGCCAAAGGATCAGGCGAGAATAAGAGTGCAGATTTCTGCAGGACATGAACGGCATCACCTTGATAAGGCTATAACTGCTTTTACAGAGGTAGGTAAGGAACTTGGGGTGATTTAGAAATGATGGCTTAAGAAGCCACTTCCAGATTAGCTTGCTCTTCTGGTACCGGGCTTTCTTTCTCGGTCAAATAAGTATTGATCCTTTGTCTGATCTCCGGTGCTGAGAGGTTACTATCCAGTCCACCGTTTCTTGCCAGGGACAACTGCCCGGTTTCTTCTGAAATGATCAAAACCAAAGTATCTGTAGCATCTGACATTCCGAGGGCGGCTCTATGTCGCATGCCATATTGAGCCGGAACATTGTCACGTTCCGAAACTGGTAGAATGCACCTTGCAGCTTTGATTTTTCCTCTATAAATAATAACAGCACCATCGTGAAGTGGGCTGTGCTTGTTGAAAATAGCCATCAGCAGTCGCTTCGAAATTGAAGCATCAATGAGATCTCCGGAATCGGCATAAAATTTCAGCTCGGTATTTCTGGAAAACACAATCAGTGCACCTGTATTGGAACCTGATAGGGACTTAACAGCTTCCATAATGGCTGTTATATTCATTGCTTCTTTTGGCTCTCTTCTCCGCCAAATAAGGCCATCTTGTCTAAATGTAGTTTTGCCCAAAAGCAGTAAGAACTTTCGAATCTCCTGAGAGAAGAGAATAATAGCAGCCAACACTCCAACACCCATAAATTGGCCAAGAATATTGGTCAATAGGTCCATTTGTACGGCCTTGACAACGAGATAAATCAGATAGAGGGACAGAAAACCGAGCAAGACTTTGACGGCAACGCTACCCTTAAGCAATTTATATATCTGGTAGAGCAATATACTTACGAGGAGGATATCAACGAGATCCGTCCAGCGTACATCTAAAAACCCTATTTTAAATAAGTATATCAAGGATAAGTCAGCTTAAAGAGTTTGACTGTTTCCACTGCTTCTTTCACATCGTGCACCCTTAAAAGTGACGCCCCATTCATAAGAGCTATCATATGCACAGCTGTCGTTCCGTTCAACGCCTCCTCGGGTGAGATTTCCAGTTTTTTGTAAATCATGGATTTCCTGGAAATTCCTGCTAAGATGGGCAGCTTCAATGTCTTAAAATAACCCAAATTTCTCAGTAATTCATAATTCTGGTCTCGTGTTTTGGCGAAGCCGAAACCAGGGTCAAGAATAACATCTCTCACACCAAGGCCTTTTAAAACTTGATACTTTTCCACAAAGTATTGAGCCATTTCAGTGATCATGTTATCATAATGAGTTTCCGATGTCATAGTTTGAGGGGAACCCTTCATGTGCATGAGAATGTAAGGCACACCTAGTCTGCTGATGGCATCAAACATATCGCTATCAAGAGCCCCACCGGAAATATCATTGACCATGCATGCACCGGAATCAACAGCGGCCTCGGCCACCTGCGAACGAAAGGTATCAATAGACAAATAGGCTTTTGGAAACTCTTTTTTAATCAATTTGATAGCCGGAATAACTCTTGACAATTCCTCTGCAGCGGTTACTTCAAGTGAACCCGGACGCGATGAGTAGCCTCCGATGTCCAGAATCAGCGCACCATCGGACAGCATATTTTCGGCTGTGGTTAATATGGCCTTCTCGTTTGCAAGCCGACTTCCTTCAAAAAAAGAATCAGGTGTGACATTGAGAATCCCCATCACTTGAGGTGTTTCAAGTGATACCAGATTTCCACTTAGGTTAAGTGTTTTTTTTGTGCGAAATAGACTATCTTCGATGCTCAAGAAATTACCCTCAAATAAAAATCAGACCACTTTGGAGGAACAAACAATTGGCGAATATAAACAAGTTATAAAGGCTTGTAAAGACATATTTTTGAAGAAAACCAAAGATTATGGCACCGCCTGGAGAGTGCTGCGACTGTCCTCCATAACGGATCAGATTTTTATTAAGGCGCAGCGCATTCGCTCTATACAGGAAAAAGGAACCCAAAAGGTTGATGAGGGTATTACCGGAGAGTTCATCGCTATCATCAATTACTGCGTGATTGCTTTGATTCAAATGGAGCTCACTGACGATGACCCCATGGAAATGGAAGTTGAAAACCTGGAACCTCTATATGACGAAAAGGTAAATGAGACTATGGCATTACTCCTAAATAAGAACCACGACTATGGCGAAGCCTGGAGAGATATGCGCGTGGCCAGCATGACCGATATCATCCTGATGAAACTTTTGAGGGTGAAACAAATTGAGGACAATGCGGGTAAAACCATTATCTCAGAAGGCATTGACGCCAATTATCAGGATATGATCAATTATGCTGTCTTTTGTTTAATCTTAATGGACTTCGCAAAATGAAATTATTGAATACGATTGCCAGATATCTGGTAGGAGGACTGTTTATCTTCTCAGGAGCCATAAAGATCAATGATCCGGTGGGTACTCAAATCAAACTGGAAGAGTACTTCTCGGTCTTCTCCCAAGACATTGCTCCGTTCTTTGATGCACTTAAACCAGCCTCCCTTTTTCTTTCAGTGTTACTGTCCTCTCTGGAGATTGTTTTAGGCCTGGCTATCCTGCTTAAATACAAAGAAAAAATCACCACCACCTTGTTGCTGGCAATGATTGTCTTCTTCACCTTTTTGACATTCTACTCTGCCTATTTTAATAAGGTGACAGATTGTGGCTGTTTTGGAGACGCCATAAAACTCACCCCCTGGCAATCATTCTTCAAAGACATCATCCTTTTGGGGTTAATAGTTGTCCTGTTTATTGGGCGAAAGAAAAATGAGAATGCTGAAGGCTTTAAAGTGAAGTCGGTTGTGCTCTCCGGGGCTGTGATATTTTGCCTGATCGTATGCTTTAGATCCATTGCACATTTGCCGCGTATAGATTTCCGTGCTTATAAGGTTGGCACCCATATACCGACCGATATGTTACCACCTTTTGAGGATCCATCTGTGGTGCCCAAGATTACCAATTTCCAGATTTGGGGTGATGAAGCAGATTTCACAGATGAAATTCTCAAGGGAAAGAAGCTTTTAGTGATTGTGCATGAGGCTAATAAAACTGACATCGAATCTTATCCTCAACTAATCGGAATCATCAGTCAATTGCAACGCCAGCAGGTCGAGACAATTGCCATAACCGCTTCTGCCGGTGCTGATTTTGAAGTGTTACGCCACGATGTCCAACTGGCCACTCCTTATTATTACTCTGATAAGACGCTTTTGAAAACCATGATCCGTTCAAACCCAGGCCTGGTGCTTTTACAAAACGGGGAGGTAATGGAAAAATGGCACTACAATGATATTCCAGAGGTTAGTGATGTTTTGTCTAAATTGAGATGAGATGGTTCAACGAATCTTCCTTATCGGATTACCTGGGTCAGGCAAGACTACGCTAGGTCAGGCCCTAGCGGAGAAAATCGGGTGTCGCTTTATCGATCTTGATGATGAAATTGTTAAGCGCGAAGGGCAAAGTATTCCAGACTATATTCAATTTCAAGGAGAGGGCAATTTTAGGATCAAAGAAAATGAAGCCCTGCACAGCCTATGTGCCTTGGGTGACAGGTTTGTAATGGCTACTGGTGGAGGTACTCCCTGTTATCACTTCAATATGGATTTCATGAACAATCAGGGGCTAACAGTATATCTGGATGTAAGCCCCGGAGATTTGGCGTTGCGGCTCATGGAACAGGGGCTGGAAAAGCGGCCGCTGATAAAAAGCTATGATCAAATGGATCTCATTCAAGAAATGAGGGGGTTGAAGGAGCAACGTGATCCTTTTTATAATGAGGCAAAAATAAAACTGAGCGACAACCAAGTCAATGCTGAAATGATCCTCGCTCAGTTAAATGAATCTTCCTAGAAATTCAATCCAAAGGTAAGGAGGGTGTTCCCAATATTATTATCTACAGTGGCTTGTGGCCCTCCACTCGAAACTGAGTACGAGGAGAAAGTTTCTTTATAGCTCGTATTGGCGTAGGCCACATCAAAAAAGTACTTACCGAAATTGAGGCCCGCTCCGAATGACACTACCGTTCTTGACCTATCAACGTTATTCAGTGACTTAAAAGGATCACCGAAGGTAGAGTATCCTGCTCGAAGCCTGAACATATTATATCTGTACTCTCCACCAATCTTGATGTTGGTCACGGATTGATAAAGGTTGTTTATGGTACTGTTGTCGCCTTCAGTGCTGAAATCACCTGAGCTTACGTGAGCATTGCCGTAATTTACAAACTCAACATCAGCTGAGATAAATCCATATTTGCTGATTATAAATGAAACACCTGTGTTTATTTTTGACGGAGTTCTCAAGTTATAGTCCGATGTAAATAGCGGTGTGTTGGTGTTTAATGTATTGAGGACGGTATCTTCCAAAATCAACCGATCGCCATTGTTATCAACCCAGTCTGCAACATCATAGTTGTTATATTCCGATTGATAAAACACGTCACTTTCCTCATTGAAGTTGTACCAGGTAGGAGAGGTATAAGATGCCCCGATTCGCACAAAATTTGTTGGGCGTATGATCACGCCAACATTCAAATTAACGCCTGTACCATTCACGTCCAGTTTTTCATCAATTGAGAATTGAGAAAGGGGCTCCCCGACAAACGTTTCTGTAAATATTCTGCTGTAGGAATAATTGGCGTTTGTAAAACCAATTCCACCCCCCAGGTATAATTTGTCGTCAAAGTTGGTGCCGTAGGAAATATTCAGCTGATCGATTTTCCCCCTCCGTCTGATTTGCTCACCTTGAACTGGCAACCCGAGAACAAATGAATCATAGACGTTGTTTGCGCCAGGCAAAGGATTTACCAGGTAATGATCAAAACCTACCTGCCCAAGCCCGCTTAGCTGGTCAATAGGCAGCCCGTTCGACTGTTCAAGCATTGCATCGATAATGGAGTTACTATTGTTTTGCCCACTGTATTGAATGTTTTGCCTGAAATCGTTTGTGCGATTATAAGTGATCCCCAGTGAACCGCCTCTCCAAGTGCCAGGAACCAAGTCACCTTTGTTGAAATTAATCACAACACCGAAATTGGCCAGATCTGCATTGGTGATTTCATCTCTGATACTATTGGTATTATCCAGAAAACTGGATTCTGAGCTGCCAAAAGTCAAGCTTGGAGTGATAACAAATTGTGATCTGTTAAATACACCCAATCCGGCAGGATTAACTCCAATCGAACCAATTTCACCCCCTAAGGCCATTCCTGCACCCCCCAGGCCTACAAAGCGTGCAGTACCGAAAGGGTTGGTTTGAGAGTACCTAAGTGCATCCTCATAATACCCGAAGGCACTGGGATCTATCTGGGCCTTTGCCTCTACATTTAAAAGTAGGATGGCTGAGAGGGCCGTTATGTATTGAATAATTCTTCTCATTTGATTATCGTTGAAAAGCCTCTTATCGCACTTTATCATTTTCCTTTCTTTGAAACCTGAGCACACCAAGCTTAACCACTCTAGTGCGGACGAATTATGACGCTTATATTTTGAGTATTATTTTCTAATTGCTCCTTCTGCCGGTTCCGGATTTCTTGACAGCACCGCTTCTTGATGAACTACTTGAAGATCCAGACCTTTTAACCGAGCCGCTTCTGGATGAACTGCTTGAAGACCCTGATCTTTTAACCGAGCCACTTCTGGATGAACTACTTGAAGACCCTGATCTTTTAACAGCCCCGCTTCTTGACGAACTACTTGAGGACCCTGATCTTTTAACAGCACCACTTCTGGATGAACTGCTTGAAGACCCAGACCTTTTAACAGTACCACTTCTTGACGAACCTGATGATCTTGAAGAGCTTGATGCATTTCTGCTGCTAGAAGAACTCCTTCTAAAATTTGAACTCGATCTGGAACTTGGCGTGCTGCCAAACCTGTCTCTTGAACTGTTGCTTTTGCTAGTACTTGATCTGCTAAAAGTTGAAGTAGCCCCTGAGCTTCTGGTCTGGCCATTGTAGCCACTGTTACCATAACTTCTTGAACTGCTACTTGAACTACGTGTTCTTGTTGCTGACGATCGCCCTCTCACCGCGGTAGAAGATCGTACTGCGTTTCGAGAATTAACCCTATAGTCCTGGGTAGTAGTAGCCGATGAATTGGAAGTGACGGCAGACGATCTTGTCCTCATTACAGAGCTCCTCGTTCTACCTGCAGTCGCATCACTGGCAGAAGTGTTTGGCCCATTAGCGGCTATTCGACCTCGTGCAGTTGCTCTACCATTATTCAGGTTACTTGAACCACTGGCATCAGCACTGTTAAGGTAAGCTGTTGATCTTGTTCTGCCAGTAGCTCCATTAGAAGCATCATTTCTTACAGAAGCCACTGCGCTACTCGTGCCCCTTGGGCCTCTTTGCACATTTGTGTTAGCATTGTTTGGTCCATCATTCTGGCTATATATTCTGTTGTACGAGTTACGGTAGCCGTTTCTATAATATCCCCAGTCATTGTAAAATGGATCATATACAGAGTAGGCCGGAGGGCACCAGAATAAAGAGCCAAAAAACGAATTTGAGTAAACCCTTTGTCTATAGAAGGGATCATAGTAAGAATAGAAAGACCGGGAATAATTAGTAGAGATGCCACGGCCAAAGCCGAAACCAAAACCAATACTAATTCTTGGACTGAACACTGAAAAGATCCCAAAATTGTTCCTTGTCCTGAAAGCTCTGTTATAGTTCCTTCGCCCAAAGTAATTGGTCAAACTGCCGTTATAACCCTGATAATAATAATCATACCAGGCTTGATTAAATCGGAAGTCTTGATTTACACGACTGTCGAACTCGAACCTTGACCAGTAACCTGTGCCCCAGTCAATAGGTAAGTCGTTATTTTGAACATAGCCATTTTCTAAATCCCAAAGAAAGTCATCATAACTTAGGTCGTTAGGGTTGCGGACCCTTCGTTCATCACGGGAATATACATCGGCCACTTTATCATTGCCATTGTTGTACTTATTTACAATTGCCGGGTCTACATATTCAGGTGAATATTCCTCAACTGAATATGTGTTTTGTACTTCAGTAATTTTTTGATCAGATACCGGAATCAATCCTGATTCGGTCTTTTCTCTGATTACAGGAGCCTGCTTTCGATCGGCTGAAGTAAAATAAATGTCATCGTATTCTTGTGGTTGATTGTAGATGTTGGGTGAGCATGCTCCAAAAAGAAGTGCTGCGAGTGGTGCCAGTAAGAGTTTGGAATAGAAGTCCTTTTTCATATTTATCCTTTTAGTTGGCTTTTTGGTTAACGTCTATTTCACAAAATGGATTATAAAATTCTTGAATCATCTATATTTGTGTGAAACAAATCCACGCTGTGAAAAGCAAGTATCATACCAAGAAGTTAAAATGAGCAAGGGATTACCAAAAAGAAGTGAAGATTATTCGTTGTGGTACAATGAATTAGTGAAAAGGGCAGATTTAGCAGAAAATTCACCTGTTCGGGGCTGTATGGTGATCAAACCATACGGTTATAGCATTTGGGAAAAAATGCAGGCGGAGATTGACCGCATGTTCAAAGAGACCGGCCATACCAATGCCTACTTTCCGCTGTTCATTCCAAAGTCATTCTTTAGCAAAGAAGCTGATCATGTAGAGGGCTTTGCCAAGGAATGTGCCGTGGTTACCCATTATCGTTTAAAGAATGATCCGGATGGTAATGGTGTGGTCATAGACCCTGATGCCAAGCTGGAGGAAGAACTGATCGTTCGGCCTACTTCAGAAACCGTGATTTGGAGTACTTATAAAAATTGGGTGCAGTCTTATCGTGATCTGCCGATACTAGTCAATCAATGGGCAAACGTGGTCAGATGGGAAATGCGAACCAGGCTGTTTTTGAGAACCACCGAATTTCTATGGCAGGAGGGGCATACAGCTCATGCGACAAAAAATGAGGCAGTAGCAGAGTCAATTCAAATGATGCATGTCTATGCGCAATTCGCTGAGGAGTTCATGGCAATGCCAGTGATCAGAGGGATAAAATCGGAAAGCGAACGCTTTGCAGGAGCATTGGAGACCTATTGCATCGAAGCATTGATGCAAGATGGTAAAGCCCTTCAGGCGGGAACCTCTCATTTCCTTGGTCAAAATTTCGCCAAGGCATTTGATGTGAAGTTCACCAATAAAGAAGGAAAGCTAGATTTTGTATGGGGTACCTCGTGGGGTGTGAGTACACGCTTGATGGGAGCCTTGATTATGGCCCATTCTGATGACCAGGGCTTGGTGCTGCCTCCAAAATTAGCGCCAATCCAGGTGGTTATTGTACCAATTTATAAGTCGGAAGAGCAACTAGCAGAAATCTCAGAAAAGGTAAATGGCATTGTGAAAGCCTTAAGAGCGGAGGGTATTACCGTCAAGTTTGATGACCGAGACACCTACAAACCAGGGTTCAAATTTGCCGAATGGGAATTAAAGGGAGTGCCGGTAAGACTTTCTATGGGGCCAAGGGATTTAGAAAATAACTCCATTGAGATAGCCAGAAGAGACACAGGAGAGAAGGAGTTCTTCAATCTTGAAAGTGATCTCGCCCAGAAGATTTCTGGTTTGTTGGATGAAATGCAAACCAATATTTATAATAAGGCCTTGTCATTCACGGAGACTAACACAACATCAGTAGATACCTACGATGAATTCAAAAAAGTGCTGGATGATCAAGGGGGATTTGTATCGGCCCATTGGGATGGCACAGCTGAGACCGAGGATAAGATCAAGGAAGAAACCAAGGCTACCATTCGCTGTATTCCTTTAGATGCCAAAGAGGAAGAAGGCCAGTGTATCTATTCTGGAAAACCATCATCCAAAAGAGTTCTTTTTGCCAGAGCCTATTGATAAGGCCGAGGATTATTTTGGTATATTGTTGAGCCATTATCTAATTGTATGCAAGACTGGATACCTGTTGTATTATTAATTCTTATTGGATTGGCACTTGTTTACGTTGAAGTGCTTTTTGTACCAGGAACAACCTTCATAGGAATTGTTGGATTAATAGTGATGGGCATCGGTATCTATGTTACCTACGAAAAATTTGGTTCAGAAACTGGGACTATAGTTTTGATTGGAAGCTTTTTAGTTTCTCTTGGTGGCTTTTATTATAGCTTCAAAAACAAAACGTGGGAACGCTTTGCACTTAAATCAAAGATCAGGAGTAAAGTAAAAGAAGATTATACTGCTGGTCTTGAGATAGCTATGGTGGGTAAAGCATTGTCAGACTTGAAGCCAATAGGTAAAGCAGAATTTGGAGATGAAACATTTGAGGTGACAACGCAGGGAGATTTGATTGAATCAGGTCAAGCGATAAAAATCAAGAGCCTCAAACGAAATAAAATAGTAGTCGAGTTAACCTAACCGTAATTATGGAAGAATATTTAAGCTTAATCTTAGTCGCTGTCGGAATCATTGTTGTTTTCGCAATCCTCTATTTCGTACCCATAGGACTTTGGATTACAGCCCGAATTTCTGGTGTGAAAGTTGGCTTATTAACGCTGGTCTTAATGCGCGTTAGAAGAGTGCCACCAAGGATTATTGTTAATTCCTTGATTACAGCAACCAAGGCTGGCCTGGATTTGACTTCAGATGATCTGGAGACGCATTTCTTGGCAGGAGGTAATGTTCCTTCGGTAATAAAGGCGCTCATATCCGCAGACAAAGCAAATATTGAGTTGGGCTTCAAACAAGCCACAGCAATTGACTTGGCAGGAAGGGAAGTATTTGAGGCAGTTCAGATTTCGGTTAATCCAAAAGTAATTACTACGCCTAAAGTAGCAGCTGTTGCCCAGGATGGAATACAGTTGATCGCCATTGCAAGAGTGACTGTTCGTGCTAACATCCAACAACTTGTTGGAGGTGCGGGTGAAGACACAATTTTAGCCAGGGTAGGTGAAGGTATTGTAACTTCAATTGGTTCTGCAGGATCTCACAAAGCTGTTTTAGAGAATCCTGACAAGATTTCTAAACTAGTACTTCAGAGAGGACTGGATGCTGGAACGGCATTTGAAATTTTGTCTATTGACATAGCAGATGTGGATGTGGGAGTTAACATCGGTGCAATTTTGCAGACTGATCAGGCACAAGCTGATTTGAAAGTGGCTGAAGCCAAGGCTGAGGAGCGAAGAGCTATGGCAGTTGCTGAAGAACAAGAAATGAAGGCTAAGTCTCAAGAAGCCAGAGCGAAAGTAATTGAAGCAGAAGCCGAAATTCCTCAGGCTATTGCCGAATCATTTAGGTCAGGAAACCTTGGGATCATGGACTATTATAAGATGGAGAATATTCAATCTGATACAGACATGAGAGAATCGATAGCCAAACCGGAACAGAAAAGTTCAGGAATCAAACGCGATAAGGGAGATAAAAAATAGAAATAAAAAAGCCACGTAAGTGGCTTTTTTATTTCAGCACAGGCCCGATTAAGTGGGTTTCTTGTTAACTATCAGTCTGACCGATTATCTCAAATTCCTCTTTTATTTAAGGACAACTTCCGATGAAGCAGCTTTTTCACGAACGAGGAATTTGCCATTAAATGTCAAAATGTAATCATAGGCCAGTGGAATAATATCCAACCCCTTAATTGAGATCACCCCGAATTTGCCATTTTTCGACACCATAAATTGCGTTTTGTTGATCTGCTCTATAGAAGAATATTGTGGATCTCTGGCTACCACCCCATTTCTGTTAGCCAAGCCAACCTGACCGTTTTCGTAAAATAGAAGATGGTCTTTTTCACGTATGATTTTATCATATTTCACAGGGAGAACTTCCTTTCCCTCAAGATCAATAAGACCAAATCTGCTATTTTTCCGAACTATGGATAATTGACCATAAAAGGGTGTGACCTCATCATATGTAGGCTGAATCACAAGCCTCTCTTGTTTGTCTATAAAGCCCCATTTGCCGATAAGTTTGATGGCCGATAGGCCCTCCGAGAAATGTTGAACTGAGTCATACCTGTTGGCAATACTCAACTGACCTCTTTCATCGATAAACCCCCACTTGCCGTCAATCCTGACAGATATTAGGTCCTCTTCATGGTCTTTTACTTCTTGAATATCTTTGTCAAGAAGAATTCGGGCTTTGGTGGTAGAATTGTATACCTCCCATCTGTTGTTTTTCTTGAAAATGTAGAGTGATGGTTCTATATACATCAGGGTATCCACAGCTTCCAATATGTCTCGGCTCCCCTGCCTATTTAGTAGAATGTATTGGTCGTCACGGTTTTTCTCAAGGAACAATGAGCCAATAGGCTCTATTGCATTTTGACTTCTATAGAGTGTATTACCCTCCAGGTCCATAATGCCATTTTCTGATCCCTGTTTATAAAGCATGTTTTCCTCCATCAGCGTCATGTCATCTTTATATGGGGTTACCACCCAAATTCCGTTTTCGTTGATCACTCCATAACTATTCTGATAATAAACCTTGGCAAAACTTCCCATTAAGGCACTCAAAGAATCATAAAGAAATGGACTGACTTCTCCTCCGAGATTGTCAAGAAGGCCCCATTTGCTATTCCTTCTTGCCTTAAGACGATCAGCTGTTTCGTGTTGAAAATGTTCATACTGAAAAAAGCCCACTTGCTTTCCGGTATGATCATATGGGGTCCAGGACTGATTATTTGGTCGTTTGATTTTCGAGAACACCAAATCCTGGCCAACCCAAACAGAATCTTGCCGAAGAGGGATTAGGTATTTGCCAAGTGCATTAAGAATACCAAAGTACTTTCCATCATTTACCGTCAAAAGCTCATATTGAGCATCGCTTAATTCCAGGTCTTTGAAATAGCTCAGATACGATTCGCCCTGGGTAATAATCGCTGTGTTGTTATTGGTTTGAACGGCAAAAGAAGAGTCTGTTAATGGCAGAATCTTGTCGAAAAAGAAGGAGTTGATCACTTTGTTTTCAGCATCCAGAAGGGTCCACTTATCAAACGGCACACCGATCAATTGCCCTTGATCTAACCGGATATCTTTGTATTTGGGTGCCACTATCATCTGTCCCAAACCATCAACAACGCCTTTCCGATTGTAAAAGCTAATCAGGAAACGGTTTTCATCCAGTGGTTTAATGGATTCAAAATCAAAGCTTGACTTTTGATCACCCTCTATGGTATAGATAGCCATAAACCCCTCATCATTTTCCACCGCCAATAGATTTGAATTGATTCTCTGTATCGACTCAAATTCAAGAGGAATAACCAGTTTTCCAGCAGCGTTCATAAAGCCGGCTTTTTCGATGCTATTGATCCTCTTCGAGATGATCAGGTTTTGGTTGATAACCGTGACATTCTCAAGATCAATCGGTATTACTATTTTCCCTTTGGTATTTGAAACTCCGTACTTATTAAAGATGGAAAATCTACTTCTAAGGGCTGTAATCAGCAGGTTTTTGGTGAATGGATAGAGGAGAGTATATTGGGAATTGACAACTTTCTTACCCTCGATATTTACCAAGCCCCAGGTCTCATTTTCTTTGAAACCAATTACCCCATCAATAACAATTACGGTTCCATCTGACCAGCCGATGTCATCGTATTTAGCTGGGATAACCACTTCATCGGTCGCTGCATTAGCCAGACCAAATTTTCCGTTGACCGAGATTTTTTTGAATTCGTCTATATGGGATGCCCTTAGCACAGTCGCCTGTAGAATCAGAAGAATGACGACAATACACTGGTGCCTGTTGAACCTCATTGAGTTTTATACGGATAGACCCGGAAAGCAACAAGCTTACGAAAATTGGAGACTGAATAAAAGTCGAATTATTTCTCTTGACTTTGTTTTTCAAGATCAAATAGATCGTTCAAAACGTCAATCAGAGTTTCAGCCTCACCTCTTTTGCACGCTGCCTTTAATTGTAGAACGGGCAGTTTCATGATTTTTTGTGTAAGACTCTTAGATAATTTTTCAGCAAGCGCCATTTCTTTAGTGCTCGCATTTTTAAGGAAGCGAGCCAGCTCTGCCTGACGGATGTCTTCAAGCGCACCTTTTAGCTTGTTGATTGTGGGAGAAACAACCATCTCTTTGGCCCAATCATTGAATTCTAATATGGCCTCTTCTATGATTCCTTCTACACCCGGAATTGCAGCCTGTCTTTTCTCCAGGGTAGCCGAGGCTTTCGCATGAATATCATCAATGTTATAGAGTGACACCCCTGAAATTTCATCAATACCACTTTCAATCGACCTTGGAATCGAGAGGTCAATGAAAAATTTGTACCCATTAATACCGTGCTTACTCACCTGATCAAATGTGATAAAGGGTTGATCGCTGGCGATAGATGACAATATAATATCAGCTTCTTCCACGGCCTGATTTACCAATTCGAAATCAACAATATTGAGCTGGCATTCTGCTGCGATTCGCTCAGCACTCGATCTTGTTCTGTTCGCGATTGAAACATCCAAATCAGTCAGCGAAATGTGTCGGCAAACATCCTCACCAATTTCACCCAAGCCAAGCACCAATACTTTTGGGCTAACAATACTTTCCGCAAGGGTCTGTATAAGTTCTGATGCTACATATGAAACGCTGGCTGCGCCATCTCTGAAGCTTGTCTCCTGCGAGACCCTTTTGCTTGAAAAGAAGATGGTATGCAAAAGTCTGTGAAGAAAAGGCCCGGCCAGCTTTGCATCTGCTGTTAACTGATAAGCTTTTTTGATCTGATTTGAAATTTGCATGTCACCAATGACCTGCGCCTCAAGTCCGAGACTAACTCTGAACAGATGGCGGGCTGCATCATCTGAATTAAGAAAGTCAAAGTATTGTTTGTATGCCACCATTTCAGGGATACCCTTCTTAATTCCGATAAGAGAAATAAGGGCATCAGAGTAGTCCTCAGAGGCGGTATAGTAGATTTCTGTGCGATTACATGTGGAAAGTATGAATAGCTCCTCAACCGGAACAATATCGGTTACTTCCGATAAGATTTCCCGAATTAGATCCTCGCTCAAAGCAATGCTCTCTCTGATCTCAACAGGAGCCTTTTTGTAAGATAAACTGATCGCTTTAAAAATTGAACTGGTCATTCGGTACTTTCTTTCCTTAACTACGCGGCCGCAAAAATAAACCCAACCCCCTTCATAAAAAAGTGACAAAAATCAGGTTTTGCTATTTAGAATAATTACAAATAACACTGACCTACTTTTGGCAACTTCACACCAAACGGCCTGAATTTATAAAGTGAAATTTTTTGGCTAAATTTCCTTTAAGCCTGTTGTCATTAATTACTCCACCAATGATGAAAAGGCTGCGCAAATCAATCAGAAATAATTTTGGTTTTTCTAAAACAGAAACGAATGGTGTTCTGATTTTGATTCCATTAATGGTGCTCTTTTTGTCCGCACCAAGTCTTT
This sequence comes from Roseivirga sp., assembly GCA_029262895.1. Classification (GTDB taxonomy): domain Bacteria; phylum Bacteroidota; class Bacteroidia; order Cytophagales; family Cyclobacteriaceae; genus Roseivirga. The sequence goes on from JAJCYM010000062.1 coordinate 49,185, forward strand.
ATACCAGAATCTTTTCCAGTGGTTATGAAAACTACGATACCGATAAGGCCTTATTAGATAGTATCCTTCAAGTCTGGAATGAAAGTGCCCTTCCTCGGGATTCCATTAGCCCGTCACCTCTCAATTTGGAGACAGTAATAAACTTGCAACCCTTTGACCCAAATACTGCCAATACAGAATTAATGGAGTCGGTAGGAATACCCAGATATCTCGCCCGGAGGATTCTGAATTATCGATCCAGTGGAGGCAGATTTAAAATTAAAAGTGACCTGGGCAAAATCTATGATTTCCCCGATTCTCTTCTGAATACTTTAAAACCCTTTATCTCCCTTCCTGAAAAATTACGAGCGGCCAAATCAGTGAGTGAGCAAAAGACTAATGTCAAACAGCCCTTAAATGAAACAGTACAAGTGAAAGAAGAGAGTGGGCCAAATGAAAGGTTGGTGTTGATAAAAATTGACATTAATCAAGCCGATACTACTTTGCTCAAAACACTTCGAGGAATAGGGCCTGTCTATGCTGCCAGAATTGTGAAATATCGTGAGCTGCTTGGTGGCTATACGCAGGTGAGTCAGTTGAGCGAAGTCTTTGGCCTGTCAGATTCCTTAGTTGTAAGTTTCGAGCAAAGGCTGTTGGTAGAACAGGCCTTTAGACCTGTCAGGATTAATATTAATATAGCCACGTTTAAGGAGCTCAATGCACACCCCTACATTAGCTTCGATCAAACCAAGGATATCCTCAATACAAAAAGTAAGAGTGGTAAATTTGAAAGTGCTGCTGACCTGTCAAGAGTAAAATCCCTTTCAAAATCCGATAGAGAACGGCTGGCTCCGTATCTTAGTTATTAGAATGAAAAAATTGCTTAATGCCGCTCAAATTCGGGTGGCCGATCAGTATACCATAAAAAATGAGCCAATTGCTTCAATCGATCTGATGGAGCGGGCATCAGAAGCATTTGTTAAGCAATTTCAAAAATTGGTTTCAACTGACAAGTCAGTGGCAGTTGTTTGTGGTCCTGGAAATAACGGGGGAGATGCGTTCGCGATAGCGCGCCTGCTTCACGGTCATGGATATCAAACTATGTGCTATGAATCGATAGTTGATGGACACTCTCCGGATTGCGAGGTAAATAGAGAGCGTTATCGACAAAACGGATGGCTCGTGAAGCTCTTGGATAAAGACAGTCCAAAATTCGAAGAGGATGTAATTGTCGATGGTCTATTTGGTTCTGGACTGAGTAGGCCAATTAAGGAAGGTGTCTATGCCAGCTTGATCGATCTGATAAATGACTCTGGTAAAGAGGCAATCGCCATAGACATACCCTCAGGCCTGTTCTCTGATGGACCGGGACATGAGAAAGTGGTTAAGGCCGACCATACCATCACTTTTGAATTGCCAAAAATTAGTTTTTTACTGCCCGAGACAGGAGAATATGTTGGTGAGTTTCATGTGGTTGGAATCGGTCTGGATCAAGGCTTTGTGGGCGCTCAAGAATCCAACTACTTTTTGATTGAGCAATCGAGTATCAAAGGACTGCTTAAGAAGCGTGATAAATTTTCTCATAAGGGCACTTATGGAAGAGTTCAGATTGTAGCTGGCAGTCGGGGCAAAATGGGAGCCGCCTATTTGTGTGGTAAAGCCTGTTTGAGGACGGGGGTTGGACTGTTGACCATGAATATCCCAGGAAGTGGTGACAACATTATTCAAACTAGTTTGCCGGAGGCCATGACAATGTCTAATGAGGGTGAACACTGTGTTTCGAAAATTGAATTGCTTGAAAAGACGAATGTGTTTTGCCTGGGGCCAGGTTTGGGCACGGACCCACTTACCAAAAATGCTGTGACTCAGTTCCTGCATAATTCTCCAGACAAACCCTTGGTTTTGGATGCAGATGCACTGAACATAATTGCAGGAGATATTGGCTTGCTGAAATTGGTTCCGAGAGGATCAATACTCACCCCACATGCGCTTGAATTTGAAAGGCTATTCGGCACCAACGAAAATAGTTTAGAGAAATTTGATGTCATGCGCAGCTTTTCTCAAAAAACCGGAGTATTAGTTGTATCAAAGGGAGCGCACTCCGTTGTATCTGATGAGGATGGAAAAATCTACTTCAATACTTCTGGAAATCCGGGAATGGCGACAGCCGGAAGTGGAGATGTGCTGGCTGGAATGATTGCAGGATTGCTTGCTCAGGGGATGAAATCGAGGGATGCCGCCATAGCGGGAGTTTACCTTCATGGAGTGGCAGGCGACATAGCAAGAAAAAAAGTAGGAGAAATGTCGTTAATGGCATCAGATTTGCTTCTTACCATTTCTCAAACAATTACTAACGTGCATAACGCGGAGATTATTTGAAAAAATTGTAACTTTAACTAAACCTTGACACCTAAATAACTGTCTTAGTACTAACATGACTTCTTTCGGCCAACGCATATCACTCATAAAAACCTTGCTTTTAGCAGCGCTACTACTGGTTTGTGTGAATGTTAATGCACAAGACGACCCGGTCAAGACAACCAAAAATGACAAAATTAAGGTTGAAGTTTTCCCAAACCCCACATCAGATTACCTTACTGTAGATTTATCAAAACTTAGTTTAATAAGTCCTAAAATTGAAATCCGTAATATTATCGGAAGTCAAATGCGGATGGATATAGAAAAATTAGAAGATAAGAAACACAGAGTTGATGTTAAAGACTATCCACCTGGATACTACCTGGTTTTGGTAAGGGATGTCAGATCGAAATTCCAACAAACGATCAGATTCTCAAAAAAATAATGTGAGCGGCCTAGGCCGCTTTTTTAATACTCGGCATTTCCGGGAGTTCTTGGGAAAGGTATTACGTCCCTGATATTCCCCATGCCGGTCACAAAAATCATAAGCCTCTCAAAGCCCAATCCGAAACCGCTGTGCGGTGCAGTACCAAATCTGCGAGTGTCCAAATACCAATCCATTTCATCCTTAGGAATTCCCATGTCATCCATACGCTCAAGGAGTTTGTCCAATCGTTCCTCTCTTTGAGAACCGCCAACCATTTCTCCAATACCGGGAAACAAAATATCCATAGCACCCACTGTCTTGCCATCATCGTTTTGACGCATATAGAAAGACTTAATTTCTGACGGGTAGTCCGTAAGAATTACGGGTTTCTTGAAATGTTTCTCTACCAAGTATCTTTCATGTTCCGATTGCAGGTCTGTGCCCCAGTGGTCTACAGGAAATTGAAATTTCTTTTTCTTGTTAGGCTTCGAGTTTCTTAGGATATCGAAGGCCTCTGTATAGGTAATCCTGACAAATTCACTGTCTACAATCAATTTCAGCTTCTCCGTGAGCGTCATTTCAGATCGCTCAATGGCCGGCTTACTTTTTTCCTCATCAAGTAATCGCTTTTCCAGGAAGGCCAAATCATCAGCACAGTTGTCCAGGGCATACTGTACAAGATACTTGAGCAATTCCTCAGCCAGGTCCATGTTGTCCTCCAGGTCATAGAAAGCCATTTCCGGCTCAATCATCCAGAATTCGGCCAAATGCCGTGTAGTATTGGAGTTTTCAGCTCTGAACGTAGGCCCGAAGGTGTAAATATCACTAAGCGCCATGGCTCCTAGCTCTCCCTCAAGCTGACCTGAAACGGTTAAGTTGGTCTCTTTTTCGAAAAAATCTTGCTTATAATCAACTTTACCTTCTTCTGTCAGTGGAGGGTTAATTGGGTCCAAAGTCGTAACTCTGAACATTTCTCCTGCACCTTCAGCGTCTGATCCGGTAATGATAGGTGTATGTAAATAATAGAAACCCTTTCCATTAAAGAAATGATGCACTGCATATGACATGGCATGGCGGAGCCTAAGTACAGCACCAAAGGTGTTGGTGCGTGGTCTCAGATGAGCAATTTCCCTAAGGAACTCAAAAGAGTGTTTTTTTGGCTGTAATGGATATGCTTCCGGATCAGCTACACCCAAAACCTCTATAGATTCTGCCTGAATTTCGATGGACTGTCCTGCCCCTTGGGATTCAGCTATTTTTCCGCTGGCTGAAATTGATGCTCCGGTGGTCACATCTTTAAGGATGTCCTCCGAGATTTTTTCCATATCAACCACGATCTGCAGGCTATTTATTGTAGAACCGTCATTCAAAGCGATGAAATTCAAAAACTTGTTTCCACGCTTTGTTCTTACCCAGCCTTTTACGTTCACATCACTCCCGATTTCAGGGTTTTCCAGCAATGCTTTGATCTTGGTTCTTACAGTCTTCATAATCTGATCAAAAATGATTCAAATAAATTGATCGCAAAGCAACCATTTTTTCGACTGATTCACAATAAAATAGCTCGAAAATGGTTGCCGAATAATAAGGGTAATTATGAGCTGATTTGTAATTTTTATGGACTTTCAAGTCAATTGAAGCAACTTTTAATTTTTTGCACGGTTTTTGATAAAATGTTCGCTTATTTACGATTATATCACCTCACTTTATTTTAACTTTGATTAAAGTGAAGAGAATACGCTCAACCAAATGCAGAAGCTCAGTCTAAGTCAAACGTTAAGTCAAAAACTGTCTCCTCAGCAGATACAGTTTATAAAACTCTTGCAGGTACCCACCGCAGAGTTAGACACGCGTGTTGAAGAGGAGCTTGAGATTAATCCGGCATTAGAGGAAGGACGTGAAGAACCCGAAGTCCAAACGGAGTCAGAGCCGGAAGATTTGGGCGAAGGGGATTTGAGTTCTACGGAAGATTTGAATGTCGAAGATTATCTGGGGGAAGACGATGTTTCCGGATACAAGATGCAAGGCGATGGCAATTACTCCGAAGATGAGGATCGCGAAATGCCAATAGCCATGCAAACCAGCCTAAACGACCAGCTTGAAATGCAGCTGGGTTTTTTGGGTTTGGGTGAAAGGAACGAGCTGATCGCCAAGCAGCTCATCGGGAGTATTGAGAGTGATGGGTATATCAGAAGGGAACTTGACGCCATCGTCAATGATTTGGCTTTTTCTCAAAATATTGAGACTGATATTGAGGAACTGGAAGAAATGCTCAAGGATCTTCAAACCTTTGATCCTCCTGGAATAGGTGCAAGAAATTTAAAGGAATGTCTGCTTCTTCAGCTTGAAAGAAAGCAGGATGAAGATGATCCCGATGAGGTATTGGAAGTAGCCATTAATATACTCACGTTCTGCTTTGATGAATTTACGAAGAAGCATTACGACAAAATCATCAAGAAACTTAACTTGGAAGATGAAGGCATCCTTAAAGAAGCGGTGTCGGCAATTACCAAGTTAAACCCAAAACCAGGAGGAGTTTCTGGTGGGCTGGTTAAAACGCAATATCTGATCCCTGACTTTATTCTACACAATGATGATGGCAAAATGGACCTCACCCTCAATTCTCGTAATGCTCCTGAATTAAGAGTGAGCCAGTCATATTCCGATATGTTCAATGCTTATGATAAGAGTGACAAGAAAGATAAAAAACTGAAGGAAACAGTCTCTTTTGTGAAGCAAAAGCTAGATGCGGCACGATGGTTTATTGATGCCATAAAACAGCGACAGAACACACTCTTACGAACCATGGATTCTATTGTACGCTACCAGTACAGTTTTTTTATGGAAGGCGATGAGACCAAACTCAGGCCAATGATCCTCAAGGATATTGCCAATGAAATCAACATGGACATATCCACAGTCTCACGAGTGGCAAATTCAAAATCTATTCAAACAGACTTTGGCATTTTTCCATTGAAATACTTTTTCTCAGAAGGAATTTCGACCACCAGCGGAGAGGACGTGAGCAGCAGGGAGGTCAAGAATGTACTGCAACAATTCATTGATGGTGAAGACAAGAAAAAACCACTATCTGATGACAAATTGGAAAAATCACTGAAGGCGAGAGGCTATAACATTGCCAGAAGAACCGTGGCGAAATACCGAGAGCAATTGAACATACCAGTAGCCAGATTAAGGAAGGAGCTTTAGAATTGAAGTTACTCGCCCAAATTATTTCCGCCATACTTCAACCCTTGTTGATGCCCTCCTTGGTCTTCTACATGATCTTTTTCCATATAGATAACAGTACCAACCTAACTGAGGCAGGGCAATGGACAGTAATGTCCCTGGTGTTTTTAACTACATGCCTTATTCCGGTATCCGTTATACTGATGTTTAGGTTCACAAAGGTGATCAAGGATTTACAAATGACAACGCGGAGAGAGCGTTATCTCCCCTTTGTGTTTATTTCAGTTTTTTATCTACTTGTTACCTGGCTTTTTCACAGGCAATTGCCAATGAACCAATTGCTTTCAGCGACATTAATAGCCATGACCGCTGTTGTGGTTTTGACCAACCTCATCACTTTCTTTTGGAAGATTAGTGCGCATAGCGCTGGCGCTGCCGGAGTGGTTGGCTTTAGCTTAATCTACTCATCCAAGTTTGCGGCAGGTCAGCAACTTCTACTGCCTATGATTCTTGCTGTTTTAATGCTGGGATTGGTGATGTGGGCCAGGTTATACCTGAATGCTCATAAACCTAAAGAGATTGTTGGTGGAAGTATGTTGGGTTTTTTGATATGTTACGGAGCAATTTATTTCTTTGTCTAGACTATGTATGAATTTTTAAAATATCAGAAGGAAAACGGAGTGGCAACTATTAGCCTTAATCGTCCGGAGGTCTATAATGCACTGAATAATGAAATCACCTTTGAGTTGCAAGCTGCATTGAAGGAAGCAAAGAAAGATGCTGAGGTCAGGGTGGTGGTTTTGACAGGAGAGGGCAAAGCATTTTGTTCAGGACAGGACCTTAAGGCGTCTTCGAAGGAACCTAACCGCTCATTTTCTGACTCGATTCATAAGCGTTACAACCCGATCATAAAGGGAATCAGAAATATGCCTAAGCCAGTAATATGCCGTCTGAATGGTGTCGCTGCCGGGGCTGGCTGTTCTTTTGCATTGGCTTGTGACTTAATTATAGCTGCTGAGGAGGCTAAACTAATTGAGGTGTTTGTAAATATTGGCCTTGTGCTGGACTCTGGTTCGTCCTATTTTCTGCCAAGACTTGTAGGTTCTGCTAAAGCATTTGAATTGGCCACTATGGGTACTAGAGTTTCGGGTAAGGAAGCTGAGGCGATGGGACTAGTGACAAAGGCAGTGCCTCTTGAGCAGTTGGACGAAGCAGTGAAAGGCTATACCGATTTTTACGCGGTTGCACCGACTAGGGCTATAGGCTTAATGAAGAAAATGTTAAACAAGTCTCAATCCTCCTCTCTGGGTGAAGCCTTGGAATACGAAGCTTATTGTCAGGATATTGCTGGAGCAACCAATGACCACAAAGAAGGGGTGAACTCCTTTTTGGAGAAAAGAAAACCAGAGTTTAAGGGGAATTAAAAACCTGTTAAGGAAATTCCGATTGTTGTGGTACGGGTATCAAGTCCACCTGCAGGGGCAATATCAAACTTCTTGGAAAGCTCAAAATATGCGAATAAGCTAAATCCTCCCCAACCTACACGGGCTTGAGCACCATAACGGAACTTGTTGATTCCCAAGTCTTGTCTGTCTTTAACCATTCTTTTATCCGTCAGCGCATCTTCCAACTTAACTTTAGTGAAGGAAGAATAAAGTACCCCAAATTTTGCCCCGAACGCTACCCGGAATCCTCTGTTGTAATTATTGCCACTGGTATAGTATCTGAATTCCAATGGAATATCAAGATAGTTAAGACCAAGCTTCGACTTATCAAAGGCAGTGGCATTGCTGTACAATATGGGTAAACTCGTAACGGACACTGTTCTGGTACCTGCGTTGTCTACAATTGAGGTTAGTATATTTGCATTCTTAAAAGAGTACTTTTCTAATCCTAAGCCAAAACCGGGAGTGAACGTCCACCCTCTTTCACCAATAGCGAAGTCGTAGTAATAAAGAAGGTTCACGGTTTTGGATTGAAACCCATTCAAATCTGCACCTGTGGGAATATCAGACCAACTGTTAATACCCAAATCAATAATCAAATGACCAGGTAAATCAGGCCTTTGGCTTTGGGCATTAAAAGCAAAGACTAAAACTCCAACAATGGCTACAATAAACTTCCGCATAGGTTCAAAATCAATCTTTTTGTAAGCGTGGCAAAGATAGTATTTTTTAAAAGTATTAATAGCTAGTTTTGGTAATATGGATATTTAATTACCTTTGCACTCCGTTTTTTAACGGTTTTTAACTGAAAGTAGTACTGGCCTCGTAGCATAACTGAATAGTGCACTTGATTACGGCTCAAGAGGTTACAGGTTTGAATCCTGTCGAGGTCACTTAAAGCAGAAAAGCCTTGTCGATTGACAAGGCTTTTTTCATGTCCAAAAACCAAAGCTCGCTTTAGGTTTTTGGACATGAAAAAAGCAGTGCGTAGCACAGGCTTTTCTATTTTCAGGAGTGATGCATCAGGATCGCGGTAGCAATCCTGTGATACTTGTTTGTGAGGACACAAACAAGGGCTGAAGCTTGCTTTAGGTTTTTAGACATGAAAAAAGGCAGTACGCAGCACAGGCTTTTCTATTTTCAGGAGTGATGAAACAGGATCGCGAGAGCAATCCTGTGATACTTGTTTGTGAGGACACAAACAAGGGCTGAAGCTCGCTTTAGGTTTTTGGACATGAAAAAAGGCAGTGCGTAGCACAGGCTTTTCTATTTTCAGGAGTGATGCATCAGGATCGCGGTAGCAATTCTGTGATACCTGTTTGTGAGGACACAAACAAGGGCCGAAGCTTGCTTTAAGTCATTTACAGGAAAAGTACGACTCAGGGCTATTTTGCTGGAGTGGGAAGCAGGCTGATGAGACAATTGTTTTACAAAACTCGCTTAACCCGTGTGCACCATACTATGTCTTAGCACCGCTAATTATAGAACCTTTAGGAGGCTAGCTTTTGAGACAGCTTCTTCTGCCTTTCTTTATAGTCCTTAAAAGTTTTGATTCCTATTAAGGAAACCCAAACCAAAGGAAAATATACCGTATAAATTACCTGATATGGACTTACTTTTAAGTAAGGATTATCAGAAATAAAATCTTCTGGTGTAACTCCAATCCAGGCTATTAAAGCAAGAGTAATACTAGCACCGAATGACAAGATTACCAGTACCCTACCAAAACCAATAGATTGATTTACTTTAGCTTTATCTTGTCCTAATGCTATTATAAGCATTACTAGGATAAATACGACCGAGGAATAAGGTGAGGCTGGACTCCAGCCATAAGAGTACTGATAAAAATCAACGTAAGTGGTTCTGCTAAACAATTCAAGAAATATCCAAAAAGACCATATTAATAAAGATAATATTAATGTCCATTTAAGATCAATGGGCATTTTCTGAATTCCGCTTTTAAGAATAGTCAGTGTTTTCAGAACCCCAGATTTGACGGTAGTAAATAAATTCTTGGTGTCTACTTTAGTATCTCTCATGCGTAATTTTTTTTTGGTTAAGATTCTTCTCGATGTTTAGTGAGTTGGGACTAGAAACCATGTTCTTTCCTCAAGTTCTTAACTTTCATTTACTCTAATAACCACCAATATACAGATAACTTGTTCTTTTATTTTCCCGCCAACAATCATCAATCTGGCGGATTCTTCTCATTCATCAACTTCTATGAACTCCAATTTCTTCTGTATCCGTGAAAAACAAAGTTCGGTTAACAGTCATATTTTATTAGTGTCAGTTTAGTCACGTTAGGTGAGCATGTATATGAGTATAAAAGGTTTCCGAGGAGATTGCTCTGTTCAAAAAGGTAATTTTCGATACATTAATTATATACTTCAATCCAATTCTCAAGGAATGCCCCTCTTTGTACGATACCGACCAAACTTCTGTGCGGCTTCGTTCATTTCTGAATCTTTGGGTTTAGTTGGATTGAATAAAAAGCCTCTTTCAGGCCATTGAGGGGGATTTGAGGTATTTGGTATTTTTTTTGATAAACTGTGTCCGATTCCGCCTTGAAGGCGATGACCTATGCTTAGAAACTACCTCAAAGTTGCCTTTCGAAATCTCGTTAAAAGGAGAATAACCTCGACAGTAAACCTCATCGGCTTGAGTATCGGTATCACATCTACCGTCCTTCTGATCCTATATGCTCAATTCGAACTGGACTACGACAGTTTCCATAAGGATCCGGCCAACACGTATCGACTTTTGAGAACAGAGGATTTGGGTGACAATAGCCAGTTACTGGCAAAAACCAGTCCTCGGATAATGCTGTCTCTGACAGAAGAATTCCCAGAAATACGGGCCACGACAACAATTTTCAAACATTGGAATGAGCCGCTGCTAAGTCAGGAGGACAAAGGTTTTTATGAAAAGAACTTTCTTTTTGCAGATTCCTCTTTCTTCGATGTCTTTGGTTTTGAAATGATCAAAGGGGATCCTCAAACGGCCTTGATCGAACCATACTCCCTTGTGATTACCGAGCGTATGGCCAAGAAGTATTTTGGTGATGAGGAGCCTGTTGGTCAAATTTTACGCTATGAACTGAGTCACGACTTTGTTGTATCAGGTGTAGTTAGAGAAAACAACGAGATCGGATCGCACTTTAACTTCGATTTTCTGGCATCCATGCCGACACTCAGGCATGTGATGTGGTACGATATTCTGACAGGTGGATATAATGGCTTTTTCAACTATGTGCTTTTTAGTGAAGGCACGAACATAGAAAGTTTTGATTCTAAGTATCAAGAATGGCTTGTTAGTCGCTTTCCTGAAGAAAACATTGAGTTCCAAGGGCTTTTGGATATCCACCTGAGGTCGGATGCGCTATCTGAAATTCAGCCCCAGAGTGACATCATGTTTGTCAGAGTGGTATTAATTATCGCCATTGTCGTGATCATCCTTGCCACAATCAATTACATCAATTCAGCTGTTTCTTCCTCTATTGAGAGGTTAAAGGAGATGGGCGTAAGAATGGTTTCCGGAGCTTTCGGGCCTCAGATTTTTACACAGTTTATCCTTGAAGCCATGCTGACCATTAGTGTGGCCATAGTGGTGTCCTTTCTTGCTCTGAATTTGACGCTTGCTCCTTTCAATGAGTTGCTAGGTACAAATTTGATTCTTGATCCGATTGGGCAATGGCAAATTTGGTTAGTGATAGCTGGCCTGATATTGTCAACAGCCTTTGTGTCTGGAATGGCCCCGGCCATCGTAATCCTGAGAATGGAGCTCACCGATGTGCTTATGAATGTGGTAACCATAGGTAAGATTGGTTATTTGAGGAAAGGACTAATGATTTTTCAATTTGTGGTCTCCGTAATTTTGATTGTTGGTGCAGTGACTATCAATCGTCAGGCAGCCTTTGTTAAATCCAAGGATTTAGGTTTTGACCAACAAGGTGTTATGGTTGTACCCATCCGCGACCGAGGAATTCATGGAAGCTATGAAAGTTTCAAAGACAAGACACTTGGAGTGGCTGGTGTAACGGCCGTGTCGAGAGGAACCGCGATTCCAGGACGATCATTTGCCACAGAATATTATAAGCCGGAAATAACCAGTGTTGATTCTATTATGATGAATGCCAACTGGATTGGGGATGACTATTTTGAGACCCTTGGCATTCAACTTATGACAGGTATTGACTTTGAATTCTTGATGGACACAGAGATAAAACCCGTGATTGTGAATGAAACTGTGGTTGTTGCCTTTGAATTGGGAGAGCCCTTTGAGGCGCTTGGGATGCCAATGTATCATGATGGTGAAGAGTACAGGATTGTTGGAGTGATCAGAGATTTTAATTACGAAACGCTGCACAAGCGTATTCAGCCCCTGGTGATTCACCCAGGAGAAGATTTAGAAGATTTTATGATAGTTAGGTTTCAGTCTTCGAATGATGAAGCCGTGGCCGATGGTTTGTCTGGTTTGTGGTATAAAACAGCCTATGAACAGCCTTTCACTCATTCCTTGCTCACCAAAGATTTGGAAGAACTGTACCAGTCGGAGAAGGTATGGGGAGACATAGGTAATATGTCTATGATTGTCTCACTGATTATTGGAGGCCTGGGTGTTTTTGGTTTAGTTTCATTAGTGGTCCAGAAGCGATTCAAGGAGATGGGAATCAGAAAGATATTCGGGGCCAGCAATGGCAATATTGTAAGCATTGTGTACGATGAGTTTTTTGCGATTCTGCTAGTGACATTGTTGATTTCAACGCCATCGGGGTACTTTCTGTCCAAGCTGTGGTTGCAGGATTTTGCCTATCGCATATCAGTGCCGTTCGATGCGTTCATTATAGCCATGGCGACACTGTCAATAGTCACTTGTTTGGCTGTGTTGTTTCATACTTTCAGAGCCTTGGCCAAGAACCCGATCAATTCACTCAAAGACTAGAAAGGCGGTTATTGTAATTTTCTAAGTAACCGCTTACATAAAAATACTTAGTCAGGGGTTTTGATTTACCGTAGTACTAAGGATAAAGGTCAAAAAATGATAGCATACGAGGGACAGCACCAAATACTCAAAATGGACGGTCAGGTTCATTGGCGGAATGGCAATGGAGAAATGGAAGGGATTGATAATGGCTTTTCTCTATTCAAATCCAGTGGACTTTACGGTCGAAATCATCAGACCAGGTTATCTGTTCGTTTTGGGCTTGAGGGCATTCAGCAATATCATATACAGGGCAGCAAATTAAATGTGGATAAGACCCAGTTCCTCGTAATGAACTGTGGTATGCAGTACGATGTATGCGCCCTGGATGGCGAAGAGACTACCATGCTTGCTTTCTCTTTTAACGAAGATTTTGTCAGCGACTTTGTGCACAATCTGATATGTAATGAAGAGCACCTTTTGGATAATTTCGATTTATATAATGAGGAAAGGAAAACCCTTGAATTTCCTCTGCATACCCATTTGGTAGATGAACATTTTAGGCCAATGCTGCGCGATGTCTTACATGCCAAAATGTTCTTGGAGAATCACCAATCAGATGAGTTCAGTGTGTTTAGTAGGGTACTACAAATGTTGGTAAGTCACAATAAGGCCTTAGTTCAATCTTTCAAAGGACAGGAAATTGTTAAGAACTCTACCAAAATGGAGCTATACAAAAGGCTGTCTACTGCCAGAGATTTTATTCAGGCTCACTTTACCGAAGACATCAATTTATCTGAGCTGTCCAGAGTGGCATGCCTTTCTCCATATCATTTTCATAGAGCTTTTAAAAGCACTTTTAAAATTACTCCTAAGCGATTTGTTACTCACCTGAGGATTGAGAGAACAAAATGGTTGTTGGAAAACAAGCGTATTTCGGTTCAATCAATTTGTAATGAAGTTGGATTCAGGGATGTCAGTTCCTTCACACGTCTCTTTACCCAATGGGTTGGTATGACCCCTTCGTCTTACCGTAATTTTGTCAGCGATTCTTTTGCTCAAACTGCCTAATTGATTCAGGAATCAGTGGCTTGACTTGAAATAATTTGCATAATTTGATTGATCAACCGATGCGAATTGAATGGAACCGAAAGATACTAAGCCCATGGACGAAAGCAGCAAGCTTAGACGTTGGGTGTCAAACCTCCAATTAGAAAGCTGGCAGCTCGAATTACTGATTACAGGTTTCTCGATTTTTCTACTCGTTGGCAGTATTGACGCATATGATGTTTTCAGACGTGAATTCGTGTTTAATAAGCTTCGCCCGGATGCCGGGGTAATCAACCCTATCGTAGTTGTTGCCATCAGTTTTGTAGTCAATTCAATTCCGCTAATTTTAAATTTTTTACTCATTAACCTGCTTGTTCACCTATTGCTGAGAGGTTTTTGGATTGGAATTGTTGGGCTCAGTTCGGTTTCGTCAACCATCTATTTTGACAAACTTAACCTCAAGGGGGCATTCAGGAAATTTATTCCTAAAAAAGTAAAAAGTCTTGATGAGCTAATAGTCTATCTGGACAAAATTTCCAGCGTAATTTTCGCCTACACTTATCTGTTGGTATTTTCCATTTTGTCGGTGGTAATAGTGACAAGCATTATTTTTTCCTTGCTTGGACTATCTACGTGGGTAGCTACCCTAAATGTGAATAATGGACTAATCACAATTCTAAGCCTTCTGATTTTCATATTGATTTTTCTTGTGATCTTGGGGGCAATCATTTTTTTTCTGGATACGTTGCTTTTCAGCGCATTCAAAAAATCTAAGTGGTTTAATGTGATCTATTTTCCGATTTATAGATTCTTTTCGGTTGTATCATTTTCTATTCTATATCGATCCATTTATTATCACCTCATCACTAATTTCAAGAGAAAGCAAATTGTCGGAGTGGCCTTAATATTGTTGGTGTTTTTCTTTCTCTCACAGCGGGTGTCAGGATGGGACAATTATAAATTTTATCCCACAGGTGATGTCATATCAGAACATCTCATGTCCGGAAACGCCTACGATGATACAAGGAATGACACCTACATAGGTAAAGCGAGTATTCCCTCAAAGTTTGTAGATAATGGCTATCTGGAGTTGTTTATAAGATATGAGGCGGCCGACAATTCCCTGCTGACCTTTCTGTGCCCATCAGCCCAGGGGCTGAGCCGTGAAATAAGCATAAGTGACGGTTTTAAAGCTGGTGTTGAAGTGCAGAAAGACTCTACGGTAGATATTAATGAATTACTGAATCAAGGAGAGTCATATGCTGATTTGGTAAAGCTGTCGATTGATTGCGTATCTGAGTTATACGAAATTTGGATTGATGGAGAGAAAACTGAAACTGATGGATTCATGTATCATTCACATACCAACAGAGGAGAGAAGGGTTACCTGACTGTATTGGATATTGAGGCATTGAGTAGGGGGCATCACCTTTTGGAAATTAGGAAGCAAACTTTTGCTGGTATTTCATTTATGCAAGATATCACTGCGGATAAAATTTCTATGAAGACCTATGTCCGATTGAATTTCTGGGTGCAATAAACCGGGGTAATTTGAAAAAAGGAAATCACCTCTGATAAAATCAGCAAGAATTAACCGATCACCATTATTTATATTATGATGCATTTAACACCTGCATTATGCTAAAGAATTTTTTCAAAATCGCCCTTCGAAGTATTTTCAGACAAAGGGCCTATGCCTTCATTAATATTGCCGGATTGGCCATTGGTATCTCCTGCTGTTTGCTAATCCTGAGCTATGTAGATGACGAACTGAGCTATGACAATTTTCATCCCAAAACAGAAAGCACCTATCGAATAGCGCTGGATCGCAAGTTCCCAGACAATCAGTTTATATATGCCAGAACCCCAATGCCTATGGGGCCAGCTTTGGTAAGAGACATACCTGAAGTGGAGTCAAGCATGCGCATGTTCAAAAACTTTGGAGGAACAGGAATGCTCACCTTTAGTCATGAAGATCGCTTTTTTGATGAGCGTAATGTATTTGCGGTAGATTCAAACTTCTTCGACTTTTTCAAAGTTGAATTACTTCATGGTAGTGCTGATGACGCCCTTGATCTACCGAATTCTCTGATCCTGACCGAGGCGATGGCTGTTAAATATTTCGGAAGTGAAGATGCGCTGGGCAAACAACTCCAAATTGAAAATGTTGGTGAAATGATTGTGAGGGGAGTGGCTAAACCGCTGCCAACAAATGCGCACTTTCACTTTGACTTTCTCTTTTCTCTCAGTACCATCCCGCCCCTATACAACAATACCTTTTGGGGTTCCTATAATGCCTACAACTATATTCGACTCGCGGAAGGACAAAGCATTGATGCGTTGAGAACAAAGATGCCTGAGTTCATTAAGGGCTATATGGCTCCCCAAATTCAGCAGTTTCTGCAAATCAGCTACGAGGACTATGAGGGAGCAGGTAATGCACATGATTATTTCTTCCAGCCTTTGAGCGATATCCACCTTACATCGAATTATCAATGGGAGATTGAGCCAAACGGCAACATTAGCACGGTTTACTTATTCGCTGGAATTTCCGTGTTTATTTTACTGATTGCCTGTATCAACTTCATGAACCTGGCTACTGCCCGGTCGGCCAATCGTGCCAAAGAGGTAGGTATGAGAAAAGTGCTTGGCGCAGTCAAAAAACAGTTGGTTTTTCAGTTTCTGACCGAGTCTGTTGTCATGTGCTTTATTGCACTGATACTGGCTATTGGACTGACCTCTGTTTTATTGCCCTCCTTTAATGAACTCTCTGCCAAAACCATTAGCATGCAGGGCTTTTTAAGCCCTCTGGTCATCGCTGCCATGGTGATTTTCACTATACTGCTCGGGGTTATTTCTGGTTTGTATCCTGCATTTTTCTTGTCCGCCTTCAGGCCGATAGCTGTATTGAAGGGGAAGCTTCAATCGGGGTCTAAGAACTCATGGTTGAGAAATGGATTGGTAATATTTCAGTTTTCCGTTTCGGTGATTCTGGTAATTGGCACCATGGTGATCTACCAACAGCTACAGTACATGAATGAGAAGCAATTGGGCTTTGACAAAGACCAATTGGTAATTGTGGAACGGGCCGGAATGCTAGGCAACCAATCCGAAACCTATAAGAATACCCTCTTAGAAAACCCGAACATCATCAGCGTAACCGGTACCAGCACAATTCCTGGAAGGCAGGTGAATGGAGGCACCTTCACCGATGTGACAAGCAGCGATGCCAGTGAGCGTTTTCTAATGCCAAATATCACTGGTGATTATGATATGATAGCCACGATGGGACTGGAAATGAAAGAAGGCAGGGCATTTGATAGCAATATTAGAACGGATACAGCGGCAGTGATTATCAATGAGTCGGCAGCACGAGTGTTTAAATGGGATAACCCAATTAACAAGCAGTTGCAACCTATTAATGGCCCAATATTCAGAGTGATTGGTGTGGTCAAAGATTTTCATTTCCAATCGCTCCATCAGGAAATTGGGCCTTTGGCCTTGTTTGCAAATGATTTGACCCGGCAGCCTCAACCACTGATGATGGTGAAAGTGAACAATGCGAACATTGAGTCTACGCTGAAATATATGGAATCAAAGTGGGCTGACTTCGTTACTCAACGCCCTTTGACTTACAACTTTGTGAACCAGGAATTTGGAGCACTGTATGAGGCAGAGCAAAGGAGCGGGAGGATATTCACGGCCTTTTCTTCACTGGCAATTGTAATCGCTTGTCTGGGAGCATTTGGGTTAGCAGCATTTTTGGCTACTCAACGCACCAAAGAGATTGGCGTGAGAAAAGTATTAGGAGCCACGACCTCCGGAATTGTGGCACTATTGTCTAAGGATTTTGTCAAGTTAATTCTAGTTGCGAACGTCATCGCCTGGCCAATAGCCTATTTCGGAATGCAGAAATGGCTGGAGAGTTATGCCTATGCGGTTGGCGTAGATTTCACCGTTTTTGCCTTGGCTACAATTGGTTCCGTGGTTATTGCATTGCTTACGGTGAGCTACCATAGTATAAGGGCAGCTACCAACAATCCGGCAGACACACTACATCACGAATAGCCCTTTGTGCGATTTTGATCTGGATTTGACGAAATATCTTTAATTTTAGACCATGGCACGCTTCAAAAATAGAGATCGTTTCAATTGGCGGCACGCTATATTGGAGGTCCTGTTGATAACACTTAGTATTTACTTTGCCTTTGCCTTAAACAGATGGAGTGAAAATGAAAATGAGAAGAAGTTAGAAAGCTTTTACCTTCAGAATATTCAAAAGGATGTTGAACGAAGTATTAAGAACCTCGAATTTCACCTGAGAAGCGATACAAGCCAGTTGAAGGGTGCTGAGAGGCTAGACCACTTTTTAGAACAAGGTATTGGGGTAAACCGAGATAGCCTTATCAAATACCTGAACTCTTTTAATACCAATCCGGAATTCAAAGTTGACAATTATTCCTATCAGTCAATTCTTCAATCCGGAGACTATCGAATGATAAAGAACGAGCAGTTAAGAAATTTGCTGGACCGATTTTTTCTGGACTTGATACCGAGTGTTGTTTCCTCGGAGGGCTACTATTTGGATCGACTGAATGAACATTATTTCCCAATTAAGGAGACTGTCTTTCTGGGTAAGAGTCAGACGTTTTTGAAAATAGAAAGAT
The DNA here is from genome assembly GCA_029262895.1 of Roseivirga sp. Classification (GTDB taxonomy): domain Bacteria; phylum Bacteroidota; class Bacteroidia; order Cytophagales; family Cyclobacteriaceae; genus Roseivirga. The sequence continues at coordinate 67,223 of JAJCYM010000062.1, forward strand.
TGTTTGATCCGGTTTTTATCGATACAGTGTGGGTATTGCCTGCCTATATCCGCCAGGAAATGAGACAATTGAGCAGGGCTTTAGAGGCTGCTAATGAGCTACTGTCGATTATAAAGAAGGAGTTAGCATAATTTTTTTCATTTTTTACTTGACTCTTACCTTACGTCAGGGCCTTTCTTTGATACCAATTCAATTGTAAAATTATGAGCAAGTACACTGTCAAACAGCTTTCAGAATTAGCCGGTGTGAGTATTCGCACCCTCCATCATTACGATGAAATCGGTCTTCTGAATCCACATTCCAGAGGGATGGATTCTGGTTATCGGTACTACGGAAAAGATGAGCTAATGAGATTGCAGCAGGTCTTATTCTATAGGGAGTTGGATTATCCTTTAAAGGAGATTTCCAAAATTCTTGATGATCCCGACTTTGATTTAATCAAGTCATTGGAGTTTCACAAGGTGGCTTTGGATAAGCGTGCTAAAAGGCTGGATACTTTGCTCTTAACAATTGATAAAACAATTGTTAAACTTAAAAACAAAGAAATGATGAAAGATGAAGAAATCTATGAGGGATTTCCCAAAGGGAAGGAATACCGCGCTGAAGCGGCAGAACGTTGGGGCGAAGAGGCAGTAGCGAACGTTGAAGACAACATTAAAGCTATGGGCAAACAAGAATGGCAAGATGTAAAGCAAGAGGCAGATGAGATCAACCAATGGTTGGCAAAGGTGATGGACCAATCACCTTCGTCAAAAGATGTACAAGTGATCATTGCGAAGCACTTTACCCATCTGAATCGGTTTTATGAGGTTAGTGAAGCAAGGTACAGGGGCTTAGGCCAAATGTACGTAGATGATGAACGCTTTAAATCGAATTATGATTCTGTTGCCGAGGGACTGGCGGAATTTCTGAATAAAGGCATTCAGGTGTTCTGTGATAATGGACTTAAGGCTTGAAAAATTAAGAATTGAGAATGTCGAATTATCAATGCTCTTGGCTAGTCTGGGAGCATTTTTTTTTAATGAAAGTGGTTACTTTTTAAATCCACTCATAAGGAGATTTGATTTGTTGAATTCAAAAATATTTTTCTAGGGCCCAAAATATGGCGCAATAAAAACTATTTTTTTAGTTATTAAGGTATGAGACCTGTATTGACTATCTTTAGATAGGTCGAAGCCACAAGTTTTTTTAACCCTAAGAATTTTTAATTATGTCGTTGTCCAAATTCGGCCTCCTTACAGCCGTATTCACTTTAGTTTTTATCACTGCTTGTTCAAAACCTCAAAAGGAGATTCAGGAAATGAATCGACAAGCGGATATTTCATTTACAGATCATATCTCTGCCTATACGCAGGGCACAGTCTCTAGCAGGGAGATTATAACGGTACGTTTGGCAGAAGATTTAACTCCTCAAACCATCAATTCAGTAGGGAATGAGTCCATTTTGACCTTTTCCCCTTCCATTCGCGGCACGCTGAGCTGGGTAACCAACCGTACGCTGGAGTTCTTCCCCGACTCTCCATTGAAGGCAAGCCGGAAATATACTGCAACACTCAACCTGTCCAGGTTGAAAGAAGTGGACGAGGCACATACCAAGTTTGAATTTGGCTTTGAGGTAATGCCCCAAAACTATGACATCGTAATTGACGGATTGGTTAGCGATGAAACCGATCCAATGCGGAAACAATTGATCAAGGGAAGATTAGTAACCGCTGACTTTGCCGATTCTGCTGACGTAGTGAAGGCGCTTTCATTCGAACAAACGAGGAATTCATTGGAGGTTGAATGGCAGATTGATAAAAACTCAGGCCTAAATCATGAATTCGTGGTGAAGGGAATAGAGAGAAAAGAAGGAGAAAGCACCGCCAATTATCGTGTAAATGGCAGCGCACTTGGCGTGGAGGGATCAAGACGTGGTACTGTTGATGTCCCTCTGCTAGGTGATTTTAAGGTTTTGGAAACCAAAGTGGCCAAACAAAGCTCGCCATTTGTGGTGGTCAGCTTCAGCGACCCTATCAAACAAGGTCAGGAATTGGAAGGGTTAATTACCGTAGAAGGGGAAAACAATTTGCGATTTGAAGTTTCGGACAACGAGGTGAAAGTATACACTTCTACGGGCATCAAGGGAGTGAAAAGGTTGAATGTATTTCCGGGTATAAAAAACGCACTCGATTACCCAATGCCAGAGCGGTATACTGGAAATATCACTTTTGAACAAATTAAGCCGAACGTACGGCTTGTAGGGCGAGGAACTATTTTGCCCAGCACCGATGGGTTGGTTTTCCCATTTGAAGCAGTGAATCTGAAAGCCGTAGATGTGAAGGTTGTCAAAATCTATGAAGAGAATATTCATCAGTTTTTGCAGATAAACCAAGTCGAAGGCGAATACCAGATACGAAGAGTGGGCAAACCTGTGACCACTACTACAGTAAAGTTGGATGATTCGGGAGTTTTTAATCTTGGAGAGTGGAATCGCTTCAACCTTGACCTGTCGGATATTATGGAAACGGAACCAGGGGCTATCTACGAAATCATTGTAGGTTTTAGACAAGCCTATTCTCTTTACGACTGCGGAAACGATCCAACGCTGGAAACCGAACTCGAGATTGCCGAGGACACCTGGGACGAGTTTGCCTTTGACGATGGGGGAGAATATGGGAATTATGACTACTTCCCCAGATCAGGAAATTACGATTGGCAAGACCGTGATAATCCATGCACACCCTCTTATTTCTACAGAAGATCAGTAAAAAGAAATGTATTGGCTTCGGATTTAGGGTTGATCGCCAAAATGGGTAATGACAGAAAACTCACTGCCTTTGTGACCGATCTGACCACAGCAAAACCATTGAGTGGTGTGACGGTGGATGTTTTGGATTATCAGGATCAATTACTGGAAAGCCTAACCTCTGACAGGGAAGGTAAAGTAACCTTGGACCTCGTAAGAAAGCCGTTCCTATTGGTGGCTAACAGAGGAGATGAAAAAGGCTACCTGAAGCTTGATGATGGCCTGTCCCTTTCCATGAGCAATTTCAATGTTTCCGGAGCACGAGTAAATCGTGGATTGAAAGGTTTCATTTATGGAGAAAGGGGAGTATGGCGACCGGGAGATGATATCTATCTCAATTTTATTCTGGAGGACAAAGGAGATAATTTACCTGACGATCATCCGGTGGTTTTTGAACTGAAAGATCCATCTGGCAACACGAAAGATAGAATAGTTCGCAATGGAGCACTAAATGGCTTTTACAATTTCACTACCAAAACGGATGATGACGCGCCTACAGGAAATTGGACGGCAACTATAACAGTTGGAGGCAGTGAATTTTCAAAAAGAGTAAAAATTGAGACTGTCAAGCCTAATCGACTGAAGATCGATTTGAATTTTGGAGTCGAAAGAATCGTTGCTTCAAATTCAGCATTGAGCGGTGACCTAAATGTGAAATGGCTTACCGGGGCTCCAGCAAGAAATCTACGTTCTGAATTTGAACTCCATCTCAACCCTACTAAAACAACTTTTGAAGATTATCCTCAGTATTCATTTGATGATAAGGCTAAGTCTTTCAATCCTGAAAAGCAGGTAGTGTTTGATGAAAAGGTGGATGACAAAGGCTTTGCCAATTTCAACGTCAAGTTAAATAAGCAAACCAACGCTCCGGGTAAATTGATGGCCACCTTTTCAGGAAAGGCATTCGAAGCCGGAGGAGATTTTAGCATAGACCAGTTCAGCATTCCTTATTATCCATACGATCAATATGTCGGAGTCAAGATGCCCGAAGGAGATCGTTATGGGCGATTGGTTACTGGCAAAGGCCATCGTATTCAAGTGGCTACGGTTGATGTAGACGGAAAACCCACCGACCGCGATCAGCTGAGACTTGAAGTTTACAAGCTGGATTGGCGTTGGTGGTGGGACCGGTCGGGAGATAACCTGAGCTCCTATGTCGGGAGAAGTTATAACAAGCCCATCGTTACCAAAACCCTCTCCACCAGGAATGGACAAGGCGAGGTGGATGTGAACATCGAAAACAGACGCTGGGGACGCTACTATGTCCGTGTAATGGACCTTAAGTCAGGACACTCGTCTGGTACCATAGCCTATTTTGACTGGCCTGGTTGGGTCGGTGAAGGCAATCGACCCGGAGGTGCCTCTTTGCTATCTTTTACTACAGACAAAGAAAGCTATCAAGTGGGAGAAACCATGACTTTGAATATTCCATCCACTGAAGGTGCACGGGCATTGGTGAGTGTTGAGAATGGGAGCACAGTTATTTCAACCCATTGGGTAGATGGCCAAGCCGGACAAACAGAATTTCAATTGGAGGTTACGGAAGAGATGGTTCCGAACGCTTATATCAACACTACACTGGTGCAACCGCATGCACAGACTAAAAACGATTTACCTATTAGACTTTACGGAGTAGTGCCTATTTCTGTAGAAAATCCTGAGACCATACTTAATCCTGAGATTGTTATGGCTGATGTGCTGGAGCCTGAGTCAGAGGTTAATATCTCGGTCAGCGAACGCAATGGACGTGCCATGACTTACACGCTTGCAGTTGTTGATGAGGGATTGTTGGACATTACACGTTTTCAAACCCCAAGCCCATGGGGGACTTTTTATGCCAGAGAAGCATTGGGTGTTAAAACCTGGGATTTGTTTGACGATATCACTGGAGCACAAAAGGGGGAAATACAACGCCTGTTGGCACTGGGAGGTGATGGTTCAGCAGCGAAACCTGAAAAGGCCAAGGCCAATCGTTTCAAGCCTGTGGTTAAGTTCCTGGGTCCCTTTGAACTTAAAAAGGGTGAAAGCAAAAGCCACAGCTATAAAATGCCCAATTATATTGGCTCCGTAAGAACCATGGTAATTGCCGGTCAGGATGGTGCCTATGGCAATGCTGAATTGGCAACACCAGTACGCAAGCCTTTGATGGTGCTAGGTACATTGCCCCGTGTAATCGGGCCTGGAGAAAAGGTGAAGCTTCCTGTGAATGTATTTGCCCTCGACCCAAAGGTGAAGAATGTGAAAATCTCTGTGATTGGAGACGCACTTTTAAAAGTAAATGGGGCCAGTTCAACGGAGATGGTTTTCAATTCAATAGGCGATCAGATTGTTGATTTTGAGTTGACTGTCGAGGAAAGAGTCGGGATTGGCAGAGTGCAGATACTGGCTGAATCCGGAACAGAAAAAGCGAGCTATGAGGTAGAGATTGATGTAAGGAATGCCAATCCTGAACAAACCGATGTTGTCTCTATTGCCATAGAGGCCGGTAAGAGTTGGGATCAATCCTTTGTGCCCCTTGGCATGACAGGTACAAATTCCGCACAATTAGAGCTGTCAGTCCTTCCGCCAATTAATCTCGGTAAACGGCTGTCTTATCTGATCCGATACCCACATGGCTGTATAGAGCAAACTACCTCATCCGTTTTTCCGCAGTTGTTTCTTGCTGATGTGATGGATTTGGAGGGAGCAAAGCAAGTAGAGATTGAGAAAAACATAAAGGCAGCCATCGATAGAATCGGCAATTTCCAGACGGTGGAAGGTGGTTTTGCTTATTGGCCCGGACAGAGTGATGAAAACGATTGGGGAACAAACTATGCCGGTCATTTTTTGGTGGAAGCCAAGGCGAAAGGATATAGCATACCCTCCAGTTTGTTGAGAAAATGGAAAAACTATCAAAGCCGAAGGGCGCGAAATTGGGCTAAAGGCAGCACAAGGTATAATGACGATCTGGTGCAGGCTTACCGACTTTATACGTTGGCAATGTCAGGGAGTCCTGAATTAGGGGCCATGAACCGACTTAGAGAAGACCTGAAATTATCATCTCGGGCCAAGTGGAGATTGGCAGCTGCCTATGCATTGGTGGGTAGAGCAGAAGCAGCAAAGAAATTAATTGATCAGGAAGAAAGAGCCGCCACTCGCCAATCGACATATAGGTATTACGGTTCTGTCCTTCGTGATAATGCGATGATACTAGAGACCCTGGGGCTATTGAAAATGCAAACGGAGGGCCTAACGTTGCTAAGGGCTGTGGCAGAGGATCTGAGTGCAGATCGATGGATGAGTACTCAGACCACAGCCTATGGATTGATTTCAGTGATTAAATTTTCAGGAGTTGACCAAACCTCCAAAGGCCTCGAAGCAGAGTACAGTTTGAATGGTGGAGGAACTCAAACACTGGAAACTGCCACCCCCATAAAACTAATTGATGTGCCCTTGGATGGAAATTCCGGGCGAAATATCTCGGTGGTCAACCGGGGAGAAGGGGTTTTATTTGCCAGATTGATTAAAACCGGGAGGCCTGTTGCTGGTAATGAAACGGCTTCATCCAATGGCTTGAGGGTTTCAGTCAGTTATTCGGATAGAAACGGGAATCGGGTAGATCCTGCCCAACTGGATCAGGGCACAACCTTCTTTGCCGATGTCTCTGTATTTAACCCGGGAACACGTGGCATTTACCGCGACTTGGCACTTACACAAATCTTTCCTTCTGGTTGGGAGATACTGAATGAAAGGTTGAATGAAATCCCAGGATCAAATCAAGTGACCAGCTTCGATTATCAAGACATTCGGGACGATCGCGTGTATACCTATTTCGATATTAACGCAAGCCAGGGGAAAACATTCCGAGTGGCGTTAAATGCATCATATTCCGGATTGTATTATTTGCCTGCATTGAGTGTGGAGGCAATGTATGATAATACCATCAATGCACGAATCCCGGGACAATGGGTGAATGTGAAGCGTGCCCAATAAAAGAGAATTGATTTGAAACGCAGGCTTAGAAAATATAGATACCCCTTGCTGATAACGACTCTTGTCTTATCAGTGGTCTATTATTTTTGTCTGCCTGACCCTCTTTTTGACGATCCTTATGCCACTGTTTTGAATGATGAATCAGGACATCTGCTTTCAGCCAGAATTGCCAATGATGGGCAATGGAGGTTTCCGCAAGTAGAGACTATACCTGAGAAATATGAAAAGGCATTGCTCACCTTTGAAGACCAGCATTTTTATAAGCACCCGGGGGTGAACCCCCTTGCGCTTGGGCGTGCCGTTATTCAGAATTTGAAGACAGGTCGAGTAGTAAGTGGAGGCAGCACCATCTCCATGCAGGTGATTAGGCTGGCCAGGAAAGGCAAGGGTAGAAACATCTTTCAAAAGCTCATCGAAATGGTGCAAGCCACCCGTCTGGAGCTTAGGTATAGTAAGGCAGAAATATTGAACATTTATGCCTCACATGCTCCTTTTGGAGGAAACACCGTGGGACTGGAGACTGCCGCCTGGCGATACTATGGAAGCGCGGCATCTCAATTATCATGGTCTGAGGCCGCTTTGTTTGCAGTGTTGCCTAATCAACCATCATTGCTTTTCCCTGGAAAAAATGAACAGCTACTCAAAGAGAAGAGAGATAGACTGCTTGATAGACTTTATGAAGAAGATCAATTTGACTTATTGACATTGGAACTAGCGAAGAGTGAGCCTTTGCCATTAAAGCCCAATGAACTGCCAATGCTTGCCTCACATCTTCTTGATCGTGCGGCTCTTAACGGTCAGGCTGGAAAGCAGATTGAATCTACACTACAAAGAGGATTACAGGCTAGAGTGAACAAAATTTTGGAGAGTCATTCTCAAGTACTCAAGGCAAACGGGGTGAATAATGCTGCGGCCGTTGTGTTGAATGTGAGAACGGGTGAAGCGGTAACTTATGTTGGTAATGTGCCTGTAAAAAGCAATGAGCATGGTCAACAAGTGGATATAATTCGAGCGCCCCGCAGTACAGGTAGTCTGCTTAAACCAATGCTGTATGCATCAATGTTAAATGAAGGATTGATGCTTCCCAATACCTTGTTGCCAGATGTGCCAATGACATTTGGCGGATTTTCGCCTAAGAATTTTTCCAGAACATATGATGGTGCAATAGGCGCAAAAATGGCCTTGGCGAGATCATTAAATATGCCTGCCGTGCATCTCTTACAACAATATGGTTACCCCAAGTTCCATTCAAAATTGAAGAGTATGGGCATGTCTACCTTGAATAAGCCGGCCGACCATTATGGACTGTCCCTGATTCTTGGAGGCTCAGAGGCTACACTGTGGGATTTGACGAATATCTATGCAGGCATGGCCCGAACCTTGAATAATTATCATGCACGTGCAAAGGGCAAAAGATACAATAACCTTGACTTTGACTTTTCAACTTACAATGCCGATGCTAGTCCAAAACATAAAACCCCAATTGAAGAGTTGCGGGAAACGGGCGAGCTGAGCGCTGCCTCCATTTGGTTTACCTTCCAGGCTATGTTGGAGGTATATAGGCCTGCTGAGGATGCCTCTTGGGAGTTGTTTAGCAGCTCGGATAAGATTGCATGGAAAACGGGTACGAGTTTTGGTCATCGGGATGCCTGGGCTATTGGTGTAACAGCTGATTATGTAGTGGGTGTCTGGGCCGGAAATGCAGATGGTGAGGGTCGACCCAATCTAACGGGAATCACAGCCGCTGCGCCAATCATGTTTGATATCTTTGACTTGTTGCCATCTGGTAAGTGGTTTGTCCCCCCAATGGATGAAATGGTTTACGCGGCTGTAGACAGGCAGAGTGGTTATTTGGCCTCACCTTATTCCATTGCTGTTGATACAGTCTTGATTCCAAAAACTGGTCTTACAACCCAAATTTCGCCATTTCATCAAGCTGTACATCTCGATGAATCCAGGGCTTACCGAGTCAATGGAGACTGCGAGCCAGTTAGAAATATGGAACACCAAAACTGGTTTGTTTTACCACCAAGACAAGCTAACTACTACAAAACCAAGAACCCAACCTATCAGGAACTACCTCCCTGGCGAACAGATTGCTATGGTCTGGCAAGTGCTGAAAATATGATGGAAGTGGTTTATCCCAGGCCAGAATCTGAAGTGTATCTTCCAATAAACATCGATGGAGAAGAAGGTGAGATGATCTTTGAAGTGGCACATCGCAACCCGAAAAGCCAACTGCATTGGCACCTGGATGATGCTTATATAGGGTCAACTCTAAATGAACATGAGCTAAGTTTTCGGCCAACACCGGGTCAGCATTTGCTCACCATAATGGATGATAGAGGTAACTCTGTAAAGAGAAGCTTTAAAGTACTGTCCAAGGTGGGTGATTAGTCGGCACTTTGTGCAAACTTCTTAAATGGTTTAGTATTTCTTCTTGATTGCCATATTATCATTTATGTGACTCACCAGGAAGTTATCCGACTTTTTTCGATAAGAGTTGCTTCAAAGAAAAATAGTGCATGGTATAAGCAATCATTACTAAAAAGGCCGGGAGTAATATTACAGGAAATTCTGCCACAAGTGTATTGGCCGGTTCGTTCATAAAATACCTGAACTTTGTGGGAAAGGAGAGGATTGCAACTACCAGTATGTTAAGTAGAAGCGCCATCCCTGCAATATTCCAAATTATAGCGACTTTTCTGAAGGCCCTGCCTTTCTTTGCATATAGGTAAGCAATGATGGGAGCGGAAAGGCCAACAAGCACATCAAAGTTTCTGCCCTCAAAAGTCATTTGAATGGGAGTTAACCCTTCCAAAAACTGCTTCCAGAGAATCAATTCAACAAAGATCCGAAAGGACTGTAAGCCAATAATCCAATGCGGAGGTATCTTGTCAAGGATAAGCTTGAGGGTTTTTGAACGAATGGTAATTACCAGCCAGATGATCATTGGTGGCATTAGGGTTAGCGTGATCTTCGGAGGCAGCGTTGAAAAATCGCTGAAAAAACCTTGAGATGCCAGAACCGAAACTCCAACCAACCAGATTGCAAGTCCAATCGATGCTCCCCTAAAAACCTTGAACTGTCTGCCCTTTTCGATTTTGCTTCTTATGAGGCCGTGTGAAAGCCCTTTTAGAATCAAAAGCAGGCATATTCCTGAGAGTAGAATGTAAGAAATAGCGATTATCTGCATGGTCTAATCCTTAAGTATGTCACAAACCTAGTGTGAAATCGAATGGGTTTACATAACCAAAATTGCTATAAACCAATTAAATCATAAGATGGTGCGAATAGAAATTAAATTATTATCGTTTGATTAAGGCGAGGAATGAGGGCATAGCATCGCTATGGCTGATTTTCTCAACAAAGAGCAAGCGATAAGAAATGATTTATATCCGTCATGTTATGTTTTATTTGGTTTTAATTCCTGAAGTAGGAAGGATAGTGGTGAGTTTGTTGATAGACGAGCCTACTCAGAGAACTGGCATTCTCTAACCCTATATCTGTGGCGATTTCTTCCAAAGAATTTTTGGTCATTTTAATAAGATCCATGGCCTTTTCGATGCGCAGTTTTTTGATATACTGGTAGGGCGTACACTGAAATGCTTCTTTGAAGGTTCTGAGAAAATGGAATTTAGAAAGGCAACTGACCTGACTCAATTCATCCAACGAAATGTCTTTATAATAGTAGGCATGGATGTAATCTCTGGCCGTGAATAGCCTCCTTGCTAGCTCTTCTTTGGTGGATGTCTTTTTGATTGGCAGTGAGGACAACAGTCTTAGCTCCTTTGAGTTTTGGATCAGAACATACTTTAGCAAGTTATGGAGATGTTCTTCTTTGACCACCTCTGGTGCTCCAAGTTCATAGCTAAGCATGACTTCCTCCACCAACTGATTAAATTCAACACTTCTGAATGAGGTTCTTGGTACAAGGTTTAGAGGAAAGTTTTCAGAGATGGCCTGATCACCCAATAGCTTTTCATCACTGAACTTCAATGCCTTCAGCGTTTCAAAATAAAAGTGTTCTCCGAAATGAATATTCAGGGTTTCGGTGGCTTGTCTTTCATTGATCAGGAGATCATAATGCTGTCCTAAATTGCTGGTTGAAAAGCATTGGTCATTAACCTTAAAAGTTTTGCCATCCAGTCCGATACTGCTAGAACCGCATCGATTTAAGAAAATGGAAAAGGGTCCTTTAATGTCTGAACGTTCTGCAAAGCTGGTTTTGGTATTAAGGATTATTGTTGGCCAACCTGAATGTTTTAACACAACATCATTAAGCGCCCTTCGGTCACCGAAATTCTGCTTGATTTTGCTTTTCAGCCAATGAATATCAGGGAATTGCTTTACCAGCATGTTCCAAATATAGGTATCACTATTCTAACGTGTTTTTAAGAAATCTGTTCAGGACAGAAGACTTTGATGGAAAGCTTAAGAAAGCTCGCTGAGAAGTTTTTTTGGCAATTTGGCCTTTACCAATTCATAGGATTGGCGGATATACTGTTCCCAAAGTTCTCTGGAAAGCCGATCTTCGCCTTTAATAGAAATCCATTTATAACGTGCTACATAAGCCGCGGGCGATATGCCTTCTTCCAGGGTTAGTTTTTCAAATTGTTCAGGAGTGACTTTCAAGGATAGACCAAATGTTTCCCTTTCCAGGCCGGTTACACAAAACATTTTCTTGCCAATAGTAAAGCACAGGTCTGCTCCCCACTTTACATCTTCTTCTGTATGAGGAAGGCTTAAACAAAATTCCCTGAGCTCTTCAATGTTCACTCAGGGAATTTCAAAATTTCAATGGGCAATTCAAATTATTCAGCCACCATTTTCTCCCTAAAGAGACTTCTGAATTTGTTCAGCTTCGGCTCAATTACCGCTTGACAATACCGTTGTTCGGTGTTGTCATTATAGTAGTTTTGATGATCAGCCCCTGCTTTATAATAGGCTCCCAACTTACTGATTTCTGTCACGATTGGGTTGTCATAGTATTCCTGCATTTCAGTTTTGATCTCTTGGGCCAGCGCCTGTTCAGCCTCATCTCTGAAAAATATTACCGAACGGTACTGAGTACCCTGATCATAGCCTTGTCTGTTCAACGTGGTCGGATCATGGGTAGCGAAGAAAATTCTTAGCAAATCATCATAAGAGATTTCGGCTGGGTCATAAGAAACCTTAATTACTTCTGCATGCCCTGTTTTACCTGTACAAATTTCCTTGTAGGTAGGGTTTTTAATCTCTCCACCGCTATACCCTGATTCAACTCCGGTGACTCCTTTTACCCTTTGAAAAACCGCTTCGGTACACCAAAAGCAACCTCCACCTAAGACAAGTGTTGCCTCTTGCTGCGCATCTTCAAGCAATTGCATTGAAGCAGAGTTTATACAATAGCGCAGGCCGCTTGGCTCTGGGCCGTCAGGAAAAACATGTCCTTGGTGAGCATCACAAGTATTGCACATCACCTCAACCCGAATCATCCCATAACTCGAGTCTTTTTCATATTTAATGGCATTTGCTTTAACAGGTTGAGTGAAACTTGGCCACCCTGATGACGAGTCGAACTTTTCTCGAGAATCGAATAGGGGAGTACCGCAACAAACACAACCATAGAGCCCTGGCTCATGTCTTTCACAAAATGCGCCTGATCCGGCCCTTTCAGTACCTTTTAATCTGGCAATTTGAAATTGTTCAGGGGTTAAAATTTGTTTCCACTCCTCCTCAGATTTTTCAACTCTTCTGTCCGGAGCAGGGTTTCCATTGTTGGTAAATTTGATTACGTCTATCCAAGTAAGCATAACAAAATATTTAGTTCAGTCATAGAACAAAATCGAGTTCCATCCAAGAACAAAACCGAGTTCCATTTAGTTTGGAGTGTTCAAATAAAGAGGGTTAACCCGGATAATGCAATAGAGTTCGTAATGAGGGTGTAAATCGCGATGAATCAGGATGTTTGACTTTGAAAGCATAGCATCGCTATGGTGAAAAGGCAAACGAAGCAAAGCAGCTGATTCGAAGCGAGTTACGTCCGTAATAGAAAGTCTATTGCATTATCCGGGTTCAAACTGTTGATTGAGTTGTTTAGGGACTCCAGAAGTCAATATAATATTTTATAGGAGATGTCTCTAAGCAGAGGCTGAGACGAGAGCCTTATTTTGAGTGATCAGCTGGTTTTGCTGGTAATATATTCTACCGCCTGTCCGACAGTTTGCAGGTGCTCGGCATCACTATCAGGAATTCGAATGTCAAAGGTCTGTTCGAACTCCATAACTATTTCCGCATAATCCAAAGAATCGATTCCGAGATCCTTAATAAAATTAGCATCAAGTGTGGCTTCGGTGGACGCAATGCCTATTTTCTCTACTAGGATTTGGGTGATGGTTTCCTGAATATCACTCATTGGATTTTTTTAATGTACAAGGATAGCGCAAGATACTGTGATTACCAAAAAAACTAAAATCTTAGCGTGAACTCTGTGCCTTCATTCATTACAGATTTTACTGAGATGGCCCCGCCATGTTTACGCATGATTTGCTTGGAGATACTGAGCCCTATTCCGGATCCTTGTTTTTTTGTAGTAAAGAAGGGAATAAAAATCTTGCTAAGGGCCTCTTCATCAATACCTGAGCCATTATCTCGTATGGCCAAGGTAGTGCGATCATATTCATTTTTAAAGGCTCTGATGATGATGTGTTTGTCATCCTCATTTTCGTCCAGAGCATGAATCGCGTTTTGAAGTAAATTAATCAGCACCTGATCCAGAAGCTCTTTGTCAATATTGAACTTGAGATCTTTTGGATTAATATCCAGGCTTAGCTTAACATTCTTTTTGCCCAATTCATGTTTAAGCAGAACAAGGATGTGTTCCATTACTTTGGACACATGCTCTTCCGCAATTTTGGGTTGAGGAATTTTAGTGAGGTTTCGGAAATCCGAAACAAACCTTATTAATCCTTCACTTCTTCTTTTGATGGTTTGCACGGCTAAGTAAATGTCTTCTAATTCTTCACGCTCAATAGGCACATCATCCTCGATATTGTCAACCAGATTGGTCTCGACAGTAGCTGCTAAGGAGGAAAGGGGGGTCACCGAATTCATAATCTCGTGAGTCAATACCCGGATAAGATTTTGCCAGGCATCCATCTCCTTTTCTTCCAATTCAGATTGAATATTTTGAACTGAAACCAGCTTGAATTCTTCTCCTCGTAACACCAATTCTATTACATAAATGGAAAGCTGTGTTCTTGTACCTTCTCGTGTGAATTCAACAAGGTCACTTCCTCCGGTTTTTAGCTTTATCAGAGACTCTACAAACTTTGGGCTGATCTTGCTTAACTCAAAGACGTTATTAATGGAGTCTACGCCTAGAAGTTTTTTAGCCGAGCTGTTGATGATTTGTATATCACCACTTTTATTAAATGTGACCAATCCAATGCCGACATGTTGAACTATAGTTCGGAAATAATGATAGTTGGCTTCCTTATCTGCCCTGATCTCCCGAAACTTCTTGATAACAGAATTGAATTCAGCATACAGCGCGTCCATAGAGGGGCTATTCCCTGTTGTGGGGTAGGTGTGCGAAAAGTCATCGTATTTTATTGAACTAAGAAAACCAGCAATTTCCTTATTGGTTTTGTCCAGTGCACGGATGAGCAGATACACCTGTAGAATGAAAACCAGGGTAAGGAAAAAAGTATTCACCCCATTAGGAACCTTAAAAACAACATAGGCCAATAGCATGACCGTTGCGATTAACAGTATTACGCGAAGAAGAATATTTATTCGTAGATTTTTAAAGGGCATGCTTTTCTAATCTTCGATATAAAGAGGCTCGCGTAAGTCCCAACTCCTTTGCCGCTTTGGAAATATTTCCTGAGTGCTTATTGATGGCCTTAAGGATTACATTTTTTTCAACCTCATCTAAATTGAAGTTATCAGCCGCCTCTGTCCCTGAATCTTGTTTTTGAACGAGAAAGAAGAAGTCATCCGGAGTCAGAGAGTTGCCCTCACTCATGATAATAGTTCTTTCAATAGCATGCTGAAGTTCGCGAATGTTTCCAGGCCATGCATATTTCTGAAGTTTTTTGTAGGTGCTGGCGGCTACCTTTTTCGGAGGTTTTCTATACTTCTCACAATAGACATTTACAAAATGATCAGTCAGCTTAATAATATCATCCTGCCTATCCCGAAGAGGAGGGAGCTGGATTTCCACAGTATTAATTCTGTACAAAAGATCTTGTCTAAAGGCACTTTCACCTACCATGTCATAGACCAGCATGTTGGTGGCGCAGATCAATCTGATATCAATAGAGACAGGTTTATTTGAACCAATCCGGGTGACCTCCCTTTGCTGGAGTACCGTCAATAATTTTGACTGTAATGGCATGCCAAGGTTTCCTATCTCATCAAGAAAAAGCGAACCACCATTCGCCACTTCAAACCTCCCTGCTCTGTCTTCTTTGGCATCTGTGAACGAACCTTTTTTATGACCAAACAATTCACTTTCAAAGAGCGATTCTGTAATGGCACCCATGTCTACACTCACGAAGACATCTTCCTTGCGCAATGACCTTTGGTGGATGGCTCTGGCTACCAATTCCTTGCCCGTTCCGTTTTCTCCGAGTATCAGCACATTGGCATCCGTGCCAGCCACCTTGTCGATAATCGAAAAGACGTCCTGCATGGCCGGGCTGTCCCCAATTATGTCTTTGAAGGGTTTGTTCACCTCTGCTTCCAATTGCTTTTTGGCAGATTTAAGCTTATCAACCTCTTTATAAGATTCCTTCAACCTAATGGCGGCCGACAAAGTGCCGAGTAGTTTTTCGTTTTGCCAAGGCTTCAAGACAAAATCTGTAGCCCCTACCTTAAGCGCTTTCACTGCCATTTCAACATCGCCAAATGCGGTAATTAAAATAACAACTGCAGTTGGATCCGATTCCAGGATTTGTTCTAACCAGAAAAAGCCTTCCTTACCACTTGTGATATCCTTACTGAAGTTCATATCCAATAGAATGACGTCATAGGAGTCATTGTTCATTAGGAAGGGAATCTTCTTAGGGTTTTTTTCAATGATGACTTCTTTGGCGTGCTTCTTAAGAAGAAGTTTGGCTGCGATTAATACATCTTCATCATCGTCAATGATGAGAATTTTACTGATTTCTTTATCCACGTGTGTTCAAAATTTTGAGTGACATTGCTACCCCTATAATAGTGCCAATGATATAACTATTTGATAGACAGGCTAATGATATGAATTCAATATTCACCTTCATTCAAAAGTTGTATTGAAAACGGACACAATGTACTGAAAGATTTGATGACTTTAAAGCTAAGAAGGGAATTGAATTGCAGAGCAATTGACTAACTATGAACAGGACATATTGCCTTAATTTGAGGTTTAACACCGAATTATTAGCCAAGGTTAACTAATCATGAAGATCTTTAATCTTTCGTAAAAAGCAACTTAAATCACCTTTAGAGGAGAAAGGGGAACCTCTATGAATAATTTGCCCATTGTCATTAACAATAATAGCCTGTTGAGATCGGCTGGCAGATATTTGATTGGCATCCATGAACAAATACGCACTGTCGTAAAAAAACGGAGCTTCAAGGTGCATAAGATAAAACGGGTATTCAGCGTCTTGTCTAGTAAATCCACTCACAATGAAGATTAATTCTATATTGTCTTTTGATATAAAATTATCTGCAAATTCTATCCAATCTTTGAGCTCAGCAAGACACACGGAACAGTCAGAATTAAGGTATTTAAGAATGACGCCTTTAGATTTAGGGAATTTAAAGAATTCTACTCCTTCTAAGTTCACCTCAAGAAACTGCTCTGGTACTTCCAAGTCCTCCAGTTCAAGGCGAGGGCATTTGTTATTACAGGAGAATAACATGATTAAAAGGAACCCAATAATATAGTAGGGCCTTAACATTTAGTATTTGAACATGGCTACATCTTGATCTTCATCAGTTGTTAGGCCATATATGATTTTCTTAGTTGTGTCAACTGTAAACGCTTTAATCGGAATGTCTAACTGATAGGAAGTGGATGGAGTGCCATCAATCTTGAATTCGAATATCTCGGTGCCAAAATAGGCTCCTGCAGGATTACCATCCCATACATTACCCGAATACAAAAACCAAAAACTTGAATCAGAAACAAAACCGTATAGATATGTGTATCTAGAACTAGTTGGATCAAAGTACAATGCAGGCATACCTCCTCCAGTGTTCACGGTATAGTTGGGTTCAGTGGAAGGCCCGGGTCCAGTTATTCGAACGATCTTTGTAGTCTCCAAATCGAGAATGTGTATAGCGTTCACAGAAAGACTCAAGAGCACAAAGTATCTCAAGCTCGTGTCATTATATAGTTGACCTTGAAAAAGTTGTGCTAATAATCGTTGCTGAACCGCTTTTTGGTATGATAATCTCTGTTGGGCATCTTTTTTTGAGTAGAAATCTACCAGATTCCCAAAACCGTTGATGAATCCTCCACTTGTATCAAATTCGGAAAATATAGCTTGTCCATCTCGACTGATCCCAATAAAGGTCGTGTCGCTAGATTTGGTTACAGAATAGAAGCTTTTAGAGGAATCACTTTTAGTAGGAATTTGTAGTATTGGAGATTTTTGATCTGATAATTGGTCAAAAAAATTCAGTCTTTGTTGTTGAATATCAAAAATCCAGAACTCACTATTCCTTGAACCTCTACTGAGTGTCCAGGTAGACATCATTTCCATCGGGCCAAATCCCTTGATTCCCAAACTTTTTTCGGATTTGAGGCTTAGAGGGTCAATGACCTGAATCATATTTTTTGGATCCGTATCAGTGATTATAAGTTTTGAATTTTGGAATAATATTTTATTGGGTTGTCCAAGAAGTTCACCCAATCCCAGTTTGACTCCATTAAGTGAGACAGCTTTGCTGAAATCCTTTTGTTGAAATTGCAGTGTCAAATATTGACCATTGTTGTACTCCTTAGTTTCAGCTAAATTAAAAGTTTTGGTTTCAACTTCCGAGCGACTACAGCTAATAGAAGCGATTGCTGTAAATGTAACTATGAAAATGATATTTCTCATTTAATTTAAACTGCGTAACACTCCTATTTTAAATAGGAGTGTTACGCAAAATTAGGATGGGCAAATCAATTATCCTCTATAATAATAATAACAGGAAGTCTATCTACCCATGTAACACCGGGTTCAATTTCACAAGTGTGACCAGGAGCCACCAGACAAGTGACAATGATTTCAGTTTTTTTGAAAGCGAACGAATTCTGGGAAAATACAGCGACAGTGATTAGTATCGCAATTGCCGAGAATAGAATTTTTATTTTTTTACGCATTTTCTTATAAGATTAAGACATACTTACTCTTTATTGGATTTTCAGTATACTCCATGATTATTTATAAAAATAACAATGTTTTATGAGAAAAGTTATTCATTTAAGTGAAACAGAAAATATTTGTGATATGAGGATCAACTTTAATCTCAACGGATGGATGTTATTGTGTCGGGTGTTTATATTATATATAGTATAGGATTTTAATTGAAAAATCACATGTCGCTACATGTTTTGAAATCGATTCTCGAAAAATGCTGAATTTTAACTCGCAGAGATTTTGTAAAAGCTATTTATGTATTATATTGCATCCGTTGTTTTGAATTAATTTAGACATTAATTCAGATATTTTGAGTTTTTGACCTTTGGGCTCGGTTCTGACCAAACCGGGCCTTTTTTATGCCCATACTTTAAGTCCAATTTCCAAAGTGTTCGAATTCGATCAATTCCTGTTCTAATAATGTACACTTAGCGCACACCCCCTTTATACCAATATCTTGTAAGTCTCTGTAAATCAAGCAAATGAATTTGTGGCATTCTTGTTGAGTAGCGATGGGCGGACTAGAAAACACCACACTTATAAGGTAATGGATAGAAAAATCAAGAAAAAGGTATGGACCGCCAAGCGCATCTTTACCATTGTAGGAATTGCAGGAATTGCATTTATGATCCTTTATGTATTTGTTCTTGCAGACAGTAGCTCCAAGCTCAATGTAGATCAAGACAAAATTAACATCGCTTCCGTTACTCAGGGAGCCTTTCAGGAATTTATACCAGTAGAAGGGCAGGTAATGCCAAAGATAACCATTCGATTGGATGCAATAGTGGGTGGTAACGTTGAGCGGAGGTTTTTGGAAGGTGGGGTTGAAGTAACTAAAGGAGATACAATACTCAAATTGGAGAACAGCGCAATTCAATTAAGCTACATTCAGGAGCAAACTCAAACCAACAGGTTGAGAAATGATATTGAAAATGCAAACAACGGCCTTCAGCAAGCACTATTTAGATCCAAAAGTTCCATCATTGAATCAGAATTTAACATTGATGGTGCGCTTGATCTTTATAAGCGCAATGAGCAGCTTTGGGCAGACAAAGTGATTTCTGAGCAAGAATACTTAAATTCAAAAAGGGCTTATGACAGATTAATTGCTTCCAAAGAGAACATTGTGAGGCAAATGGAATTTGATTCTATAAATGTTGTTACTACTGTTAAACAGAATGAAGCGCGTTTAATCACTTCCGAAGTGAGTTTGGAAATTGTCAAGGAGCGTTTAGAAAACCTTTGGGTTACTGCACCAATTTCTGGTTTACTCTCTACTGTCAACGTTGAAGTTGGTCAAAGCATCGGTCAAGGTCAGACAATCGCCCAGATTGATGACTTAAATGGTTTTAAAATTGTTGCTCCTGTGGATCAACATTACCTGCCAAGGGTATATGAAGGACTAAGAGGAACTTTTGACTTTGCTGGTACAAATTATTCTTTGACTATCAGAAAGAAATTCCCTGAGATTAATAATGGTACCTTTAATGTGGAGATGATATTTGACAATGACGTTCCCGATGGAATTAGAAGAGGTCAAACTATTTCTATCCGACTTCAACTAAGTGAAGAGCGTCAGGCCATTATGATTCCACGAGGCAGCTTCTTCCAGACTACTGGAGGTAACTGGATTTTCGTTGTGGACGAGAATGGTGGTGAAGCGGTAAAAAGAAATATTAGAGTAGGTCAGCAAAACACAAGACAGTATGAAGTCTTGGAAGGGCTGCAACCTGGAGAGCAAGTAATTACGTCTTCTTATGACGGATACGAAGACAAAGACAAATTAATAATCAAGTAGTAAATTAATTCAAAAGACAACTTTTAACTTTTATTATCATGGAAAACAGTAAAAACCTTATCACTACTAAAGGACTGAAAAAGTTCTATTATACTGATGAAGTGGAAACTACTGCACTTGGCAATGTTAACCTCGAAATTAAAGAGGGTGACTTTGTAGCAGTAATGGGTCCTTCAGGTTGTGGTAAGTCAACACTTTTGAACATCATCGGTCTATTAGATAACCCTTCGGAAGGAGAGTTCTTCTTTTATGACGAAGAAGTTTCAGGCTATTCTGAAAGGCAAAGAGCTGATCTAAGGAAAAGAAACATTGGTTTCGTATTCCAGAGCTTTAACCTGATTGACGAACTAACAGTATTTGAAAACGTAGAACTTCCTTTGATCTACTTAAAATACCCTTCTGCTGAAAGAAAGCAGCGAGTAGAGGAAGTACTGGAGCAAATGCAAATCATGCACAGAAAGGATCACTTTCCTCAGCAGCTTTCTGGAGGTCAGCAGCAAAGAGTTGCCGTGGCCAGAGCCGTTGTAGCAAAGCCTAACCTTATTCTGGCGGATGAGCCGACTGGTAACCTGGATTCAACGAATGGTCAAGAAGTGATGACACTTCTTAGCGACTTGAATTCTAATGGTACCACGGTTGTAATGGTAACGCACTCTGCAACAGATGCAGAATATGCACATAGAATAATCAACTTATTTGATGGTCAGGTAGTATCTGAAAACATCAACACAAAGGAAAACTCATTAGTCTAAATTAATGTAAAATATGGCCCTGAAAAGGGCCGTATTTTTTTAAGGTATCACACGGTACCCTGACAATATATTGTCTAAAGGATAGAAAACTCGAGGAGTTAAAACTCCTGTTTCCCGAAAATATTCGGGATCAAAAACTAAACACATAATGATGAAAAAGCTTTTTATCACCTTACTAGTTACATTTTGCTTGGCATTTAGCTTAAATGCCCAAAGACGACTGACACTTGAGGAGTGTATAAACATTGCTCTTGACAATAATATCAATATCAAGACGGCCCGTAACAACGCCATCAGCGCCAAAGCCGGTTACACCCAAAGTAAATTGAACTTTCTGCCTTCCATAAGTGCAGGAGCAAGTCATCGTTGGAGCGAGGGTTTATCGTTTGACCAAACATCTGGAGGCTTGGTAAATGCTACTACCTTAAGTGGAGGTGGATCAATCAACGCTAATATGACCATTTTTAATGGTTTTAGTAATGCCTTGAACGTTGACCAAAGGAAACTTCAATATGAAGCAGCTGAACAAGCCATTGAGAGTAATATACAATTTACGGAGGCGCAGGTTGTGGGTTCTTTCCTACAGCTTATAGTGGCGAAAGAACAATTGAAGATTGCCGAACAAACACTGGAATTGTTAAATGAGCAGTTGGGTCAGCAAGAAAAAAGACAGAGTGCAGGAGTGGGCAATATGGAGCAAGTCTATAATTTCAAATCACGGGTTGCCCAGCAAAAGTTGCTCATTGTGAATCAGGAAAATAGTCTGGCCACTGCGGAGTTGACATTGATTCAACTGTTATTACTCGATTCCACCCAGGATTATGAATTTGCAGGCATTACAACAGATGATGCTGAATTGGAAAGTAATATTGAAACATATGGTTCGGTATTTGACCGTGCGCTGGCTTATTCACCATCGTTGAAATCTTCACAGTATACTCTGGAAGCATCTAAAAAATCTTCGAAGTCTGCTGAGTATGCATGGATGCCATCTTTGACTCTCAATGGTTCCTGGAGTACAGGCTGGTCTTCCAACGTTAGGAAATTTGCGCGGGACGGGAATGGAGATTTGATCCTTGATCCTGTGACCAATAGACCAACTGATATTGGTGTTCAGGACTTGAGCACTCAATTTGAAAATAACGTGAGCAAATCAGCTTCACTTAATTTGAGTATCCCATTATTTACGCGATTTCAGAACAGAACTGGCTTTCAACAAGCAAGAATTCAAGTGTTGAATTCAGAACTTAATTATGAACTGGCTAAGAACAACCTGACTAATCAGGTGCAGCAGGCTTACCTTAATCTGGTTAATGCACAAACGCAATATACAGCCACCAAAGAGAGTTTGATCAACCTCAATACCGCGTTTGAGTTTGCGAAAAATCGTTACGATAATGGTACAATTGATTTTGTAACTTATTTACAGAGCTTGAATGGTAAGAATAACGGAGAATTACAATTGGTCCAGTCTAAATATGGAATTCTTTTAAGGAAGCTTATACTGGACATTTACACAGGAGATGAATTAAAGCTACCAGGCTCTAATTGATCTGATAGATATCAATCTTGTCGTTTGCGAAGCATATGACAAGACTGTTTTCCATTAATACAAATTGATAAGAGAGATCGGCTAGTTCGATCTCTTTTTTATTTTGGTTATAAACATCCACGAACATCACTTTATTTCCCTTCAAATAGTATAGCTCATTTTGTAGAAAGCTGAAATAATTAATTCCTTTCAATTCCATCAGTTCGGTAAAGTTGCCAAAACGATCAAAAACCAGAACACCCTGCCCAGGGTCACTGATAAAAAGCCTGTTTTGATATTCCCGCATATGAGAAAAGTGGTATTCCGATGAGGGTACATTCAAATTGAGAGGCGTGTCAATGATCATTTCATTTGTAGGCAGGTCTATTTTTTTAAGACTTAGGTTCTGGGCATCGATCAACCATAAATTGTCATCGCCTGATAAGGTGACCAAGAGGGAGAACGAATTGACTTGAGACGGCAGCCGATATAACTCTGAGCTATTGAGGAACCTATCAAGAAAAAGGTACTGTTGAAAATCCTGGTAATAGCAGAATACCCTTAAGCCTTGCCAGGCCTCGATTAATGTGACATTGCCATTTTTGGAAGGAGAGAAATGATAGAGCAGGTTTCCGGCTTTGTCATATTTGTCTATATCTCCCCGTTGGCTTGCAACATAGAAATGGCCTTGCCGATCAATTGATACAGTTTGAGGAGGAGTTGTTAAATTGATTGATGCCGTCTTTGTCAAGGTTTGAGCACTAATACCTTGCACAGATATCAGGATGATAAATGTGAGAAGATGTTTAACCTTCAAAGGTCTTAAGCTCAAATTGCTGTCCATCAAATTCCACATAGGTGTTATAGTTCAGCCATTCGCCAAGGTTTAGATATCGACTATGCTCACCAACTTCAACGTCAATTGGCAGATGTCGATGCCCGAAAATATAGCAATCGTGATGCTCCTCTTTTTCCTTTTCTTTAGCAAAGGTCCAAAGGTACTCGCTCTCCCCCAGAAACTCTTCCTTTCTGTCATTGGCCTGGGCACGGCTTTTCCTTGACCAGAAATTAGCTATTGAAATGCCAACATTCGGATGCAGCCAATTAAAACACCATTGCAGAAATGGGTTTCTAAATACTCTTTTCAGGAATTTATAAGAATGGTCTCCAGGCCCCAGTCCATCCCCATGGCCGATGAAAATTTTGGTTTCGTTGATAAACAGCTGAATGGGATCGTGAATTACTTTGGCAGAGAGTTCGTTCACGAAATAACCTTTCATCCACATATCATGATTTCCGGTGAAAATGACAATCTCTATGCCCTGGTCACTTAAAGAGGAGAGTTTGCCAATAAACCTTGAAAAGCCCTTCGGAATTGTGTTTTTATATTCAAACCAGAAATCAAAAAGGTCACCGACTAAAAAGATGGTCTGAGCATCTACTGAGCATTCCTCTAAAAAACGAATGATCCTCTTTTCCCTCTCCAGACTGGCGGCCTCGGTAGGAACGCCCAAGTGAAAATCGGAGGCGAAGTATACCTTTTTATCAGGAAGTAATTCAATCTTCATTCTGAGGGTAGAAATCCATTTGGCCCAAAATAAAAAAATCAGGTGGATTACACCTGATTTCCTTATGACTTATAATTCATGTTATGAATCCGACTTGTCTTCAGAAGGCCCTTCTTCAGTAGCATCATTGGCTACCGGAGCTTCTGTTTCAGGATTAGCAGGTTCTTCAGAACCCGTCTCAGCTGTTGGTGCTTCTCCTTCAGTGTCTTCTTCCTTGTCCTGACCATTCTCGGTAAAAGCTTGGTATGTAGTTTGTTTGGCGAAAGGTCTTTCTCCAATCAATCCTTCCAAATCTGACTGGAAAATAATTTCCTTTTCAAGAAGCTCTTTAGCAAGTATCTCTAGCTGCACTTTCTTGTCAGTCAAAAGTTCTATAGTTCTTTTATAAGCGCCATCCACTAGCTTTTTGACTTCTTCATCAATGGTTTTGGCCGTGTCTTCTGAATAAGGCTTGTTAAATGCGTAATCGTTTTGTTTGGAGTCAAAAAAAGAAATGTTACCTATCTTCTCATTCATTCCATAAACGGAAACAATGCTGTACGCCAATTTGGTCACACGCTCCAGATCACTTAAGGCACCCGTTGAAATTTTACTAAACATGATTTGTTCGGCAGCCCTTCCACCCAAAGTCATGCACATCTCATCCATAAGCTGTTCTGTTTGATAGAGAAATTGCTCTTTTGGGAGATACTGTGCGTAACCCAGCGCAGCTACACCTCTTGGTACGATACTTACCTTCACTAATGGGTCTGCATGCTCTAAAAACCAACCCGCTACCGCGTGACCTGCCTCATGATAAGCGACAATTTTCTTTTCTTCAGGAGAAATAATTTTGCTTTTCTTTTCAAGACCTCCGATGACCCTATCTATGGCATCTTGAAAATCCTCCATATCTACAGCCTTCTTGTCTTTCCTGGCAGCAATAAGGGCTGCTTCATTACAAACATTGGCTATTTCTGCACCGGCAAAACCAGGAGTTTGAGCAGATAGTTTTTTGGCATCAATGTCTTTGGCAACTTTAATAGGAGCCAAGTGAACCTTGAAAATAGCCTCTCGGCCAATGATGTCCGGCTTGTCAATGCTGATCTGACGATCAAAACGACCTGGCCTTAATAGGGCAGAATCCAGAACATCTGGTCTGTTGGTTGCAGCCAGGATGATTACACCAGAGTCGGTTGCAAATCCATCCATTTCAACCAGCAGTGAATTCAAAGTGTTTTCACGTTCATCGTTGGAACCGGGCATTTGCCCCTTGCCTCTGGATCGACCGATGGCATCGATTTCATCAATAAATACGATACAAGGTGCTTTTTCTTTAGCCTGTTTAAAAAGGTCACGTACCCTTGCGGCACCAACCCCTACAAACATCTCCACGAAGTCAGAACCTGACAGGGAGAAGAAAGGTACAGCTGCCTCACCAGCCACAGCCTTGGCTAATAAGGTTTTACCCGTTCCGGGTGCGCCTACCAACAGGGCCCCCTTTGGAATCTTACCACCTAGTTTTGTAAACTTTGATGGGTTCTTCAGGAATTCTACAATTTCCTGAACTTCCTCTTTTGCCTCATCCAAGCCAGCTACATTGTCAAAGGTGATTTTTACTTTGTTATCAGCATCAAACAAGGCAGCTCTAGACTTACCAATGTTGAATATCTGACCACCAGGGCCGGTGTTGCCCGTCATCCTTCTCATCATAAACCAGAAGAACACTATGATTAAGATCAGGAAACCCCAGGTGCTGAGGAAATCCATAACTGATGGACGTGTGTCAAACTCTAAACGGAGTCTATTATTTTCGTCCAACGATTTTTGTAACTCGGTATAGTTGGTTTGGAAATAGTCCTTATCAATATTCTCAATGACGTAATCAGGACCACTTCCGACACTGAAAGGGCTTTTATTGTCTAGCTCGGTCTTGTATTTGGCATTCTGTCTGGCTTCTTGTTTCAGGTAAACCTCTACGAAATTTTTATCCTGAATTACAACTACTCTCTCAACATCATTACTCTTAATCATGCTCTCAAACCTATTCATAAGAATAGGCACGCCTGAGCCTGAGTTTGAGAAAATCGAAACGGCAAAGACTACAATGATCAAGGATATAAATATCCAGACTTGATTGCTTTTTTTACCATTCGGTTTACCGAGGATGTTCTTTTTTCTTGGACTGTCTGGCATTTACTTTGGTATTTTAATTTCTAAATTTCTCTTTTAACGCTCAAGGTGAAATAAGGTTAAACCTATACAGCTTGATTTAATAAGGTGGTTTTGGCATCGCCCCATAAATTTTCCAGGGCATAAAATTCGCGCTTTTCTTTTTTGAAAACGTGTGCTACTACACTCACATAATCCATCAAAATCCATTCACGATTGGTATAGCCTTCTTTTCTCCAGGGCAATTCACTTGCACCCACTTTAACTTCTTTTTCGACAGACTCAGAAAGTGCTTGAATTTGAGTATCTGAAGTTCCGGAACATATCACAAAGAAATCACTGACGGCACCTTTCACTTCTCTAAGATCCATAATGACAATGTCAGACCCTTTTTTTTCCTCCATCCCCTTAATAACCAGTCTACTCAGCTCTTCCGATGTCATTCAAAATTTTATTCTGGAAATTGTATTTATTTGCGTGTAAAACTACGAAAATACATTGTACAAAATTCTTGCTAAAACATTATTTCTGGGCAAACGGGTCATTTACATGCCAACATGTCACTCTACGAATGACATAGCAGCGAATATGCTTGAAAAGCCTGACAATCAAGAGGGGATTGTCATTGTTACTGACAACCAAACTTCAGGCAAGGGGCAAAGAGGCAATGTTTGGCATTCTGAACCTGGTTTAAACCTGACATTTTCGATTATCCTAAAACCAAATACGCTCCAGATAAAACATCAATTCAATTTGAATATGATGGCTTCGTTGGCTGTGTCAGACATGCTCAAGGAACTACTGCCCACAGAAGAGGTTAAGGTCAAGTGGCCTAACGATGTCTATGTGAATGAGAAGAAGATTTCAGGAATTTTGATTGAAAACACGCTAAAGCCTCCGTTTCTGGAATATGCAGTAGTAGGCATTGGTCTCAACGTCAATCAGGAGCGCTTTGGTTCTGATAAAGCCACCTCAATGAAGCGGATTAGTAGGCAGGATCACAGCTTACCTGAACTATTTGAGCTATTAATTTTCTCTCTGGAGAAGCGATACATGCAGTTGAAATCAAGGGAGTATCCTTTGTTGAAAACAGACTACATGACTCATCTCATAGGGTTTAGACACTCTCGCAGATTTCGATCAGAATATGAATTTGAGGGTGTAATTGAAGATGTTTCTGAAGAAGGCAAACTGCTTATTAATATAAAGGGACAGCGAAAGGCTTTTGATTTGAAGGAGATCACCTTTTTATAGTGCTTCCACAATTGTGCTTTGTTGAGGTATGTTGTACCTTTGCACCCGGAAAAGAAATATTATGTTGGAAACTAGATTATCACACAAAGTAAAAGATATCTCATTAGCTGATTGGGGTAGAAAAGAAATTGAATTGGCCGAGGCAGAAATGCCAGGTCTAATGTCGCTGAGGGAAGA
Organism: Roseivirga sp.; assembly: GCA_029262895.1. Taxonomy (GTDB): domain Bacteria; phylum Bacteroidota; class Bacteroidia; order Cytophagales; family Cyclobacteriaceae; genus Roseivirga. Next base: position 94,598 of record JAJCYM010000062.1, read on the forward strand.
ATTTGGGCCTTCTCAAATCCTTAAAGGTGCTCGAATTGCAGGTTGTTTGCACATGACCATTCAAACGGCTGTTCTGATCGAGACATTAACAGAATTGGGTGCGGAAGTGTCCTGGTCCTCTTGTAATATCTTCTCAACTCAAGACCATGCTGCAGCGGCTATTGCCAAAGCGGATATTCCAGTTTATGCATGGAAGGGAATGAACGATGAAGAATTTGATTGGTGTATCGAGCAGACATTGTTTGCCTTTGAAGATGGTAAACCTTTGAATATGATTCTTGACGATGGCGGAGACCTTACCAACATGGTATTGGACAAATACCCAGAGTTAGTGTCAGATATCAAAGGCCTTTCTGAAGAGACTACCACAGGTGTTCACAGACTTTATGAAAGAATGAAGAATGGCACATTGCCAATGCCTGCCATCAATGTGAACGATTCGGTAACGAAATCTAAATTTGACAACAAGTATGGTTGTAAAGAGTCTTTGGTGGATGCCATCAGAAGAGCCACTGACATCATGCTTGCCGGCAAGGTGGCTGTTGTAGCAGGTTATGGAGATGTCGGAAAAGGTTCTGCGGCTTCCTTAAGTGGAGCTGGAGTTCGAGTGATTGTAACAGAGATTGATCCTATATGTGCTCTTCAAGCGGCAATGGATGGATTTGAGGTTCAAAAGATGGATAGTGCAATTCCAAGAGCCAATATCATTGTTACCGCAACAGGTAATTACAATATCATCCAAGGCAAGCACTTTGAGGCCATGAAAGACAAAACTATCGTCTGCAACATTGGTCACTTCGATAATGAAATTGACATGGCGTGGTTGAATGGAACTCATGGAGATGGTAAAGTAGAGATTAAACCACAAGTAGACCTATACAATGTGAACGGCAATGACATTATTGTGCTGGCTGAAGGAAGGTTGGTCAACCTTGGTTGCGCTACTGGCCACCCATCATTTGTCATGTCTAACTCATTTACAAATCAGACTTTAGCTCAAATTGAACTTTGGACAAATACTGACGCTTATGAAAATGCAGTATACACCTTGCCAAAACATCTTGACGAGAAAGTTGCTAAACTTCATCTTGCCAAGATTGGTGTTGAGTTGGAAGAGCTGTCTCCAGAGCAGGCGGAGTATATTGGCGTAACAGTCGAAGGGCCGTACAAGCCAGAGCATTACAGATATTAATTGTTTTTAACCCACATTTAAAGGGCTCCTTTGTGCATCCGTTGAAGCATCAGCGAAAATGACAAGGAGCCTTTTTTATTTGGATGTTGCATTAACTCACACATTCACGAAATTTATGCTTTAATTGAGATCAATGGGCGCACTCAAACACAAGATTCACCGCTATAGGACTCTGATTTCTGACTTCAAAAACTGGCCTCAGTTTATGCTCTTCAAATCAGGCAGTGGTTCTTCCTTCCGTTTTAAAATGAGAAATGGGTTTGAAATTGATGTGCCCAGACAGATGCTACCCCCATTTAAAGAGAGCTTTTTTGATGGCGTATACCTGGAAGGTTTCCCCGCGGAGGCCACTATTGGAGATACACCTGTTGTGGTGGACGTTGGTGCCAACGTAGGTTATTTTTCCCTTTATATGCTTTCAAAGTTTCCAAACGCAAGAATTTTTGGTTTTGAGCCGATGCCTTTCAACTATGCTCAGCTTAAAAAGTACCAGGAGACTTACCCGGATTTTGATTGGCAGAATTTTAACCAAGCCGTTGCGGATCATTCTGATGGGCTAACCCTGCACTCCAGCACCCTTGATACTTTTTCAACTATGGCGGGTGTCTTTGAATCGGATGGTAGAGGAGAACGAATAGACGTGGAAACCCTGACCATAGACCGCATGATGGAAATCAATACGCTCGACTCCATCGATTTGTTGAAATTGGACTGTGAAGGATCAGAATATTCGATACTCTATTCAATGGAAGACGAGGTGCTCAAAAAGATAAAATTCATGAGCATTGAGTCTCACAAGGGATCAGGTCCAAAAGATAATCACACGGCATTGGTCAGCTTTCTAAGGGAAAAGGGCTGGCAGCTCACAGAACAAAATCACGAAGGAGATTACGGTTACATCTGGGCCTGGCACTGATATCCGCTTAGCTGCCTTTAGCCTCGAAGACGAAGTTGTTTGCGTAATTTCTCTTGTCCACAATCTCACCATTTTCTGTTGCCTGATGGACCGAGGCATCAAATTCTGCTAGTGAGGTGAGCTTGCCATTATAGAAAAAGTGGCCTGTGTAACCTAAGCCCATAAGGTGGTCAAAAACATCCTCAACTTGAATGTCATTCAAATGCCTGTTTTCACATTCAAATATAATACGGGGCCTGTCATTTTTGAGAACGTCTTCCGCACCTTTAAAGACCTCCAGTTCATGTCCCTCAACATCTAGTTTGATGAGGTTGACCTTTTGAGTTCTGTCTTTTAGTATTTCATCTAGTTTATAAACTGGCACCTCAAGAAAGTGCCCTTGGGATGTGTCTGCCCTGCTTTCCAATGTTGCGCCAGGTGAAGTACCCCCTTCGGCTTTTGGAATATATAATTTGAGCGACCCAGCTTGCGAGGATACACCTGCGTGGTGAAGCGCTATGTTCTGATGGCCAAAATTAGCAATGGCTGAAGTGAGATAGTCAAATAAAATAACCTGAGGCTCAAAAGCAATGACCTTTCCCTCAGCACCCACACTCTTTCTTATCCAGTGCAAATAGCCACCCTTATGTGCGCCAATATCAAGTGCCAAATCACCAGATTTTAAATGGTCCATGACATATTTTAGCTCCTGCTTATCATCCCGAAAACGGTACTTATATGCCCGGTAAAGAAATTTGTTTCTAGAAAATTTGGTCTTTTTTGACTCCATAAGATCGCTATTGTCTGTATACCAGGCTGTAAGTTGCAAATTTTGAATAGTCTTGCTTTTCTGCTTCAAGGCAGGCAACGACAAATTTAAAAAACTGTGATTCGCTCGGGAAGTCATAGATTTTCCCTGTCCATAGCTTATCAAATCCGCTGAGCTCAACCAGGCTTTCTTCTCTGACCAGAGCCAAGGTACTGCCTTCACTTAGATTAATTTGCACAGGTGTTAGATCCCTTTCGGTAAACCGTTGGGCATAAAAGGGGATGTTATGAATCAAGGTAGCCTGAATCTTTATTGGGATTTTCTTATCGATTTGGTGTTTCTCATTGATCACCCTTCCAATTTCATCGTAAGGTCTGAACTTTTCCACTCTTGGCAAATAGGCTGCAAAAATGACAAGTACACCAAGTAATGCCCAGAAAGGTGCAGCAACTAGAAGATTAGTGCTACCGGATTTTTCTTTTGATCTATAAAAGTTGAAAAGGAGTGCCACGAGCAATGCCGGAACAATGAAAAAAAGATAGTTCATTCTTAACTGGGTAATGCCAAAAACAACAGCCACCAGAGACGCCAAAGTGGGTAATAAAAAAGTGATGTTCCAGAGGGTTTTCGAGAAAATGCCTTGAGGTTTGTAGGTCAACAACAAGGGCACAATAATCAAGAGCATGGCGGGATGGGCTTGCAATATATAAGTTGGTAGCTTACCCTTCGCAAGGGTAAAGATCACCAACATCATCACAAACCAGGAGAAAGGGAAGGCGATTGATTTCAAGTTTCGCCAATCTTTGAACCACTTCACCAGCGCATAAAAAAACACCAGTGAATAGGGCACTATACTCCAGGAAATTACTTCCAGATAAAAGAATGGTTTAGGGCCACTGGTTTCCCTGGTAAAGGTACGTTCAAAGGTCTCTCTTTGGTAAATCTCCCAAAAATCCTCTCCGGCTTTGGCATACATGTATATGACCCAACTGACGCCAATGAGAAGTACCAATGGGATACCGATGTAGAGTTTAAGAAATTTAATTTTTTGCCAAAGGAGTTTGCCCTTGAACTGAGTATCCCAGAGTATAAAAAGGAAGAGGATAGCCCCAGCCACAATGATGTAGGGGTAGCCTTTGATTAATACAGTAAGGCCCAGCGCGAGGTAGGAGAGCAGGATAAATTTGAATCGCTGTTCCTGATAACCTTTGATAAACCAATAAAGGGTAAGTGTGAAAAAGAAGGTCAGCGGCATTTCAGGAGAGGCAAATTGCTTTAAGGCCAGCATCTGTAAACTCAAGGCCATCATTACCAAAGCATAAACACCACCACGGTCGCCAAAAAATCTTCTCCCCAGCAAGTAAGTCAGCCATATACTGCCAATCCCCAGCAATACAATGGGAAGTCTGATTCCAAATTCATTTAAGCCAAAAACAGAAGAGGAGCCAGCGATTAACCAATAGGTGAGTGGAGGTTTGTTGTAGCGAGGTTCGTAATTATAGAACATCTCCAGGAAATTGCCCGATTCAAACATTTCCCGCACTGCCTCAGCATAGAAGCTCTCATTTGGAGTCCAAATGTCATTTACATGGAAGTTGAATAGGTACAATGCCGATACAACAATCATAAGAAAAGTCACCTGTTTCTTATGAGGGGCCTCGAGCTTGAAATAATCCAGCACCCCTGTCATGCTTCAATGGGTTTGCCGGCATTCAGTCTTCTGAGATGAGCGTACTTCTGAAATGTTGTGACCCCGCTTGTTCTGCAAATAACCCATCCGTTATAGCCATCCAAAAAGCCAAAACGAAAAATGTAATCCTGCATAAATCGAAAAATAGCACTTCCCCACATTTTAAGCAGCGAGGAGCGTTTGCCTTGTTGATGCATTGCTTTGGCGGAGATCACCGCATATTTGGCCGATCGATTTGCATGCTCTTCACGTGTATAATAAGAGTAGTGCAGCAAATCACCTTTCAGGTGAACGGCTTCTACGCCTTGGTCCAACTCCACACTGTCATGAGGGTTTGTGCCCCCCCAATGGCCAATGCTTCTATCCCAAAGTCTGGTCTTTGTATCAGGATACCAGCCACAATGCTTGATCCATTGGCCACAGTAGTTGGTAAAGCGATTGAACCTATATGCCTTATGTTCCCAGTTCGATTTTACCTTTGAAATGGACGCTTTCAATTGATCCGATAGTGCTTCATCGGCATCAAGAGAGAGGACAATATCGTGAGAAGCCTGTTGCATGGCAAAATTCTTTTGTTGAATATGCCCCTCGAAAGGGTTCTCTATAAACCTGATATCAAATCGTTGACAAATCTCCTTGGTCTTGTCAGTTGAAAAGGAATCCACAACTACAATCTCATCGCAAATCTCTTGTAATGATTGAAGACATCGTTCGATGTTCTTTTCCTCATTATAGGTGATGATAACCCCGGAAATTTGAACGGATTGACTCATTGACTGAAATTGCATGCAAAGTTAGCATTTTGATCCAATTACATGATCCTATGGCTATATTTGCGAATTAGATTGATATAATGATTTTAGTTGAAAACGCGGTAATAAGTGACGATATCAAGGACAAGGCCTTTGTTTGTGACTTGGACAAATGCAAAGGTGCCTGCTGTGTGGAAGGTGATTTAGGTGCTCCTTTAGAGGAGTCAGAATTGAAAGAACTGGAAGAGGCGTATGAAGCAGTAAAACCCTACCTATCTGAACAGGGTGTTGCGGCTATTGAAAAAGGAGGGCTTTACATCAAAGATTTTGAAGGTGATTTCTCCACTACCACAATCAATGATAAAGAATGCGCTTTCGCATTATATGACACAGAGGGCGTGCTGAAATGTGGAATAGAGCAGGCCTATTTTGATGGCAAGACTACTTTCAGAAAGCCAATCTCCTGTCACCTATATCCAATTAGAATCACCAAATACGATCATTACGAGGCCTTGAACTATGATAGGTGGTCTATCTGTTCCGCTGCCTGTACCTTGGGCGAAAAGCTAGGTGTTCCTGTCTATAAATTTCTCAAAGATGCTTTGATTAGAAAGTACGGTGAGGCTTGGTATGAAGAGCTTTGTGACGATATCGAAGGAAGATAAATAGAATCCACCTGACCACTTGCATCAATTTTCAATGAGGATGCCCGTTTTATTCCTTCTTTTGCACTAGCTTCTATCGTTTTTATAAAAGAATTGCAACTACCATGCTTAAGAACTATCTGAAAATTGCCTGGAGAAATCTCTTGAAACACAAGAGCCATTCGGCCATTAATATTGTGGGCCTTGCAGTTGGAATGGCAAGTTTCTTATTGATCCTTTTTTATGTTCAGGACGAATCGTCCTTTGATAAATTCCACGAGGATTATAAAAATATCTATCGGGTCACAGAAGTCAATTACTCCGAGAGTGGCGAAACTAAGCTCGCCAATACTTACAGTGGAATCGGGCCTGCCTTGCAAAGCGACTTTCCTGAAGTGGAGTCCTTTGTGCGGTTTTATATAGCGGAGCTCTCCGTAAGTGATGGGGCTACCAAGAAATTTATGGAAAGCAGTTTCGCTTACGCAGATTCCACCATCTGGGACATTTTTGACTTTAAGTTGCTGCAAGGAGACCCTGAAACTGCTCTGAGAAATCCTTTTTCTGTGGTGCTCACAGAATCCATGGCCACCAAGTATTTTGGAAATGAAGACGCCATTGGAAAAGTATTGAAGGTAGATGAGAAGTTTAGCTATCAGGTGACGGGCGTGGTACAAGATGTACCTGACAATTCGCATATACGCTTTGATTTTCTGGCCTCCTTCACCAGTCTGCAACAATTGATTGGAGGCTATATGTATAACAATTGGCATTATCCTCCCATGTATACCTATGCCAGAATTCCGGCCGACAGGAACCTGGAGACTGTAGAAGCAAAATTCCCAGGAATGGTTGAGAAGTATCTGGGTAAACTGGTCGCTGAGCAACGTGGATTTAACTTGCAGCCACTTGCAGATATCCACACTTCAACGAGCTATACCAATGAGATTGGCAAACCAACGAACATCACCTACCTCTATGTATTGACCACTACTGCATTTCTGATCTTGGCCATTGCCTGTGTTAATTTTATGAATTTGTCGTTAGCCAGATCCATAGGAAGGTCCGGTGAGGTAGGAGTGAGAAAAGTGTTTGGGGCTGTTCGCAAGCAAATCATGTTTCAGTATTTGAGTGAATCGGTGATTATCACAGTCATCTCATCGCTATTAGGATTTGGCTTGTTTGTGCTGGCTATTCCTGCCTTTAATAACCTCACCGAGAAGTCCCTGCAATTGCAACTGATGGATATGCCCTTAATTCTTGGGGGTATACTTACGATTGCCGTTCTGGTAGGGCTGTTGTCCGGTATTTATCCAGCCCTGTTTTTGTCCGGGCTTTCCCCTGCAGCAATTCTTAAAGGTAAGCTCGCCAAACAGGGTAGGTTTACGGGCCTGTTTAAAAAGACATTGATCACTTTTCAGTTTGTGATTTCAGCGGCCTTGATCATTGCTACATTCATCATCTACTTTCAACTCGAATATGTGAGAAACAAAGCACTCGGCTTTGATAAGGAGCAAATGGTTGTGGTGCAGGTGAGAAACACGGCTGAAAAGGCTAGAGTAAGAACATTGAAGGACCGATTGAACCAATTGCCTCAGGTAATAGGGACAGCCGTCTCCTCTAGAGTTCCTGGATATAAAAACTTCTATGACTATAATGTGCTGGCCGATGGCCAAACAGTTGAGAATAATAAGGTATTTATGCGGCTGGAAATGGACTTAGACTTTGCCGAACTCTATGGTTTCGAAATCACCAAAGGCAGATTGCATGATGAAAGGTTATCAACCGATTCCCTTACCTATTTGTTAAATGAAACTGCTGCTGCAAAACTGGGTTGGTCAGATGATCCACTTAATAAGAAATTGAATATTGGCAGCTTAAAATCAGACGGAACCTTTAACACCATGTATCAGGGACATATCATTGGTGTAGTCAAAGACTTCAATTTCGCTTCGTTACACAACGAAGTGGACCCGGTTGTTTTAAGTATCATTCCTCCAAGAGAACCATTTTTGCAATCGCTATTATCAATTAAGCTGCAGTCTGGAGATTTGGTTGAATCTATGAAAGTGTTGGAAAGGGAGTGGGCCACATTTGCTCCAGCCGTGGATTTTGAATACTTCTTTTTGGATGATGTGGTCGACAGGCTTTATCAATCAGAAAAGCAACTCGGCAAGGTGTTTATTACCTTTTCTTTTATTAGCATCATTTTGGCTTGTCTAGGTTTGTTTGCGATGACTACCTTGCTGGCGACCCAATTAAGAAAGGAAATCGGGATCAGAAAAGTGCTGGGAGCATCAGTTGGAAATATCGTGCTGCTGATGTCTAAGGGGTATATGCAATTGATTGGTTTGTCTTTTATAATTGCCTGTGTGCTAACCTACGGAGTAATGCAGCGGTGGCTGGAGAATTTTGCCTATCAAATTAATATGGAAATTTGGTATTTCTTGTTGGCGGGTGCCCTGCTCACCACCATAGCATTTGTCACCATGAGTTTTAAATCATTCAAGGCCGCCCGCGGAAACCCGGTGGATGCACTAAGGTATGAGTAGGTGTAATTGAAATCGAATTACCGTATTTGCTCTTTTAGCCATTATGGAATTATCGGCTTTTTTACCTTTTTCTTAGATTACTAATCTATAAACAACGGTCCTTTATCTACGTTTTGCCGTTGTTTTTCTATATGATTTCATACGGCCCTCTTCAATTCATAATATCGGAAAAAGGTTATTATGAAAAACTCTATCCTAATTCTATTGTTGTGCGTCACCACAGTGGTGATGGCACAAGACAAAGCAGCCATTGAGGCCGCATTAAAAACTTTTGACGATGCCACCGATGTCAACGGAATGAGCCTGGCTGTGGCAGAAATGAAAGCAGTCAGCGATAAAAACCCTGATGACTGGCATTCTGCTTATTGGACTTCGTTCTTTTATTCTCAAACCGGTCGTTTAACTCAAAGTGCTGCGGCTTACTACGATTCTGCCCAAATTTACTTTGATAGGGCCAGTGCAGCTAATACCAAACCCAGAAGCACTGAAGCATCAGATTTTCATGCCTTGCAATATTTGATTTACAATTTACAAAGTGTCACTTTTTATCAGCGAGGAGATATTCCGGGGGGGCAAAAAGTAGATGCGCAGGCCAACCAACAATTGAATCAGGCCATGAAACTCAATGAAGACAATCCAAGAGTTTACTTATTGTTAGGAACAGATTTAGTATCCACTGGACTGCGTGTAAAATCGAATGGCTGGATACTGGCAGGCAAAACATTCCTGGAAAAGGCGAAGGGGCTTTATGCAAGTAAGGCACCCGCTTCAAGTATTGCACCTAGTTGGGGCAGTGGATGGATTAATTTTTGGATGAGCCGGGCTAAGGTTGACTAATTATGAGAGCAATTATCACATTGTTTCTTTTTGTTATACTGTATCCCCTGGCAGCACAAACCAAGGGATCTGTTCCAACTAAGTATAACCAAAGAGCAGATATGGAGCATTTTGTTTTGGTCTGGAATGAGAATGAAACCAAAACAGAAGAAATTGATGAAGCCAAGGTCTATGCCGAAGAAGTGCATGGCAAGTTGACACAGATTTTGGGTGCAGCCAATATGCCCAAAGATAAGCTCATCGTGACTTTTGGCGGAGAAGGTATGGACAGAGCCCGTCAGAAGAAAAGGACCCCTCATGTAGACTTTTCCGGACGTATTCACCTTTACAGATTTGATGAGGGAGGTTACCTGAGCGTGCTTCCGCATGAGATGGTGCATGCTATTAGAATGAACAATGGCAGAAGATGGGATGGTTTTTTTGAAGAAGGTTTTGCTTCTGCCATCGCCTATCACTTGTATCCGGGGAGAGAAGGATTTCCACGATTCAGTTACAGTCTGGATTTGATTGCCGGCTACTGGCTCGAATCGGGGCGAGGTATACCAATGGAAACCATGCGCACACAGCATAACAGGCTTAATCTCAAGTGCCAACTTCAGACTTATGTAACCAGGGAGGATTTTTTCAATTACCTGGCGGTCAACTATGGCATGGAAAAGCTGGTGGATTTTGCCTATTCCAATGATGTAGGTACGTCCGGGCTGTATGAACGAATCTGGGGCAAGTCATTTAAGGCTTTGGCTAGTGATTGGGAATCCGATTTACGCTCGAGATATCAACGACTTGAAAACACCTCAGCGCTCGTGGATGAGTATTTCAAAACTACTTCCGCCAAATATATTCCAGTCTGCGCAGCTGGCATTGATTACTAAACTTAACAACAACACAATGGTCAAAAACTATCTTAAAATCGCTTGGAGAAATCTCCTGAAGCATCCAACAAATTCATTAATCAATATTGTAGGCCTGGCAGTTGGAATGGCCTGTTTCCTGCTCATCCTTTTTTATGTGAAGGATGAATCCTCTTATGACAAATTTCATAAAGACTATCGAAACATTTATCGGGTCACGGAGGTGAATTACTCCGATGGAGGAGAAACAATGCTCGCAAACGCCTACAGTGCCATTGGTCCGGCATTGGATCAGGATTTTCCTGAAATTGAGCACTTCACGAGAGTAAATATGACTGAGCTCTCTGTGGGCAATGGTCCTGAAAGGACATATGTGGAAAGCAGATTTGCCTATGCTGATTCTACTTTTTGGGAAGTATTTGATTTCAAACTGCTTCAGGGAGACCCTAAAAAGGCGCTCAGTGCTCCGCTGTCTTTGGTCATCACTGAATCTATGGCTCAAAAGTATTTTGGCCAAGAAGATCCCATGGGTAAAGTGCTCAAAGTAGATGATAACAACAACTTTCAAGTCACGGGCATTATAGAAGACACCCCTGATAATTCGCACCTCCAATTTGACTTTCTAGCCTCATTCATTTCTTTAAAACAGATTGATGGGGGGTGGCAGTTTAACAATTGGTACTGGCCACCAATGTATACTTACACTAAAATACCGCCAGCGATGAGTATTGAGGGAGTAGAAGCCAAATTTCCGGGAATAGTGACCAAATACTTGGGCGAATTGGTAGCCAAGCAGCGTGGATATAAGTTGCAGCCATTGGCTGATATTCACACAACCTCAGACTACTCGAATGAGTTGGGCAGTTCCACCAATAAAACTTATCTGTATGTATTGACTACCACGGCATTTTTGATTTTGGCCATTGCCTGTGTGAACTTTATGAACCTGTCTCTGGCAAGGTCTATAGGAAGGTCTGGCGAAGTAGGAGTGAGAAAGGTGTTTGGAGCGGTAAGGGATCAGATCGTGATCCAATACTTAAGTGAAGCAATAATGGTGACTGTAATGGCGGCCCTGTTGGGCTTTGGCCTTTTTGTACTTGCCATACCTGCCTTTAATAATCTATCCGAAAAGGTACTGCAATTGCAGCCTGCAGATATTCCCATGATTGCTGGCGGTTTGTTGGTCTTAGCCATAGTTGTGGGAGTTCTGTCGGGCATTTACCCCGCATTATTCCTGTCAGGATTCTCCCCGGCAGCAATTTTAAAGGGTAAGGTTGCTAAGCAAAGCAAGTTTGCTAACCTGTTCAAAAAAGGGCTTATCACTTTTCAGTTTGTGATTTCAGCAGCCCTGATTATGGCCACCTTTATCATCTATTTTCAGCTACAGTACATGAGGAATAAGGCTCTGGGTTTTGACAAGGAACAGACTGTAGTGCTTCATGTAAGGTCATATACCGATCAGGTGAAGATTAAGACTATAAAAGACCGAATAGCCCAAATTCCACAGGTTGTGGGTGCAGCGGTGTCTGCTCGGGTTCCGGGACATACTTCTTTTTACGACTATAATGTATTGCCAGAAGGAGAATCTGTGGAAAACAATATGGTATTTATGAGGTTGGAAACCGATCTTGACTTTGCCGCCTTATACAATTTTGAAATGCTGGATGGTCGAACATTCGACAGCCGTCTCAATACCGACTCTACTGCTTACTTGCTTAATGAAACGGCAGCGGCCAAGCTTGGTTGGACCGGAGATGCCTTGAATAAAAAGCTGAATTTGGGTAGCCTCAATCAGGATGGTACCTTCAGGACTTTACATCAGGGTACGGTCATCGGTGTCGTGAAGGATTTCAATTTTGTCTCCTTGCACAATGAAGTAGACCCGGTGGTTATCAGTATTATTCCTAAGAGCCAGCCTTATATGCAATCCTTGTTGTCAGTGAAGCTAAGACCAGGGAACCTGATGGAAAGCATGAATAGACTGGAGGCGGAATGGGAACAGTTTGCTCCGGCACCCTTTGAGTATTTCTTTCTGGATGATACCGTGGATAAAATGTACAAGGCTGAAAAGCAGCTAGGGAAGGTGTTTCTGACCTTTTCCTCCATTAGTATTGCCTTGGCTTGCCTTGGTCTATTTGCCATGACAGCACTGTTGGCGACACAACTCAAAAAGGAAATAGGCATTCGTAAAGTCCTTGGTGCTACCGTGGCCAGTATTGTATTGCTGATGTCCAGAGGGTATATGCAACTCATAGCCTTGTCATTTGTGATCGCTTGTTTTATCACTTACATTGTTATGGAAAAATGGCTTGAGAATTTCGCCTATCAGATCAGAATGGAAGTTTGGTATTTCCTCTCTGCTGGCGCATTACTGGCCGTTATTGCGTTTATCACCATGAGTATTAAATCGTTCAAGGCGGCTCATGGCAACCCTGTTGAAGCCTTGCGTTATGAATGAAATTTAATTGGAGGACCATATTACTGCATCTCTTATTTTGGGTGCTTTATGTCATTATTTGGGGGGTACGGGATATGGCTTATGCCCCCTCATTTAGAGACACTATTGACTCCAATTTATTCGGCTCGATTTTTTATTCGGTTGGCGTATACATTAACCTCTATTTGTTAGTGCCGCTTTTTCTCCTGAAGCATAAAAGATGGGCCTATGTAGCGTCTGTTATTCCTTTGGTATTGCTAATCGCCTTTGCAGCGGGTCAGGCCTTTTCAATTTATTTTATAGACATTGACCTGGGAACCAGCGAATTTTTTGGTTCAGTTCAGGGAACAGCCAATACTGCTGGTGACTTTCTGGTTGTCTATGGCCTTTCGACCTGCCTTTATTTTATTAATGAGTACTACATCAAGGAGAGGAGAGTCAGAGAATTGGAGACCATTAGCCTCAAGTCTGAATTGGACTTGCTAAAGAGCCAGGTGAATCCACATTTTATGTTCAATGCATTGAACAGCGTCCATGTCTTAATAAGGAAAGACTCGGCCAAAGCACAGGAGACGTTGGAAAAATTCTCTGAACTACTTAGTCATCAGATTTATGAAGTAAAGAAGGAGTCGATTTCTTTAAAGAAGGAGATTGAGAATCTGACAAATTTCATAGAAATACAGAAACTCAGACAAAATGAAGATGTACAAGTTGACTGGGATGTCAAGGGCAAGCTGACTGACCTGAATATTGCCCCAATGCTTTTTCTGAATTTTGTTGAGAATGCCTTTAAACATGCCAACGCCAAGAATGATAAGGTGCGCATTCAAATCAATTTGAGAGTCGAAGGAAACCTACTCGAATTTGTATGTATAAATTCGGCAAACAACATAGCGATGAATGGCAAGAAGCCTGGTGTTGGTTTGGCCAATGTCAGACGAAGATTGGAGATTCTATATCCCGACACCCATGAGCTGATTGTGGAAAATCCCTTGGATCAGTTTGAAGTAAAATTGACACTGAATCTTGAAAATTAAATGCATCATAGTAGATGATGAACCTCTGGCCAGAGAAGGTCTGAAGGATTATATCAATGATGTAGACTTCCTTGAGCTCAATGGGGAGTTTAAAAGTGGCATTGAGGCCAATTCTTTTTTCAGAGAAAATTCAACCGATTTGATGTTTTGTGACATTAATATGCCCAAAATGTCAGGCTTAGACTTTGTGAAAAACCTCGCCAATCCACCAATGGTCATATTCACAACGGCCTACAGAGAATTTGCGGCAGACAGCTATGAACTGAATGGCTTTGATTACTTGGTAAAACCAATTCCATTCGATCGATTTCTAAACTCGGTTAACCGGGCATTTGATCATCTTAATGTTCAACCGGAGGCAAATACAAATCACTTTTTTATTAAAGTAGATGGTAAGATTACCAAAGTGGGCTTTGAAGAGATTGTGTTTGTTGAGGGCATGAAGGACTACGTTAAGATTCACAGGGTCAATTCCGAACCCTTAGTAACCTTGATTAGCTTAAAGCACGTTCAGAGCCAACTGCCCGAAAGTGATTTTGTCAGAGTTCATCGCTCCTTTATCATTGCTAAGAGTAGGGTGGATAGCATTGAGGGCAATACCATCCATATGGGCGAGGGGCAAGTACCTATTGCACCTAACATGCGCAGCGAGGTCATGGAAAGAATCCTTGGGAACAAGTTGTGGAAGAGGGGATGAGTCGGTTTCTGCACCTACCCGGGTTTGAAATTTTTCTTTGACAGGAGTGAAGTCGGGTTCATCTGATCACTGTCCGTTTTTTTCTCATTGCCTTAGTCATCCGGTGACCTCAAGTCACCGGATGACTACACTTCCATCTCAGTCATCTGATCACTTAAAGTGATCTGATGACTACTGAAGGTGAAGGTACACACCGCTCATCAAAATAATCGGCCGAGTAATCTCTAAAAAGTACAAAAAATCCATCTTGGAGAAATAATACCATATCGAAAAACAATACCAATCAAATTGATATAGTTCAAAACATGTTCAGTTGAACTAGGACTAATCCTTTCATTGTATGATTTCATTCTATCAATTTATATTCCATTTATGGAAAAAATATTACCTACTTATGGTAATTATCGATTGAAATTTTAACTTGCTTAGGATTGAAGTTTAATATGCTCAGTCCTTCGCTGGTAATGTCGGTATCCTCTGTTGACATTAGAAGGGTTGAAATTTCAGCTTTCAATTTTAGTGCCTAAACATTTAGCGCATACTCTCCCCTATATGGTGTGAGAAATGCTCGTGGGTTTGCTATGTCTAAGCAATACCCCCAAACCTGAGCCCGGTTTAGGAAGGCTAAAATTTTAAAGAAAAATAAAACGATAAAAATAAAACCAATACCTCATGAAAAAGATAATCCTACTCCTACTGGCACCATTATGCCTCAGTACCTTAACATTTGCCCAAGACACCCTGCATATAGGCAAGCCTATCTATCATCTAAGTAGTAAAATCGGTATTGGTACAAGTTCCCCATCCGAGCTATTGGATATAGCTGGAAATATCCACTTGTCAGGGCTGCTTAAGGACGGTGTTAACAGCATAGACATTCGTACGATTGGAAATGACCTGAAACTCACCAATGCCGGTTCAGGATCGGATATGTTCTTCAATTCTGGCCGAAACTTTATTTTCGAAAACTCCGCTTTTACTCGGTTCTTGACCATTGACAATAACGGTAAGGTAGGTGTAGGAACAACTACTCCATTGGACAAATTTCAAGTTTCCAACGGGGTTATTTCCAACCAACAAAATATAACTTCCAACCAGGTATACACGGTTTTTAATGTAAGAAGTAACAGAACGGTTGATGACTATGGCGGATTAAATACAGAGTATTTTAGAATGAATTTGGTCACAGAGGGCGCTGGAACAACAGGTGGAGCCTCTGAACATCGAAAAGCAGATTTGCGTTTTGCTTTGAGAAACACCACTGACGATGTCTTCTCTGATCGATTGACGATAAAGTCAAATGGAAATGTGGGGGTAGGCAGCACTTCTCCTTCAAAAACGCTTCATGTTCTATCCAATACTTCCTCAGATGGTATTCTGGTAGAAGGTGCGATTAACCCCACTCTTGAAGTTAAAGATTCGAGCAGTGGAGTACGAACAAAGATCAATTCAGAGGATGCTTCCGGGACAGCAGGAACTATAACGGGACATGACTTTTCCTTAATAACCGGAAACCTGGAACGCATGACAATTGATGGTTCCACCGGTGATGTTGGTATTGGCACCACTACTCCAGGACAAAGATTAGAAGTTTATGAACCGAGTGGTGCTTCTGTGGCCAGAATTAAGTCAGGATCATCTAATGGAGTAGGCATAGTTGAATTCTATAGTGCGAATACGCGAGTAGCCGAATTTATGGCAGGTGCTGACAACTATGATATGCGCTTTGTCAATAATGTTAATAGCGATGATGCAGACTTAGTCTTCAGGGTAAAAAACAACAATGAAATTGTCCGGATAAAAGGGAATGGCAATGTAGGGATAGGTACAGCCTCTCCTGCCTACAAACTTGATGTAAACGGAACATCCAACTTGTCTGGGAACACTAGCATTGTTGGCAATTTGGCCGTTGGAACTAACACCGCAACGACTGCCAGGGTAGACTTTAACAGTTCCACAAGAAACCAGCTTACTGTGCCACAAAATGCAAGCTTAGAGTTCAGAGAAGGCGTTGTTGAAAGAGGTCGTTTTGTGGCTGGAAGTGGTAATTTCCTAATCAATACTTCAACCGATGCCGGAGAAAAACTTCAGGTCAATGGCACCAGCCACTTTTCGGCCAAGATGGTGGTAAATGACTCTATTGAAGCCAAATTAGTAAAAGTCACTGCCACCCCTGGCTCAGTTCCTGATTATGTGTTTGCCCCAACTTATAAACTTCAAACCTTAAACGAGCTGGAAAAATACATTCAGGCCAACAAGCACTTACCCAATATTCCTAATGCCAAAGAGATAGAAACCAACGGACAGAACCTGGGAGATATGCAGCTCAAGTTGCTAGAGAAAATTGAGGAGCTGACGCTTTATGTTATTGAGCAGGACAAGAGAATCAAAAAGTCAGAAGTAAGAAGTCAGAAGTTAGAAGTTCAGCTAACCGAGCGCATGGCCTCCCCTTCAGGGGATCAAGGGGCAGCCCAGGAGAAACTTAAGAAGTTGGAAGAACTCATCTCACAGCTCGCAGCTCAGAACTCAAAGCTTAATCAACGAATTGAAAACCTTGAAAAGAATAAAAAATGAAAACCAAAATCACACTCTTCCTACTCTTCGTCTCAACCATGCTCTTCGGACAAACCTATGTTCCCGATACCGGTGGAACATTCAATGGAGCTCTTACTGTTGATGGAAACTTTATAAACAAGAATAACACGTTCACATTCTGGAACAACAACTTCAACACGGGCATAACTTTTAGAAATGATGCTCGGGCGTACGCCAGTATCAATTATGTAAATACAGGTTTAAGCTTTTTAACCGGACAAATTACACCTGTTGAAAGGATGAAACTTCTGGATAATTCTTTGACAGTGGAGGTAGCAACGACTCTGAACAAGGACTTAAAAATTAAGGAGACTCTGTACATAGGGAATGAGCTTCCGACTTCAACCGTTACTCGATTTTCGGTGGGTCAGGTGGCAGGAACCTATTCTCACCCAAATAGCTATGCCTCTATTCTCTTAGGGGATAATTCAACTTACCATACTACCAATGCACTCCTACATGTTAAAAATGCCGGGAATAGAGGGTCAAGAGGAAATTCCGTAGGTTCAGATTTGTTCAGAGCCGATTTTAATGATGGCATTGCCTTTTTAGTTAATAAAGACGGAAATATCGGTATAGGTAAAAACCCATCTTACAGATTAGATATAACAGGGCCTGACAACGTGCAATCACAGATAAGAATTGAAAAAGCAGGTACTGGGAAAATATTAGGCATCGGAGCCGATAGAGATTTTACTTCAGTTCCTTGGGTTGGCTCTATATCCAACCATGGATTTGATGTGCTAGTGAATAGTGCTCAAAAAGCCACATTTGAAACTTCTCTCACCACACTTAGAACTCTTACCAGAATAGAGCACTACGCAATCGGAAACAATAATTTATTAACACTAAACCAGCAGAATGGATATGCTGCTGGAGATGGTAATTATCTCGCGTTTACTCAAGGTGTTGGAGGAACTGGTCAAAACTTTCGATTGGGTTATGAAAATGACGTTGCCTTAAGAGGGTTAAACTTGAGAAACAACGCTGATGAATTGGTGGCATTATTTCTAAACAATAAGAATACTGAACTTAAAGGTAACTTGGATGTAGAGGGGACAAGTCATTTTACTAATAAGATGATCGTAGACAATGAGATCGAATCCAAAAAAGTAAAAGTCACCGCCACTCCAGGCTCAGTTCCGGATTATGTCTTTGCACCAACTTATAAACTTCAAACATTAAACGAGCTGGAAAAATACATCCAGACCAACAAGCACCTGCCCAACATCCCATCTGTCAAAGAAGTAGAAACCAACGGCCAAAACCTTGGTGATATGCAGCTTAAACTGCTCGAGAAAATTGAAGAGCTCACGCTTTACACCATTGAGCAAGGAAAAGATATTAAGATGCTTAAGTCGAAACTTAATTCCAAGGGCATCTCCCCTCAAGGGGAGACCGAGAGGGGGCAAGAAAACTCAAAGCTCACAACTCAACTCCTCGAGTTGCTAAAAAGAATTGAAAAACTAGAAGCCAAAAACTAAAACGACCATGAAAAATTTCTTCAAACTATTAATCACCCTTCTGGCCGTTTTGGTACCGCTTGGTCTATATGGCCAGAACGAAGGCGCAGATATGCAAAAGATGGTACAAATCCCACCTTCTCCAGAGGCTTCCGGATTTATCGAATATGGAAAAACGGATATTAATTACCATTTGGGCAGGCCTAATATTTCTGTACCGATCTACAACCATCAAGGTCGGGAAATGTCTTTGCCAATTACCTTAAGCTACAGTGCTTCAGGAATTAAAACACAACAAATGGCCTCCAATGTGGGGCTGGGCTGGACATTGATCACTGGTGGTGCGATTACAAGAATAAAGCTGGGCATGGCCGATGACGATGGGCAGGCTTCTCCAAATTGGGCAGGCGCTTCAGCAGTTCAGGATATCATTGATTTTAGCGATTCTACTGATATGGGGCCAGGTTATGCGCAGCCTACTGCCAAAATAAACCAATTTCTGGCGGTACAGGATGGCATAGAAATTAACAGTGCCGATAGCCAGGCCGATGCCTATTCCTTAAGCACCTCCACTGGCCTATCAACCAGAATTTATTGGGACTATGGTACCCAAAAAGCCTACGCTACTGATGATCCGACATTGAAGATTACAGCAGGCACTGATGGGAACGGTCGGCCTACAAGTTGGATAGTCGTAGACGCCTCCGGTACCAAATACGAGTTCACCAAAACCGAACAGACCGAGTATACGTTTTCGATCGAGGCCAACGAGTATACCTCTAACTATGTCTCGGCCTGGTTCCTTGATAAAATCACTTCTCCCAATGGAAAAGATGTCTATGAATTTAACTATACCTATGAGCAATACTGGCAGGCCCAGGAAGAGCTGCTGGCCATCACAAGTATTACCAATAGGCCAACTGCATCCGGACATGCCACAACAGCCGGAGGACTTGCCTGCCCAGTCATTCCATCAACCGAAGCTTGGAGTAACCCCAGTTTTTATAAAATCAGGCAGCAGACTCCGACCTCCATTACCTGGAATGGAGAAACCATTTTCAGTCTGTTCTATGCGAGCAACAGGTTGGACATACCAAGTGGAAAAGAAATCACTTCAGCAAGAGTGTATAAAGGTTTTGAATTGCTCAAAGAGATTAGCTTTCATTATTCACACTTTGGAGATGTAAATGCCAACGACCGACTAAAGGTTCGTTTAAAACTGGATTCTCTAATAATTGATGGTAAATACAACACGGCTACACCTCCGCCTGGTGAAAACGAGGTTTGGAAATTTGAGTATGACAATCCTGATTTAGTGCCTTCAAGGGCTACCCTGGGGGTAGATTACTGGGGTTTTTACAATGGTAAAACCAATAATACTTCTACCGTGCCTTCAGCTACCTGGGGCAGCTACAATTTTACCGGAGGAGACAGATCCCCTGATGTAACCAAATCTGTCTATGGCACTTTAAAGAAGATGTACTTTCCCACCGGAGGATACAATGAGCTCAACTACGAAGCACATGATCAAATAGATATATCCGAAACCATTATAACAGACTATTCAAGCCTGGGCAGTGTCTCTGAGGGAACAGACGTGAATGATACGAATGCATTCTGCTTTAGCTCACCTGCGACAGCGCCCAATTCAATGACTGGCACTATCACCGTTGATGGTGAGTCTAAAAGTCTCAAAATAGCAGTTTCCGGTGGTCCGGCTACGCTGGCCCCTGGTGAGTTTGTAGTAGCCTATCTTTTTCCGGAAACTACCGGATGGGATCACTGCTATGCAGACTCCGTGGCCACTGCCGGCACAGGGATTGAACAATATGTAGGTAATCAGATTGTTGAACTTCCGCTTGATACCATGTCAGCCGGCACCTATCGCTACCTGGTGTATAATTCTTTCCCTAATTCCATGGCCAGTCTTTCTTATGGTCAGCTTGATACGGTTACGAATACTTCTATTTCCAATACCATAGGTGGTTTCCGGATTGCCAGTATTCAGAGCAAACAAGCAGACGGTACGGTCTCATTGACACGTGAGTTCGAGTATGATGATTCCATTGAGCAAACCAACCTGAATTTTATAGAACTCAAAACCACCAGGCTGGAAGATGATCAGGTATCTAATTTTACCTGCCAGACCTTTTATAGATATTCTAATAATAGAAACACCGGCAATGGCAAAGATGTGACCTATGGCGAAGTCACTGAGAAGTTGACCAATGCCGGGGTTGATAACGGCTATACCGTTTACAAATTTGCCCATGGTACCAGTCTTGAAGGGACACTACCAATCCATACCGGAGGGCAGAATGAAGGAAAGCTAATAGAGACCAGTGTTTATGATACAAATGATGTCTTGCTTCAGAAAACGGAGAATTTCTATTCTGTTCAAAAGCTTTCAGGTAACCTTAGTGGTGTAGATAGGGTGAATAACCTGGTCTTTGAAGCTGAAGAAACCATTGTTGGGGTCAGAGTCAAATACGCGAACGGTTCGGATACAACGCTGACCTATGATTATGTCACCAATGAACCGGGCACTGCTTTTCCCGCTCAATGTCTATATAACACCTGTGTAGAAAGCACCTGGACCAGGTACAATATCAGGCATTATAACCTGGATGCCTACTTCTCCAAGCTGGATAGCTCCATGGTCACGCAGTACTTTGATAGCGATTCGGTGGTGTCGATGACGGCCTATACCTATGACCAGACCAAGCACTTCCAATTGCTTCAGCAAGAGACAGAGGACAGTCAGGGAAACACCTTAGTCTCAAAAAACTATTATCCTGATGATGTAATCGATACGCTAACGCTGCTCGGTGGGGCAATCACGGCAAGCGAACTTGAAGCGATTGACTCTATGAAAATAGATGCCTATCATCAGATCAACCGGGTAATACAAAGTGAGCAATACAAAAACTCAGGGTTAAAGTCCATTACCCGAAACAATTTTGATATTTGGAATAGCGGTCCGGTAATGCCGGAATCTGTTGAGATCACTAAGGACACCCTACTTCAGGCCCTGGAAAAACGGGTGGAATATGTGAGTTACGATAGTGATAATAACCCTGTGGAAATAAAACAGATAGGCGGCACTCCCCGCTCATTTATATGGGGACATGACGCAGCACTGCCAATTATCCAGGCAGATAATATCCATTATGACAGTTTGCAGACGGCTGTCTCATGGGCAGTAACCAATATGACCAGTCAACCTGCGGGGGTGACTGATTTAGAGTCACTGCTAGACTATATAGGTCCAATGACCTCTCAAAGTCAGATTGACGCCTGGACAAACTTCAATTCCAAATTGAGAGAGCATAGCAGTATATCGAGTTCAGTCATGCTCATTTCAATGGTTTACAACCCCTTGAAGAGCATGTTGGCCCAGACGGACCCCAATGGGCTGCATACCTTTTATGAATACGACAGTATGGGCAGGCTGAAACGGGTGATAGACAATGATGGCAATGTCATCCAAACTTATAAGTACAACTTCAAAGGACAATAATCATGAGACAGGATCAGAAAACAATAAGCCGAAATTTACAAGGCGCCAATATCTTGAGAATCGTTCTTTCGATAGGCTTTATAATAAGTTCAATAGCTATGTCTGTACCTCCTGTTTATGGGCAACAGGACAAGTCGGCCATTCAACTAGATGAATTGCAAGGGACATGGAAGTTTGACTACGCACAGTCCAAAGCTAGAATTGAAAAGAGTAAAAAAGATCGTTTCGGTTTGGGAAATGCGGCAATGAATGCAAAAACCGAAGAGCTGTACAAAGGCAGAATCTATGTCTTTAACTCCGATAACTCATTTGAGTTAAGGGCTGCTAACGGAGCCTCCCTAAAAGGTAAGTGGGAATTGTCACAAAATGGGAAACGGTTAACCTTTAACTACCCATCAGGAACTGCGCGTAGTTACCGGGTGGTCTCCAGTGATAATAGCCAACTGGTTTTAAAAGAGGATGCTTCCGACAAGGACAAGAGGCTGTTTACCGAATTATTCTTAATCAAACAATAAACAAAGCAGATCATGAGAATAATTAGAGATTTTAATAGACCAAACCAATTACTCAGAATATTGAGTATATCAGTTTTGCTTTGTCTTTCTTCGTTTTACACACAAGCTCAGTATACCATAAGCGGACCGAGTTCAGCGGTAAGTGGAGAGATTAAGACCTATACTATCACCAATTCCAATATCAGTCAGATCATTTGGAATATTACAGGTGGGCTACAGAATTCAACCTCCAACTCCGGAAACACTTATACGGTTGATGTAGACTGGAATCAGGCCAATGCCGGCAATAAGGTTTTTGGTTCAATTCAAACACTCGACTTCGAGCTGGTTTCTACCAATACAATCAATGTAACGGTATCATCCCCACCCCCCAGTACGCCTGTGGCACCCACAGTTTCTTCCCAGGTCTGCGGCACCACCACACTTTCCAGGGGTACACCGCCAAGTGGCGTTGTATGGTACTGGCAAGGGACCACTGCGCTGGGGACGAGTACAAGTAATTCTAATAGCACTTATAATATTACCACTGACGGCACCTACTATTTAAGGGCTTATGAAAGTTCGACACAATTGTGGAGCACCAGCGCTGCCAGTGTGGTTGCCAATGTGAATGAAGTGCCTTCGGTTCCCTCAACAAGTCAGGAAAGTAGCAAGACCGGTACATCATTTACTGCCAATTGGAGCAGTGCTACCGGAGCGGTCTCCTATCGATTAGATGTCTCTGAAAACAGCGGCTTTTCAAGTTTTGTGTCTGGTTACAACAACAAGTCTGTTACTGGTACTAGTCATACAGTTTCAGGGCTGACTTCCGGAAAAAATTATTACTACAGGCTACGTAGTATTAGTGATGCTTCTTGTGCTTCAGCCAATTCGACAGTAATAACGGCCAATACCACAATTGCCGCACCCAATGCACTCGCGGAAAGCGGTAATGCACCCACCACCTTTGTGGCTAACTGGGCTGCTGTCAGTGGTGTCAGCAATTTCCTGCTTTATGTATCAGAGAACAGCAGTTTCTCTTCGCATGTCTCGGGATACAACGCCAAGGCCGTGACGGGCACGAATCATACAGTAACAGGTCTGATACCCGGTAAAAATTACTACTATCGACTCAAATCTGATGGGCCAAATGCAGATTCAGGTTACTCAGGACAAATTACTGCTAATACCACTATTTTCGCTCCTACTGCACAAGCTGAAAGCAGCAATGCGGCTACTAGCTTTGTGGCTAACTGGACCGCTGTAAGTGGAGTCAGTAATTTCCTGCTTTACGTATCGGAGAACAGCAGTTTTTCTTCTCATGTTTCAGGTTACAATGGCAAGTCTGTTACCGGTACAAGCCATACTGTAACGGGTTTGTTATCAGGCAAAAACTATTACTACCGACTCAAATCTGATGGGCCGAACGCTGATTCAGGATACTCAGGACAGATTACCGCCAACACCACAATTGCTGCACCTACTGCACTAACCGAAAGCAGTAATGCAGTTACGTCCTTTGTGGCCAATTGGGCTGCCGTAAGTGGCGTCAGCAACTTTTTGCTTTATGTATCGGAGAACAGTAGTTTTTCTTCCCATGTTTCGGGTTACAATGGCAAGTCTGTTACCGGGACCAGTCATACTGTAACGGGCTTGTTGTCAGGCAAAAACTATTATTACCGACTCAAATCTGATGGGGCGAACGCTGACTCAGGATACTCAGGACAGATTACCGCCAACACCACGATTGCTGCACCTACGGCACTCTTCGAGACGAGTAATTCGCCTACCTCCTTTGTGGCCAACTGGACGGCCGTGAGTGGAGTCAGCAACTTCCTGCTTTATGTATCAGAGAATAGCAGCTTTTCTTCTCATGTTTCGGGCTACAACGCCAAATCTGTTACCGGGACCAGTCATAGTATAACAGGACTTCAATCTGGTAAAAACTATTATTACCGACTCAAATCTGATGGGTCCAACGCTGATTCAGGCTATTCAGGAATCGTTACTGCTAACACCACTATTGCCGCACCCACGGCACAAGCGGCAAGCAGCACTTCGGCTACCAGCTTTGTAGCCAACTGGGCTGCCGTCAGTGGAGTCAGTAACTTCCTG
Organism: Roseivirga sp.; assembly: GCA_029262895.1. Taxonomy (GTDB): domain Bacteria; phylum Bacteroidota; class Bacteroidia; order Cytophagales; family Cyclobacteriaceae; genus Roseivirga. Next base: position 119,135 of record JAJCYM010000062.1, read on the forward strand.
CTCTATGTATCAGAGAGCAGCAGTTTTTCTACTCATGTCACAGGCTACAACGCTAAGTCTGTTACCGGCACAAGTCATACTGTAACTGGCCTGTTAACTGGCAAAACTTACTATTACAGGCTCAAATCTGATGGACCGAACGCTGACTCAGGCTACTCGGGACAGATTACAACCACGACCACCATTGCCGCACCTACTGCACTGGCCGAAAGCGGCAATGCGGTTACCTCCTTTGTAGCCAACTGGGCTGCGGTGAGCGGAGTAAGTAATTTCCTGCTTTACGTATCAGATAACAGTAGTTTTTCTTCCCATGTTTCGGGTTACAATGGTAAGTCTGTCACCGGGACCAGTCATACTGTGACGGGCTTACTAACTGGCAAAAATTATTACTACCGCCTCAAATCTGATGGACCGGATGCCAACTCGGGATACTCAGGACAAATTACTGCCAACACAACAATCACCGCACCCAATGCACAAGCGGCAAGCAGCAATACGACTACCACCTTTGTAGCCAATTGGGCTGCCGTAAGTGGAGTAAGTAATTTCCTGCTTTATGTTTCCGATGATGATCAATTTTCTTTCAACCTACCAGGCTACAATGGTAAGTCTGTTACCGGGACCAGTCATACTGTAACGGGCTTGCTAACCGGCAAAAATTACTACTACAGGCTCAAATCCGTTGGATCAGATGCCAACTCGGGATACTCTGGGCAGATTACTGCCACGACTACGATTACCGCACCCGCTGCACAAACGGCAAGCAGCACTTTGGCTACCTCCTTTGTGGCTAACTGGACTGCTGTAAGCGGAGTCAGTAATTTCCTGCTTTATGTATCAGAGAACAGCAGTTTTTCTTCTCATATTACCGGCTACAATGGTAAGTCTGTTACCGGGACCAGTCATAGTGTGACGGGATTGCTAACTGGCAAAAGTTATTACTATCGACTCAAATCCGTTGGACCGGATGCCAGTTCAGGCTACTCTGGAAACATTGCGGCCACCACCACAATTGCCGCACCCACGGCACAAGCGGCAAGCAGCACTTCGGCTACCTCCTTTGTAGCGAATTGGGCTGCCGTGAGTGGAGTCAGTAATTTCCTGCTTTACGTATCTGAGAACAGCAGTTTTTCTTCTCACCTATCAGGCTACAATGGTAAATCCGTTACCGGCACCAGCCATACTGTAACAGGCTTGTTCTCAGGTAAAAACTATTATTATCGCCTCAAATCCGCTGGGCCGGATGCCAACTCAGGCTATTCAGGAAACATTACAGCCAATACTACGATTGCCGCACCCACTGCACAAGCGGCAAGCAGCAATACCGCTACCTCCTTTGTGGCCAACTGGACTGCCGTGAGTGGAGTCAGCGACTTCCTGCTTTACGTATCTGAGAACAATAGTTTTTCTACTCATGTCACAGGTTACAATGGGCTCTCCGTTACCGGCACCAGTCATACTGTGACGGGCTTGCTCACTGGTAAAACTTATTACTACCGCCTCAAGTCTGATGGATCGAATTCTGATTCAGGCTACTCAGGAAACATTACCACCACTACCACAATTGCCGCACCCACCGCACAAGCAGCAAGCAGTAATGCGGGCACCTCTTTTGTGAGCAACTGGGCTGCCGTAAGTGGAGTAAGTAATTTCCTGCTTTATGTATCAGATAACAGCAATTTTTCTTCTCATGTTTCGGGTTACAATGGGCTCTCCGTTACCGGTACAAGCCATACTGTAACAGGCTTGTTGTCAGGTAAAAACTATTATTATCGCCTCAAATCTGATGGGCCGGACACTAACTCCGGCTACTCAGGACAGATTACTACCATCACCACAATTGCCGCACCTACAGCACAGGCAGCCAGCATCAATACAGCGACCGCCTTCGCGGCTAATTGGACTGCAGTGAGTGGGGTAAGTGACTTCCTGCTTTATGTATCAGATAACAGTAGCTTTTCTACTCATGTCACAGGCTATAATGGACTCTCTGTTACCGGGACCAGTCATACTGTGACAGGTTTACTAACCGGCAAAACTTATTACTACCGCCTCAAATCTGATGGACCCAATTCTGATTCAGGTTACTCAGGAAACATTACAACCACCACTACGATTGCCGCACCTACTGCACAGGCGGCAAGCAGCAATACAGCTACCAGCTTTGTGGCTAACTGGACTGCTGTGAGCGGGGTAAGTAATTTCCTGCTTTACGTCTCAGATAACAGCAGTTTTTCCACTCATGTAACAGGTTACAATGGACTCTCCGTTACCGGGACCAGTCATACTGTGACAGGTTTACTAACTGGAAAAACTTATTACTACCGCCTCAAATCTGATGGGCCGGATGATGATTCAGGCTATTCAGGACAGATTACAGCCACCACTACCATTGCCGCACCCACTCCACAAGCAGCAAGCAGC
>JAJCYM010000063.1 GCA_029262895.1 Roseivirga sp.
GTCTTTCGATGAATTGAACAGTAATGAAGAAGGATTGTTGTTTTCTATTGAGTCAGAAGATCAAACAGGTAAGGCCCAATTCTTTAGATATGAATGGAACGATGTGAAGCAGACTATTGTGCCTTTGCCTGCCAAATTTAGGACGGAAATAGCATTTGATCCTGTGCATGCTAACTATGATACACTATATATTATTCCAGAAGAACGAGACCTTGAAGTATGTTATCGATTCGGTTCCTCCAATAGTTTGTTGTTGGCAACTACTTTAGGATTGTCTGAGAATCGTGTCTTGGACATGCCTATTCGCTTCAACCCTATAGACAGTCTGAATTTTATGAACAGGTATTCGATAGAGGTGACTCAATATGCAGTTAGTCCACAAGCCTATAATTATTACAGAACGCTTAAACAACTCAATGAATCCAACGGTTCCTTGTTTGATAGGCAGCAAGGTGTGCTAAGAGGGAATGTGAAATCACTTGCTACTGAAGATGAAGTAGTACTTGGATACTTTGAGGTGTCAGGGGCATCTAAGCTGAGGAAGTTCTATAACCCTGATGAGTTTAATCAAGAGTTTGCCTCTGTATTCCGTAGTATTTCAGACATATGTAAACCAGCGGATATTAACCGAGAAAGTATATTCTTATACAATAGTGCTCTTATTGGCGTTGAAGATATTTTTGTAAGTATTACACTATCTTTAGTTTTGGGATTAAAGGTATACGACTTTGAACCAGTCAGTACAACTCCCCCATTTGTGAATATTCTTTTCCAAGCTCCTGGAGCCTGTGTCGATTGTCGGGTACATGGTAAATTGGCAGAAAAACCGGCTTACTGGATAGATTAAATTTGCCCAATGAAAGAGAGTAGCCATATTCACATAAAGCTTCTTGGCTTAATTGCTCTGGTTTTGTTGGCAATCTCTTCTTGCGTCACGGAATTCGGGACAGAAGACTTTTCATTCGAAAGACTGGTTGTGGTCGATGCGGCCTTTACGGATGAAGACAAGATTCAGGTCGTTAAACTTTCATATACCAGCCCTCTGGGATTTGATGGTCTTGCCCCTCTGACCGGTGCCAATGTATCGGTGGAGGATGATTTGGAAGAAGTGATCAATTTTATCGAACAATCCCCAGGTACTTATTCAACAATACACCCCTTTCAGGGAATTGAAGGACGGTCTTATCAACTTGTTTTTGTTACGGAAGAGGGAAAGCGATACGAATCCATTGCTGAACCTCTGGTCAAGTCACCACCCCTTGAAATTTCACAGCGCTTTACGCAAATGGACTCCGATGAATTAGATGGAAATGAGCAAGGATTGCTATTTTCAATTGATTCAGGAGATGAAACAGGAAAAGCCCAATTCTTTCGATACGCATGGAACGATGCAAAGCAAACGACTGTGCCTTTACCGGCTAGATTTAGGGATAGAATAATAACCGTTGATCGCGCTCTTATTGTCCCCGTACAGCAAGATGTTGAAATATGCTATCGTTTTGGTTCCTCCACGAGTTTATTGCTGGCCAGTACAGTGGGGTTAACGGAGAACCTTGTTCTGGACATGCCCATCCGTTTCAACCCCATGGACAGTTTGAACTTTATGAGCAGGTATTCGATAGAAGTTACGCAATATGCAGTTAGCGCAGAAGCCCATAGCTATTATCGAAGACTTCAGCGACTCAGTGAGACTAATGGTTCATTGATTAATAAGCAGCAAGGTGTGGTAAGAGGAAATGTTAGATTTTCTGATAATGAAAATGAAATTGTACTTGGATATTTTGAGGTTTCTGGGGCGTCCAAGCTTAGGAAGTTCTTTAACCCTGACGAATTTAATGACGAATTTACCATGGCATTTGTTGATTTCTCCAGAATCTGTAACTCCTCAGAAACTTCTATACCAGTAAGTGAACTTTCCGATGGCTCATTTTTAATTTCTCCAGACTTTTTAGATAGGGCATTACGGGTTTACGACTTTGATTTAACTAATTCAAATCCCCCATTTTCTTCCGGCATTCTGTTTCAGGCTATTGCACAGTGTACCGACTGTAGGATCTATGGTGAATTGACCCAAAAACCAGCTTATTGGATAGATTAGGTTGTTCTTATACCAATTCAATTATGAAATGGCGCGAATAGAAATTAAATTATTATCGCTTGATTAAGGCGAAAAATGAGGGCATAGCATCGCTATGGCCGATTTTTTTAACGAAGAGCAAGTGGTAAGAAATGATTTGTATCCGTCATGTTATATTTGATTTGGTATTACCCGGCAAATTCCACCTGCATCTTATCAATCCGCTGAGAGAGCATTTCATTGGTGAATTTTTCTCGGAGGCGGTCTACCATAATAGGAAAGCAGAGCGGGGTGGGTTTGGTTAGTTTTTTAACAACGATTTCTTGTTGATTAATGCGATGAAGAGAGGTGAGTAGGCGTTCCTTTTCAAATTGTAAGGAAAGAACCTCTTCATTCGCCTGTTTGAGCAGCAGATTCTCGGGATCATAATCCTGAAAAACCTTAAAGATCATGCTAGAAGAGGCCTGTAAATGTCGGTTAGTGATGCCCTTCCCTGGAAAGCCCTGAAAGATCAGGCCTGCAATTGAGGCAATGTCCCTAAATTTTCGCTTGGCCATTTCAGTATTGTTGATGCTGGCATAGATGTCTTCAATCAGGTTTTCCTCTGAAAGCAGGTCAAGCTCCAGGAAGTCTTCAATTTCAATATCCTGATCGGTCAGCAGTTCAAAACCGTAGTCATTGGAGGCAATCGAAAAGCTGATGGGTTGGCTGACACTAATTCTATATGAGGTAAGTGCGGCCAGTACCTCGTGGATATATTTTCCTTCAAAGGGGTAAAAATAGATATGGGTACCTTCATCTGATTTTACTTGTTCAATCAGTAATTGATTTGATTTTGGTAAAATGGAGAGCTCAGCCTGCTTTTCTAGCAATGGTTTTAAGGTCTTCATCTCTGGCCCTTGATACTTGCCCATTGCCGCCTCATCTATTTTATTTCTTATACCATCCGATAGGAGTGAGGTGAATGAAGCTTTACCACCGCCCCATCTTGGAATTGGTCCGGTTTTTCTTTTGGATTTTCTTACCTGAGCGGTCATGTCTTTGATCCGAACCAATTCCAGGTTTCTGCCTGCAAACCAAAAGGTATCTCCTATATTGAGCTGGGCAATAAAAACCTCTTCTACTGTGCCTATATAACCACCAGTCTGGTACCGTACCTTGACCATTGGATCAGATACAATTGTGCCCATTGACAAGCGATGACGCATGGCAATCCTGCGGTTGTTCACTACGTATTTACCATCTGGCTCAATCACTACTTTGGCATACTCATCGTAAGCGCTGAGGGTGCTGCCTCCGGTGGTGATGAATTCCAGACACCATTGCCATTCGGCAAGCGTAAGCGCTGAGTAGGCATGCGTGGTTTTGACCTGCTGAAAAGTTTCCTCCTCATAAAAACCCGGGCCTACGGCCAGAGTTACCAAGTATTGCACGAGCACATCAAAAGAGTTGGTCAATGGAATTCGACTTTCGAATTGTTTCTTGGCAATCGTCTCTTTCAGCACAGCCGCCTCAATTAATTCAAGCGAGTGCGTGGGTAAAAAGTAAATTTTACTCGTAGCTCCGGGCTGATGGCCACTTCTCCCGGCACGTTGGAAGAAGCGTGCAATGCCTTTTGGGCCTCCAACCTGGATAACCATATCTACAGGTCTAAAATCTACCCCCAGGTCAAGGCTTGAGGTGCATACCACACATTTGAGTTTGCCGGCATGCAAGGCATCTTCCACCCATTGCCTCACGCCCATATCTAAGGAACCATGGTGCATGCCCACCAACCCCACATACTGGGGTAACTTATCCATCATCTTTTGATACCAAATCTCAGTTTGGGAACGCACATTAGTAAACATGAGCGTGGAGGTGTGACCATCCAGAATAGGGACTATCCTTGGGAGCAGATTAATACCCAGATGACCTGCCCAGGGCAACGAATTTACGGACTTGGGCAGGATGGTTTCCACTATAATTTTCTTATTAACATTGGCCTTGATGATTTCTGCGGATTCAAATAAGTCACCAAGCAGAACCTTGGCAGCTTCTTCAAGGTTTCCAATGGTTGCTGAGACAGCCCAGGTTTTAATAGGTTCCTTTCGGAGATGCCTGAAATATGCCATGGCAAGCTCCATTTGCACACCCCGTTTTCCACCAATGAGCTCATGCCACTCATCTACGATGACCGCTTTCACATTGCGAAAGGTCTTTTCTGCGTCTTTTTGGCTAAGCAAGACATGAATGCTCTCTGGTGTGGTGACGATCGTTTGCGGCATATTGGCTTTTTGCCTTTTCCGTTCGGCCTGCGTAGTGTCACCGGTTCTTAGCGCCACATCCCAATCGAGTTCCAGATCATTGCAAACGGTTTCCATAGCATTACGAATGTCTTTAGCCAAAGCGCGAAGTGGTGTCACCCATATCACCTGAAGTCCTTTGGCTTTAGTGGGGGCTTGAAGGGCCTCCAACACACAACCTAGCCAGATGGCATAGGTCTTTCCGCTACCGGTTGGTGCATTGAGTAAACCGCTTTTTCCCTGTAAATAGGCTTGCCAGGTTTTCTGTTGAAAGGGGAAGGATTTCCAGCCTTTAGACTGAAACCACTTTTCCGCGATGGAGATGTCCTGGCTCATGACAGAAATTTATGAAAAGAACTTGAGGAGTTAAGAGATTAAGGGATTTTAGACCATAGACCATAGACCATAGACCATAGACCATAGACCATAGACCATAGACCATAGACCATGGACCATGGACATCTTATCACTGATGGAAAACTGAGGCGTCAGGTTTGGTGCTCGGTTTTTGTTTTTGTTTTTGTTTTTGGAATTTGGTGCTTGGTACTTGGTGCTTGGTGCTTGGGATTTGTCTCCTTCGCCCCGGGTGTCACTGAGTCCTTCGCCAGAGGCTTCGGCCACCGGAGAAAGCTTTAACGGAAGCACAAAGGCTTCGATGTTTGACAAGTGCTTATAATTTGTTTTGGAATTGCCCAGAGATGCTTCGTTCCTCAGCAAAAAAAGGTGAGTGGAGAAAGGGTATCTCTAACTGTCTCTTTTGGAATTTGTCTCCTTCGCCCCGTGTGTCGCTGAAGCTTTAACGGAAGCACAAAGGCTTCGGTGACTGAGAGGTGCTTGTAATTTGGAATTTCTTCTTTTAAAAGGTCGCTTTATAGTCGACACGCATGTCGAGTTCTACTAGTTTGTCATGAGTTGAGCTGATCACTCCAAGCCCTCCATTATAGTAGCCTTTCTTTCCTTTTATTTCCAATAGGATGCAATATTCAACCTCGCCAAGGTCCATTTGGTAAAATCCTATTTTGTTAGGGACGAATCGATATTTAGGAAGAATATTCTTCTTTTTCAATGTCTTTAAATTGTAGAAAGTCGTACCCTTTTCCTCGTATTTGACCTCTTCGATTTGATCTTTCATTTCAATCGGGAACAGGAGAATTGCAGTTTGAGTAGGTTCCGGTTGTTTGGTTTTAACGGTGCTGTCGGCAACCGTTTTGGGCATGAAATCTCCTTCGTACTTAAGGACTTTACCATAAAAACCAGCAATAATGGTAGGCTCGGTAATCTTCTTTAAAATTTTGACATCATAGCCTATCATTGTGCTTTCGTTCTTAGTAGTGGCCTTCTTTTGGCAGGCAGCCAACAGCACAAATGAACAAATGAACAAAAGAATTATTTTAGCTCTCATAGGTGTACTCTTCTTTCGGGCACGAATTAACTAAAAATTATTCGATCAAACCCTCTTCTTTCCTCATTTGAACGATGAAATCGACTCCAAATGATAATTTTCCTGCCAATTTCGAGTTTTCATCGATTACTCTCCAAAAAGGAGGCAGATTTTCCACTCGTTCACCACGTTCCCTCATTTCATGAGCCGCCTCGGCAACCGTCCTTAAAAATATGCTGGTTGTCACCGGACAGCTGTATTCCGCCTGGTGCTCGATGGCCAGATCATTGCGCAGGGTCTTGAGATCTGTTTGATGCCCCTCGGGTATCTGACGAATATGTGATTCTATAATTTTTGGTGTGGCAATAAACATCTTACCACCGGCAGGGATGTCCGCAAATGCCTTATCGATCACCTTTAAGATGGGAGGCTTATCAGAGTTCAACTTTTCTATCCAGCTTTTTTTTGCCATGGTTATGGGGTTGTTGAGAGATATAAATAGAACGTCATTCCCGGCTTGACTGGGAATGACGTTCTAAAATGGTTTCTGGTATGTTCCAGAGTCTATTTACCAGCCCAGTGATCTTTTAAAATCGAAGCTGTCTTGGTCATGGTTTGGCCATTCATTTCGAACACTACAGTGTAGTCACCTTCACTGGCCGCAGAGGTGATGTACTTGGTATTGCCAAAGCGTGCCGCAATCTGTGCATCATCAAAACCAAAACTTCTGAAACGCTCCATTTGTCTCTCGATGGCGCTTATTTCCCTTTTGTTTCTTTCACGAACAATCTGATCCATGCCCCATGTGGCTGTATTCAGCCCTGTTTTGGCGTCCACTTCCATTTCGTTTACCATCCTGCTGCCTTTATAAACTTTGACTGTTGCTTTGCCAGCAGACCTGGCATAAAAATTAATGCTTACCCCTGAGGATGCGCTTTCTCCATTGTAGTTGATACTAGAGGAGGTATTGGTCAAACCACCAGCCCATTTAACCTTTGGTTGTATATCAAACAGATGCGCTGATTTACGCATAACCTCTGGAGTCATTCCCTGCAATGCAGAAATATCTGCAATGAAAATCCCTCTACCATGAGAGGCCATGATCAACTCATTTTCTCTTGGATGAATGACCATGTCATATGCTGGTGTAGTAGGCAATCCGTTTGTGAATTTAGCCCAGTTTGCTCCGCCATCAATACTCACATAGGAGAAGAGGTCAGTACCCAGAAACAGAAGGTTTGGATTTTTATGATCTTCTCGAATTACGTTTACCGGGGCATCTTCAATGCCATTGGTGATAGAAGTCCATGTTTTTCCATGATCAGTGGTCTTGTATACATAGGCTTTGAAATCATCTCTTCTCAGCCCTGTATAGGTGAGATAGGCTGTTCCAGGATTATGGGCGGAAGCCTCAATGCGGCTTACCCAATATTTTGGATTATTTGGAATATTGTCATTCAGCTTGGTCCAGTCTTTGCCACCATTTGTAGTTACATGAACGTTGCCATCATCACTACCAGCCCATAGTTCATTCGGGTTTATAGGAGACTCCTCAAGTGCCGTGAGCGTACCGTACTGGATATTTCCAGTTCCCATGATTTTGACCGAGTCAGCATCAGTAAGGTCTTCGCTAATTTCAGTCCAGCTCTCACCTCGGAAATTGGACTTCAATACTTTATTGCCAGCGTGATAAATGACATTTGAATTATGCTGAGAAACTATGATAGGCGCATTCCAGTTCCATCGCATTTGACGAAATTTTGAATACCTAATAGACTTAGATACGCCCGTCACCATATCAAGGCGTTGGATTGGTGCAAATTGAGATTCATTGTAAAGGTACCTGTTGTTTGATCGGTCAACCACATTGAACATACCATCACCACCACCAACACGAGCCCAATCTTCCATTCTTACCGGCCCACTTCTTTTGGTGCTTGGCCCTTTTACTGAACCATTGTCTTGAAGACCACCATAAACATTGTAGGGATAGGCCATATCCACATCCACGGCATAAAATTGTGCCAACGGAATTTCATCTGGGTGATACCAGGTTTTCCCGGCATCATAAGTAATACCCATACCATGGTCATAGCCCAATAGCATATGTTCTGAATCAGCAGGGTCAATCCACATGGCGTGGTTATCACCACCAAATCGGAATGCGTTTCCCCATGTTTTTCCAGCATCCTTGGTTTCCCAAACACTGATCCCTATGATATAAACATGATCCGCATCATTAGGATCAACTCGCACTTGTTGATAGTAATAAGAAGGACTACCGCCTATGTTTTGTCCATCAGGACTTGCTTTCTTCCAGGTTTTTCCACCATCTCCGGATCTGTACACTTCAGTACCAACCACGCGCTGGCCTCTTTTAAGAGGAATGCCTACCTCAAGCATGTTTTTGCGTTCTTCGAAGTCCATGCCTTCAACATTCACATTTTCAACATTGGCATAAATGACATTTGAATTGCTCGGAGCATAATCAATACCTATTCTACCAAGGAAACCGCCAGGCAGCCCGCCACCTAGTTTGCTCCAGGTTCGGCCACCATTTGTAGACTTATAAATACCACTACCATGACCACCTTCATTAAAGGTCCAAGGAGTTCTGATCTTGTCATAAGCCGCTGCAATAAGTGTATTTGGATTGGAAGGGCTCATGGCCAAATCAACCACACCAATGGATTTACCATCATCTCTTTTTACTGCGAGCACGTGGTTCCAGGTTTTACCTCCGTCTGTTGTTTTGTAAACACCGCGCTCGTCATTGTCTGAATATAGATGACCTAAGGCAGCGACATAGACCGTATTTGAATTTCTCGGATCAACGCGAATTCTTCCGATATGTCCTGAATTTGGCAATCCCATGTTTTGCCATGTTTTACCCGCATCAGTTGATTTATAAACGCCATTGCCATAGTATGCACTTCGTGAGTTGTTGGCCTCTCCAGTTCCGACCCAAACCGTATTGGGGTTTCTTTGATCAACCTCTACAGCACCTATAGAGATGATATTCTCGTTGTCAAAAATCGATTCCCAGGAAATGCCATTGTTCACCGTTTTCCAAAGTCCACCAGAGGCGGTAGCGGCATAAATTGTCTTAGTTGATTTGTCAACAACGCTAAATTCCACATAACGTCCTCCTTGCCTCGTAGGGCCTATGGATCTGAAATGAATTTTGTCAACTATGTTATCAGGGAGCTTTTGAGCTTTTAAGTCTTGAAAAGAAATAGTCAAGACTAGGAGCAAGAGAGACAATTGCCCCAAATACTTTCTGTATCCGTTAATCATAAGGTTTTGGTTTTAGAGATCGATGAAATTAAAGCAATTTAATAACTGTTCAAATGTCCTAACTTCTCATTACATGAGCGGTCGACTTGTAACCTTCCGTAGTTTGTTCTTCGTTAGCCTTAAAACGGATAGATAAAACCCAATGGGAGATGGCTGTTTGAGTGGTCCATCGGGTTCGGCTGACCTGTTTTTTTTAATACATTTAAGGGTATTCAAGGTCTTGGGTGTTTCTTAGGTAACCGATATATTCCTATAAAACATTCATTTAAACTACCTTGAGTTCCGGCCTTAAAAGTCGGAACTCTCTTTTTGATCGATAGGGAATTATGAAGTATCTGTTTTCTGTGCTGGTTGTAATGGCAATATGCCACTCTACTTATGGCCAAGAGGATGTTCAAGCCTTGTTCACCAAAGGCGTTGAAGCTTATGAAGCAAAGGATTACAAAAGGTACTTGACACGAATGCTTCGGGTTGATGAATTAATGCCGAATCATCCAGTGGTGACCACAAGACTGGCAAGGGCTTATGCCTTAACAGGCCGAAAAGCAAGAGGCGTACAATACTTGAGAAAGGCAATAATGTTGGATGCCACCATCAATTTTGAAGACGATGTTGATCTTCAATCTCTGAAGGGGTATAAGGGCTATTTGGGAGTGGTCAATCTTAAAAATCTCCTATTGTCGGAAGAACAGAACGATGAGTTGTACCGTGTGATTGATGCCGACAGCCTACACCCTGAGAGTTTCGTAATTCTTGACAATGGCGAGATATTACTGGGCAGCGTTCGTCAAAAAAAGATTGTAAAGGTAGATTCTGGAGGTAGAGTTTGGGACTGGCTGGAAATGCCATATTCTGTTTTTGGAATGAAAATAGACTCAGAAACCGGTTACCTATGGGCCGCAACAGCCGCAACACCTGAAATGCTGGGTTATGAGGAAGAGGACAAGGGTAACTCAGTGATTGTCCAAATAGAGATAGAGACGGGAAGAGTGATTCAGGGTATGAGCTTTGACGAGGAAGAACTGTATGGAGATTTGATATTGGACAGCGAGTCCAGAATCTGGCTTTCAAATAGTATGATACCCTACCTGAGTAGGGATGATACGGATACCACTTTTTATATTGGCGCATTTGTACGGAAGCAATTCGATTTAGGTTCTACCCATTTTAACCTTCAGGGGCTGACCTTAAATGACGATGAGTCAGTGCTCTATTTTGCAGATTATCGCGCAGGTATATACAGGATGGACCTTGCCGAAGACGACATTGAGAAAGTGCAAGCCAACTCTGATTTCTTGCCGGTAGGCGTTGATGGACTTTACTATTATAACAACAGTTTGATCGCTATTCACAATGGCGTGAAACCCTTCAAGGTAATACAGTATTTGCTGGATGATGAAGGTGAGAATATTGTAGGTCAAAGAACCATCAATAGGGGAGGACCGAGCCTGGGGGAACCTACATTGGGTCAAATAAAAGATGGCTATTTCTACTACATTGCCAACAGCCCCTGGGGGGCCTATGATGAGGACAAAAAACTACTAATAGAAAAAATCGCCCCTCTCGAAATCAGGCGTATCAAGCTCCAATAAGCCTTTTTTGCCTAATCAATCGTTATTTAAAATTATTCTAAATAAGTCTTGCTTGTAAGAAAGTGCTCATATACCTTTGCGACACTATTTATAATAAGTCTAAATAAAAACAACAGTTTCAATGTTAAAAAGAATAGGGCTTCTTTCACTCATTTTATTGGCCGTTTTCAACAGCAGTAATGCCCAAGTCAGAAATACAGATACACTGACAAATCAACCTTTAAATTCAGCCGCTAATATACTGGCTGGTAACAGTTCTCAGGGCATTCGTTTGGGTGCCTATGCTCAGATTGATTATAACCAACCGCTCAACTCTGATACTTATGAAGTGGGCAAGCTTGATGTGCATCGTTTGGTGCTTTTTCTTGGCTATAGTTTTAGCGATCGAGTTCAGTTTGTTACTGAGGTAGAGTTTGAACATGTCAGCGAAGTTTTTGTGGAGCAGGCATTTTTGAACTATCAGATTTCTGATGGCTTTAATCTTCGCGCAGGCCTGATGTTGATCCCGATGGGCATAATCAATGAATACCATGAGCCGACTACTTTCAACGGAGTGGAACGACCAAACCTGGAAGGTCAGATTGTGCCGACTACCTGGAGAGAATTGGGCGTTGGATTCTCTGGCAACTTCCCCGATATGTCATTGAAGTATCAGGTGTATGCGGTAAACGGATTCAACGGATTTGATGGCACTGGTAAGTTCAGGGGCAAAGATGCTTTTAGAAAAGGAAGGCAGAAAGGAGCAGAATCTTATATGAGTTCTCCCAATCTCTCTACCAAGGTCGATTTCTATGGTATTCAAGGATTGAAACTCGGTCTATCAGGTTATTTCGGAAAATCCCAGTCTACCTTGTTTGATGGGTTGTTGAAAAACGATTCTGAAGCGAACGCCATTGCGGATTCTTCCAGAGTGAATATCTCAATGGTTGGCTTGGATGCCCGATACCAAAACAGGGGATTTACAGCAAGAGGCATGCTGGTCAATGCCAAAGTTGGAAATACTGATAAATACAATGGTCTGACCGGAGCGGATTTGGGCTCCAGACTTTTTGGCTATTATGTGGAGGCTGGCTATGATGTATTGCGCTTGCTTCATTTGAATACTTCACAAAAACTGAATGTTTTTGCGAGGTATGAGCAGTACAATACCCATGCTGGAGTGGCGGGAGATTTAACAAAGAACCTGGCCTATGACAGAACGGATATCACTTTGGGTGCCGGTTTTATGGTCGCCCCGGGGGCGGTGTTGAAAGCTGACTACCAGATTTTCAAAAATGAAGCCTTAGGCAGCCAAACCCAAAAGCAACTGAATTTCGGAGTGGGAATTTGGTTCTAATCAGAAAGGAATGAAGAAGATATTACTTGCCTTATCCTTATGTATTACGCTGGGTTTTGTTCCTGAGACAGAGATCAACCTGCCCAAAAACGCAAAGAAGAAGGTGCTGAAGTCATTTGATATGTTGTGGCCTGAGGAGACCATTCGAGTTGACCTTTTTTCTGATGATCAAATGGATGGAGCCATCGCCAAGCAACTGAAACGACTGCAGCTTTATGTGATCAGCACAAAGGAAGAGAGGGTGGGATATCTATTCCTATCCGCAGCACCAAGTCGATATAATGATTTCGACCTGATGGTGATTTACGATACTGAAATGGCCATTATAGATACCAAAGTGCTCACTTACCGTGAGGACTGGGGAGGAGAGATAGGCAGCAAACGCTGGCTGAAACAGTTCCTAAACAAGAAGGCTGATGATCAAATACAATTGGGTAGAGATATTCAAGGCATTTCCGGAGCTACTATCTCAGTAAGATCTGCCACCGTGGCTATTAAATTGATGACGGATAAATTGGCCTTGTTGCAAAGCCAAGGGCTCCTCAATTAATTCATTGCGAATGACTTTTATCAACGGTATATCGACCTTTCCCAAATACGTCAGGCAGTTTATTTTCTTTTTTACGCTTGCCCTTTCCTTCGGGTATTTTAGCGGCTTTAAATTCCTGATGGGTTCCACGGATTTAAAAGCTGGCGGCATCGAGACTCACTATAATGGCAATGAAGATGTGCCAGATGCCGAAACCATGGTTTTTAAGAAGACCGAGAACGAAATTTTAACCACCATTCATGGACATGCTGTTTCCTTCTCGCTGATCTTTCTTGGGCTGGGAGGTATTTTGCTGACCCTCCCGATCAAACGAAAGCTTAAGAAATTTCTGTTGATTGAGCCTTTTATATCTGTTATTCTCACTTTTGGAGGCATCTGGTTACTTTGGAAAGGGGTGACCTGGTTCAAATATGTGGTGATGGTTTCCGGCACGATGCTGACCTTGACATTTTTAACGGCTGTGATTCTCATTTTTTGGTATTCCTTGCAAAGACAGCCCATTTCTACCGATATTGACTGAATGTCAAAACCGCGTAAAGATGAAATGCTCAAGACCCCTCAATACCGCGGAGGGATGGAGGCACTTAAGGCCTTTGTAACAAAAAACCTTAAGTACCCCCAGGAGGCACTTGATCATAAAATCGAGGGAGCAGTGGAGGTGGCCTATGACGTGGATGGGCTCGGCCGGATTTTAAACGTAAAAATATTGTCCGGAATAGGTTATGGTTGCGATGAAGAGGTGATCAGACTGTGCAAATTATTGGTCTATGAAAAGGCCGTGAACAAGGGTAAAAAGACCCTCACCCACAAAAAGCTGAAGATTGACTTTAAGCTACCCAAGGAAAAGAAGAAACAGCAGCGGCAGGTCACTTACCACGTCACCAAATCCACCCCACCAAAGGAGCAGGTTCGTCAAAAGAAGCCAGGCTATACGATTACCGTCAATTTGAATAAGAAGTAGTACCCAACTAACTACGTTGCTGATGCTGCGGAGGTATACTAGTCAAAAAACTCTAATTTTAACTGGAACAAGCCAAAGGGAAGTTTATAGAGCCATTGAGTAACAAGCAAATAAGAAATGAGTTTTTCTACCGGGAAAAACAGCTGAGGAAGTTGATTAATAGTTGGGGTTTTATTCCAGGCGCTCCTTCATGCGAATTTGATTCCCTAAATCATAAAATTCTAAGTCACTTGGACAGTGGAGCAGATAGCGAAAAGATTTACAGCGTTTTATATAGTGAGCTAATCGCATCTTACGGACTTTCACCGTTGAGCAATGACGTTAAAGAATTAACCAATCAAATATTAGATTGGTGGAAAAGCATAAAATAATATGTTCAATACGTTCGGTAATAAGATAAAAATTAAGAGCTCTTCAGAGACAGAAGCGAAAGGGCTGGCAGGGAAAATCGGAGAAATTTATGGAGAGACAACTCCGTCAATGATGGACTTTGAAATTATTGGAACACCGGAAGAGGATTATGCATTGAACGTTTACTTTGAAGAATTAAAAGAATCTTTTTGGTTCGACAAGGAACTGCTCGAACATCTCGATAATGGGGAAGGAGCAGAAATGACACTTGATGGAATTGATAAAAAATGGACAAAGGACGAAAGTGGTGAATGGATTGAAGAAGACACTTCAATAAAAAAGAACTGGTGGGAATTCTGGAAAAAATAGAATGGAGCCCAAGAAAGCGTGAAATACATTTAATGCATTCGGCAAGAGAATGCAATAATACTGCCTTAAACCCTAAAGCTCCTTAATCTTGATATTCCTAAACCAGGTAACTCCACCATGATCCTGTAAGCCAATAAGGCCGGATTTGGCTTGGCCATAGTCAGGAAAGTCCTTCCATTTGCCAGCCATTCTTCGGGTATTCCAATCGTCAGACCAAGGCACAAACTCTGCGGTTTTGGCTCCATTCAGCCAGTACTCCACCTTTTCAGGTGTAAATATAATTTTGGTCAGGTTCCATTGCTCGTGTGGTTTTACCACCTTATCAGCTGGTGGATCGTACATGGCATAGTCTGCACCTACAGATTGCCAGGCTTCTAAATTTCCAGGATAACCAATATCATCTATGAGTTGATATTCCGGAGCATTCTCATAGGCCGCAGCATATTTTTCACCTTCCAAAACATGGTAAAAAAGGCCGCTGTTACCGCCTTCCTGAATTTTCCATTCCAGTGACAATTCAAAGTTCTCGAAGGCCTTTGCACCATAGACAATATCACCTCCAATGTCTCCACCTGTTCCAAGTGCTTTCAGCGTGCCGTCTTCTATAATCCAACCTTCGGGCAGAGTTTCTTTATTATAGCCTCTCCAGCCATCAGTCGAAGAGCCGTCAAAGAGCATTTGCCATTGAGGCTCCTGGGCCACTTCCTTTTCCTTGGTGTCTTTAGTGTTTGAACAGGCTACCAGAATAATGATGGCCAATAGTGATGTTAGTTTTTTCATGGTATGTGTAAATAAGGTTTTCAATATAGGGAAAGGAGGGTGGATTGTAAACCGAATTGTGTTGGTAAGTTTTTAGCAGGAATTTATTAGGGAATTTCCTTGTGTTCGACTCTAATCACAATCTTCCCTTTGTGTTTTCCTTCACCAAATCGCTGAACTGCGGTAGGTACCTCAGCTAATGGATAAGGGCCGTCCAGTACGCACTTGATTTTGCCTGCCTCGAATAATTCGTTGATATATGCTAAATCCTTGTTTGCCTTCAGGCTGAGAATAAGGGTTTTCTTTTTGGTGAACCTGGCAATCAAGGGCCCAAAGACAAACATCTGGAACAGTCGGGGGAGAGCCCCCCCGACAGTGACATAGATGCCGCCTGGATTTAGAGACCGAAGATGAGCGAAGGGGGAGCGGGTTGTTTTGGTATCCAAAACCAAGTCATAACGCTTTCCGTTTTTCGTAAAGTCTTCACTTTTGTAGTCGATAACATGATCAAAGCCCATTTCGCGTAGCATGTCCAATTTATCAGAACTGTCTACTCCTGTCACCTCTGCTCCATATAGCTTGGCCAGCTGAACTCCAAAAGTGCCTACACCACCACCAGCACCATTAATCAAAAGCTTTTGTCCCTGTTGAATCTGCCCTTTATCTACCAGGCCTTGCAATGCTAGCATGGCAGCATGGGGTATTGCAGCAGCCTCTTCAAAAGACATGGCAGCTGGTTTGTGAACAAGGTCATTCTCTCTGACGCAAACATATTCCGCAAAACCACCTAAACCATTCTCGGAAGTGTCACAATAAACTTCGTCACCTAGCCAAAATTTCTTAGCGTTCTCCCCAACCGCTTCCACTACACCTGCAACCTCAGCACCAAGAATATTCACCTTTGGTTTGCGAAGTCCATACATCAGCCTGAGCATGTAGGGCTTACCTCTCGCAAAAGACCAGTCCCAATCATTTATAGCTGTCGCATAAGTTTTTATCAACACTTCATCTGCTTTGGGAACTGGTTTTTCTACTTCCTGAAGTTTCAGCAAGCTAGGTGGGCCGTATTTGTGATTGACAATCGCTTTCATACTAGTGCTCAATTTTGATGGCTACATGGCCGACTTTCTCTCCATCTTCTACGTAGTGATGGGCTGCGGCCATTTCATTTAATGGATAGGTTCGATCGATCACCGCTTTGATTTTGCCAGCTTCCATTAGCTCTTTGAGATAAACGAGCTCCCTGGGGTCATCTTTGGCTAAAGCACAAAAGAATTTTTTGGAACTTGTCCATGAAGCCCACCGTCCTTGCAAGACCAATCCGACCCATGGTGTAGCAAGGATATAGCGTCCTGTTGGTTTTAATGCTCTCATTCCTTTGGTCACCGAACCCTTTCCGGCTATGTCAAATATCACATCATAGATTTCAGGATTATTGAAGTAATCCTCTTTTGTGAAATCGATAGTTTCATCGGCACCAATCTCTTTTAACAGGCCAAGCTTTTCTGTGCTGTCAACCGCTGTCACCTCAGCACCGAACATTTTGGCCAATTGAACAGCGTAGGTGCCAAAACAGCCACCAGCGCCGTTAATCAACACTTTTTCACCTGGCTGAATCTTGCCTAATTTAATATAATGCAGGGCATTGATGGCGCCCGTGGGAATGGTCGCCACTTCCTCATAGCTGAGGTTTGCAGGCTTTAGGGCCATAAAGGAATTGGCCTTGATGCATTTGTATTGCGCATAGGCGCCAAAGCGTATGCCTGTTCCGGCAAAAACCTGATCACCTTGCTTAAACTGTGTTACATCTTTACCCGCAGCTTCTATTTCACCTGCCAGTTCCATGCCCAGGATAGGGCGCTTTGGTTTCCAAATGCCCATATAGATGCGCAGTGGAAGCCAGAATAAAACGTGCATATCAAACCTCCTCATTTCACAGTCTCCGGGTGTTACTGTGGCCGCCTGTACCTTGATCAAGACCTCATCATCCTTTGGCACAGGCTTTTCCACTTCTCCATATTGAAGAAGATCAGGTGAGCCATATTTTGTCCATAAAACAGCTTTCATACTCTTAGTGAATTCAACCCGCTAACACTTCACAATAGAAGCCGTTGGTTCTCATTTGAGTGATAATTTCATTTTCATTGAGCATTCGGGTGGCTTCAATCCTGAGAACATTGTCAATGTCCTCTGTATCTATTGACCAATCCGAAATGAAAGGGTGGTTGTTGAATATGGCTTTGACCAGTTTCACCATTTTCTTTGTTTTGATATTTGTTCTGAATATTAAAAGATTCATTTGACCTGAATAAGCATTTGACATTATTTGCGTAATATAAACGCAAATATAAATGCATTTTTGGAAATAAGTCAAACATATTTGCGTATTTTTCACACATTATTTTTGACGTGGATTCTGGATAAGAATGCCGTCATGCCGGAAAACTAGTCCATAATTTTACATATGGACTAGTTTATCCGGTATCTCAAAACTTTAATTCCGGAATGACGGGTAAATGAGCTTTTTGTTAACTATGGAAACCATTACCTTTATTGTGTGAAAGTGACGCAAAATATTCAAGTAGCAGTAGATGCCGTTGTATTTGGATACAGCAAAGAGGAGGGTGTGTCTATCCTCTTGATCAAAAGAAAGTATGATCCATTCAAAGGTACGTGGGCTATTCCGGGAGGCTTTGTATTGGATGATGAATCTTTAGAAACTGCTGCGGCAAGAGAGTTGCAGGAGGAGACGGGGGTGAAGATCAATTACCTGGAACAGTTGTACACCTTTGGTAAACCAGACCGTGATCCTCGCACCAGGATTTTATCTGTAGCCTATTTCGGACTGGTTAAGTCCAGTCAGTTTCAAAAGTTAAAAGCCACCACCGATGCAGAGGCAGCCGAATGGTTCAACTTCAAGCAACTTCCCAAACTGGCTTTTGATCATAAAAAGATATTGAATGTGGCCATTGAAAGACTAAGAGGGAAAATCGTCTACCAACCTATTGGCTTTGAATTGCTCGATAAGAAATTTCCCTTTTCAGACCTGGAACACCTTTACACAACTTTGCTGGACAGACCCATTGACCGGAGGAATTTCAAGAAGAAGGTAATGAGCCTTGGTATTTTGGAGGAGTTGAATGAAAAGGCTAAGTCCAGCGGAGCCGGTCGGCCAGGGAATTTATTTCAATTCAATAAAGCCACTTACAATCAATTACTAAAAAACGGGATGCACTTTGAAATTTAGGTTCTATCTAAATGACCAAACCCCAATCCTTGATGAATTGGGGTTTAATCAGAGAATTCTAACCTCTAACATCTAACCTCTAACATCTAATGTCTAACATCTCCTCAGGGAGTGCCCTTACTCTTATCCTTAACTTTCTCCTTGTCCTTAGCCTTATCTTTCACTTTAATTTCCTTCACTTTTGGTTTCTCTTTTATTTGAGAAAACATGTTTTCAGTGGATAGCCACCTGCCACCACGGTTAGGGCTGTTCTCAAAAGCTTTTATGGTTGTCATGTTCAATTGAAAGGTATGCTTGCCGTAGTTCTTGGCATTTTTGAGTAGTATACTTTGATCGAAGCGATGGAATTCTTTGGGTTTGTAGTTTTTAAGCGCTGCATTATCCACCCTTTTACCGTCAATCCACAGGCCATACTTTTTTGAATTCTGAAAATCAATCATCATCTCAGCCGTAACCCTACGTTTTGCGAGAGGCCGTAGCCAAATTTCACCTTTCATTTTTTTGGTCCTAAAGGCTTCTTTTTGACTGTCTGTTAAGTTCTTAAAGAGATCGGTCTTTATTTGACCTGAGGCATTGGTATATCGCACCTTCGTTTCGGGGAGGATATGGAGACCCACAGATGAGTATGAACCTACTTTTTTCTTTTGAGTTTTGGGAACTTCAACAATTTTTGGCCTTTCTTCAGGATTCATAAATCTGGTCTGAAAGGGTGCCCACCAGCCATAGGCATTAGGATTCTCCTCAAAGGTTTTCATGGTGGTCAATGTGGCCAACAATTTGATTACGCTTTTTCCATCTTCCATTTCTCTTCGTGTTCCTTTAGAGAAATGATGAAAATCATTTGGCTTGTAATTTTTGAGTGCTGAATTGTCTACTCGTTCACCGTCTATCCAGATGTCATTTTTTTGATCGTCCATGAGTTCACTCAATATTGCATTGGTCAATTTTTTGGCCGGTGGTGGTGGAACCCAAATATCGCCTTTCAGTTTTTTGGTCATAAAGTCCTTTTTTTGGCTGTTACTTAGGTTTTTGAAAGTATCGGTGACCATTTGACCTGAGGCATCGGTAAATCTAACTTTGGACTCAGCACTAAGCCGAACCATCCTCGGAGGTGGTGGAGGTGGTAGGTCCTGCGGATTCTGAGAAATCTCCCTTACCTGTGGTACATCCTGAGTTTGGGCCTCTTGCTTTTCCGCTTTTTCCTGGGCGATAACACGCTCCTGGCCCAAAGCAAAAAAGACCAGAAGGATCATAATGACCGCAGCAACTTGCTTCAAGGCTGCCAGTCCTTTGTTTGTTGTTTTGAACATAATTTTAATACGGTTTTTAGTTTCTCCAAAAGTCAAATGACTAGCAAAAACTGGGTTTAGTACTGAGTTTTGACTGGTGTAGCTGAGTATCATACGCTGATAGTCCTTTGGTGATTTCACAGTACGCAGCACCTGAGCGTCAGCTAAATATTCATGGTTGAGTTTAATGGCTCTTTTTATAAAGTAAATGACTGGATTGAACCAAAGCAGACAGCCAGCCAATTCAATGAAAATGGTATCGTAGCTATGTTTTTGGTCTATGTGTGACTTCTCGTGCTCAATTATTTCAGATGGAAGATGACCTTGCTCAAAGCGCTCTTTGTTGGTGTACATATAGCTCAGAAAGCTGAATGATGAACTGATATCTGAACGAAGGACCATTTTTATACCCTCTACGGTTACCAGTTGGTGACCTCTTTTTAAGAGGGTGATATATCGAATGTTACCTAGAAATCTGAATAATAGAAATATAGAAACAAGAGTATATACTGTTAAGGCCAGATTTTCCGCACTTATAGTCTTATTGCGCTCAGGTATTGCTAGCTGTTCTGTTAGCTCAGGAAACTCAAACTGGTGAGGTATGGCTGCGAATTCGGCTGCAGTTGCAGCAGGAATCTCTACAACTCGTGTTTTTACAATTGTAAATGGAACAGCCAGAGAAACGAAAACAATGCCCAATAGAAAAAATCTATTAAATCTAAATAGGCGTTCTCTCCCTAAGATCAAATGATAAAAGGCCAATAGAAGGGCAGAACAAAGGACGAATTTCAATAGGTACGCAATCATTTTTTCTTGCTTTTAATTTCTCCCTCTATGATTGCCTTGAGTTCTTCCAGTTCTTGCGGAGACAGGTCTGTTTCCTTGGTAAAAAAGGAAGCGAATTGAGCGGGAGAGTTATCGAAATAGCCCTTGATTAAGCCACTTAGGTGTTTTGAAAAATAAGCCTCTTTCTTCACCAGAGGGTAGTACTCCCTCACGCTACCATACTTTTTAAAGCCTACATAACCTTTGTCAGACATCCGTTTTAACAGAGTGGCCACAGTGGTGGTGGCAGGTTTGGGTTCTGGAAATGCTTCAAGGAGATCTTTCATGAAAGCTCTCTCTAATTTCCAGAGATGTTGCATGAGTTGTTCTTCAGTTTTTGATAGAGCCATTCTACGTTATTAGAAAGTGTTCTACAAATGTAGAAGTAAATTTGAATTATACAACTAGAGATTTAGTTTATTTTTGAAATTTGTCTGGAAGTGACTCTGAACGGACTGAATAAAAATTGAAATATAAATTTGGCACGATATTTTATAACTTGTATCAAAGACCAAAGCCAATATTAGAAATGAGAACCCTATTATTTTCACTGCTTTTTATTGTTTCAATTGTCAGGA
The DNA here is from genome assembly GCA_029262895.1 of Roseivirga sp. Classification (GTDB taxonomy): domain Bacteria; phylum Bacteroidota; class Bacteroidia; order Cytophagales; family Cyclobacteriaceae; genus Roseivirga. The sequence goes on from JAJCYM010000063.1 coordinate 20,898, forward strand.
CACAGGCACAAAGCTTTTATGAAATTGAATGGGAAGCAGACATTAAGTATTCGGCACTTGTTGCGTTTTATGATGAAACGCAAATAGAGGTCAGGGTCAAATACATTGACCCGAATGGAATTTATAGAGTTGCCAAATACCTATGTGAGGGGACTGCGGATACTGATGAGGACGGGGAGACTTTTTTTATCTTTGATGGACATGATGCTGAGGTAGTGTACTCCGCAGATGGTAGCGCTGCTGCCTATAATGCTGATAATTTCATTTTTACGAGCGTCAATGAGGACAATGAATTCGAAAGCCTGTTTACTATTGATGATGTTGATCTGGAGCGAGAAGATATTACGGACTACTTAATTGAGGCCACATTCAGACTACTGGATCCTGATGTAGATTTTACAGAACAGTTTATATTTGATTTTTTTGAGAAAAACGAACCGGAGTACGCCTTGTATCTGGGTTTGGTTAATGAAGCAACGAATCCTAATCCACCGGTTGAACAGCCGCCTGTAAACCCTGATCCGGCAATTGCCAAGCCTGTACTGCATTTGGTGATGGTGGCAGATGTGGAAGACCGAAGCATCGGCAACAGCACCGCTCAGGATCAAAAAGATGTGACTACAACCTTTACGAAAATCACGAGGGAGATGGGCATTGACATGAAACAATATCAGTTTTCGGGTAACACTTTCAATAAGGAAGCGATTCTGAATAGACTGAATGGTATCAATAATACCACCAACGACATTATTATCTACTATTACTCAGGTCATGGCTACAGCGATACAGAAAAATCCAGTGCATTCCCTACAATGGCTTTGGATGGTACCGATATAGGGCTTGAAGAAGTCTCGGAACAGCTAAAGAATAAAAATGCTCGTTTGACGCTGGTTATTGGTGATATGTGCAATTCATTGCCCGAATCACGGGCAGCAG